>JAYGEB010000423.1:0-7433 GCA_046582595.1 Alphaproteobacteria bacterium | reverse complement strand
GCCCCTCGCCATGCTGTGCGACCCGGACATCCGCGAACAAGTCCGTTCGGGCGGCACCGACCCCGACGAGCTGATCGATATTTATATCGACGCCATCAATGACGCCGTGGGTGGGCGGCCGGCGGGCATGCGCTGCGGTCTGCATCTGTGCCGGGGCAATTTCAAGGGCAAGTATCTCTCCCGGGGCGGTTACGAACCCGTGGCCGAGCGCTTGTTCAACGATCTTTCCGTCGATGCCTTCTTCCTGGAATACGACACCGACCGCGCCGGCAATTTCACGCCCCTGCGCCTGGTGCCCGGCGACAAGCACGTGGTGCTGGGCCTCGTCAGCTCCAAGGAGGCGGCCTTGGAAAGCATCGATAGCCTGGCCCGGCGCATCGAGGAGGCCGCCAAATTCGTGCCCCTGGAACGCCTCTCCCTTTCGCCGCAATGCGGTTTCGCCTCCGCCGTCTCCGGCAACCCGGTCACGGCGGATGTACAACAGGCCAAACTGTCCCGCATCGTCGAAACCGCCCTGCGGGTATGGGGCGAGGCCTAGCGCATTTTCAACCTATCGCTGGTTCTCCGGGCCATTCGCTCTACCCGTCTACCGTGCGCCGCGGGTATCGATCACGAACTTGTCCTTGAGTAGATCATGGTCGATGTGCATGAAGGCGCCGTGATCGACCAGCAGCAGGATCACGTTGGCCCGTTCGAGGGCCCGGTCGAAATCGCTGAGTTCCAGCCCGTGCTCCGTCAGGACCTGGGGCAGGGCGGAGACATGGGGCTCGACCACCAGCAGTTCGGCGATCTTCATCTCCGCCAGCCGGGTCACGATTTCCAGGGCCGGACTTTCCCGCAGGTCGTCGACGTCCGCCTTGTACGAGAGGCCCAGGCAGGCGATCACCGGCTCGACCAGGGATTTCGCCCGCGCCGCCACCTTGTCGCAGACAAAGCCGGGCTTGGCGTCGTTGATATGCCGCGCCATGCGGATCATCCTGGCCTCTTCCCGCGCGCCGTCGACGATGAACCAGGGATCCACCGCGATGCAATGGCCGCCCACGCCGGGGCCCGGCGAGAGGATGTCAACGCGGGGATGCAGGTTGGCCATCTGGATCAATTCCCAGACATTGATCTTGTGTAGGTCGCAGATCACCGACAATTCGTTGGCGAAGGCGATGTTGACGTCGCGGTAGGCGTTTTCCGTCAGCTTGGACAATTCCGCCGTCCGCGCGTTCGTCACCTTGCACTCGCCCCGCACCACGATGCGGTACAGCGAGACGGCCCGTTGCGCGCATTTCCGGGTCATGCCGCCGATCACCCGGGCGTTGTTGACCACCTCCTCGATAATCCGGCCCGGCAGCACCCGCTCGGGGCAATGGGCGACATTGATATCCGCCATCTCGCCCTTGTCCTGGGGGAAGCTCAGATCCGGACGCAGCGCCGCCATCCAGCCCGCCATCTTTTCCGTCGTGCCCACGGGAGAGGTGGATTCCAGGATCACCAGATTGCCCGCCTCCAGCACCGGCGCGATGGCCTCCGCCGCCGCCCGCACATAGCTGAGATCGGCGCCCGGATCGGACCCCGCGCCGGCCCGCAGGGGCGTCGGCACGGTGACCAAAAAGGCTTCCGCCGGCCGTACCTCCGCGCTGGCGCTCAG
Source organism: Alphaproteobacteria bacterium (assembly GCA_046582595.1). GTDB lineage: Bacteria > Pseudomonadota > Alphaproteobacteria. The sequence goes on along the minus strand of JAYGEB010000423.1, from coordinate 5,794 downwards.
CTTGCCGGTCTCCACCACCCGGCGCACCAGGGCATCCAGATTGGGCTCGCCAAAATGCGGCTTGCCCGCGTTGACGCTGTCGATCACATCCTGGTTCGTATCGGTGCCGGCGATTTCCACGCCCTGGTTGGCGAAGACGGCGGCCGTCGGCAGGCCGATATAGCCCAGCCCGACAACGCTGATCTTATTGAAGGTGTTCATGGCGTAGTCTCTCCACGATGCGGGCGCTGGCCTGGCCGTCGCCATAGGGGTTATGGGCCCGCGACATGCGCTGGTAGGCCGCGTCATCATCCAACAGCAGGCCCAGGCGCCGCAGCAGTTCGTCCCCGTCCGTGCCGACCAGCTCCACCGTGCCCGCCTCAACCGCCTCGGGCCGCTCGGTGGTGTCGCGGGTGACCAGGACCGGTTTGCCCAACGAGGGCGCCTCTTCCTGCACGCCGCCCGAATCCGTGACGATCACCGCCGCCCGGCGCATCAGGTAAAGAAACGGCAGATAATCCAGCGGCGGGATCAAATGCACGTTGCCGTGGCCGGCCAGGACGTCATTGGCGGCCCGTTGTACGTTCGGGTTCAGATGCACCGGATAGACCACCACCACGTCATCCCGTTCCGCCAGGATCGCCAGGCCGCGGCAGACCCGCTCCAGGCCGCCGCCGAAATTCTCCCGCCGGTGGCCGGTGGTCAGGATCAGGCGCTTGGAGGCATCGATGAATTCGAATTGCGCCGCCAATTCCGATTGTAATGACGGCGAAGAATCGATTATTCCGAGGGCCTGAAACAGCGCGTCGATCACCGTGTTGCCGGTCACCAGAATGCGCTCGTCGGGGATGTTCTCGGCCCGCAAATTGGCCCGGGAGGTTTCCGTGGGGGGAAAATGCAGATCGCACAGGGCCGAGGTCATCTTCCGGTTCATCTCCTCCGGCCAGGGCGAATGGATATTGCCCGTGCGCAGCCCGGCCTCCACGTGGCCCACCGGCACCTTCTCGTAAAACGCCGCCAGGGCGGCGGCGAAGGTGGTGGTGGTATCCCCTTGCACCAGGACCCGGTCCGGGCGGCAGTCCCGGATCGCCCCCTGCACCCCGGACAGCGCGGCCGAGGTGATGTAATCCAGGCCCAGCCCCGCTTTCATGATGTCGAGATCATAGTCCGGTTGGATCTCAAACAAGGCCAAAACCTGGTCCAGCATCTGGCGGTGCTGCGCGGTCACGCAAACCACGGATTCAATGCCCACCGCCGACGCCAACGCCTTGACGACGGGGGCCAGCTTGATGGCCTCCGGACGCGTACCGAATACGGTTAAAACCTTGATCGTCATGACCTTTCAAAGAATTACCGCAATATGAAATGCCGCTCTCTGCCTGACAACCGAAAATTATCCAAACAATCGCGGCCTTACCGCCCCTTGAAGACCGGCTTGCGTTTTTCCATGAAGGCCGTGCGCCCTTCCTTGAAGTCCTCGCTGTCGAAGCAGGCGGCGATCTGTGCCTCCAGGCGCTCAAGATCGCGCTTTTCCGGATCCTTCAGCACCTCGACCACGGCGGCCTTGGCGGCGCGGATGGTCAGGGGGGCATTTTCCGAGATCATGGCGGTGTATTCGGCGACCGTGGCCTCCAACTGGTCTAGCGCCACGACGCGGTTGACTAGGCCCATGGCCAGGGCTTCCTCGGCATTGAAGCGCCGGGCGGTGAAAAAGATCTCCTTGGCCATGGCCGGACCGACCAGGGCGGTCAGGTTTTGCAAGCCGGCAAAGCCATAGCCCAGGCCCAGACGGGCGGCCGGCACGGCGAATTGGCTATTATCCGCCGCGATGCGGATATCGGCGGCGAGAGCGACCGCGACGCCGCCGCCGATGCAAAAGCCCTGGATCATGGCGATCAAGGGCTTTTGAAAGGTCATCATGGCTTTGTGCGCCGCCGCCGTGGCGGTGCTGTAGCGGGCCTCGGACTCGGCGGAATTACGGTTTTCGGCGAATTCGGAAATATCCGCGCCCGACACAAAGGCCTTCTCGCCCGCCCCGGTCATGACCGCGACGCGTATCTCATCATCGGCGGCGAAATCGGCCATGATCTCGGAGACGGCCTCCCACATGGCCAGGGACACGGCGTTGCGGCGGTCGGGGTTGTTGAAGGTCATCCAGCCCACGCCATCTTCCTTGCGGGCGATCATCTTGTCGGTCTTCAGTTGCATGGCGCGGGAACCTTCATCTTTGAAATCCAGGAAACCCCTTTTTAGCGCAAGGCGGGCCGGGACGCCATTTGCATCTGGCCGGGTCTGGGGCATCATGGGTGCAAATCATTGGGAGAGATATCATGCGGGCGCTGATCTGCCGGAACTGGGGCGACATCGATACCTTGGAAATGGCGGATATACCGCCGCCCACGCCGGGTCCGGGGCAAATTTTGCTGGACGTGGTGGCCAGCTCCGCCAATTTCGCCGACAGCATCATGGTGGCCGGCAACTATCAGACCAAGCCGGCATTTCCCTTTGCGCCGGGCCTGGAAGCGGCCGGGCGGGTGGCGGCGGTCGGCGCGGGCGTCGATAATTTCAAACCCGGCGACCGGGTGATGGCGAAACTGGCCCATGGCGGCTTCGCCGAACAGGCCGTCGCCGAGGCCGGGGAAACCTGGCCCTTGTTCGAGGGCATGGATTTCGCCCTGGGCGCGGCCTTCGCCGTGGCCTATCTGTCCGCTCACGTGGCCCTGCGCTGGCAGGGCCGGCTGGAGGCGGGCGAGACCCTGCTGGTGCTGGGCGCCGCGGGCGGCTCGGGTCTGGCGGCGGTGGAAATCGGCAAGGCCATGGGCGCGAGGGTGATCGCGGCCGCCAGCAGCGCGGAAAAACTGCGGGCGGCCCAGGAACATGGCGCCGGCGAGGCGGTGAACTACACAGACGGAAATTTGAAGGACCAGGTGCTGGCCCTGACCGGGGACGAGGGCGCCGATGTCTGCTTCGACCCTGTCGGCGGGCCGTTGTTCGACAGCGCCCTGTCATCCCTGGGCTGGGGCGGGCGCTTCATTCATTTCGGCTTTGTCGCCGGCGTGCCACAAGTGCCGGCCAACCGCTTGTTGGTGAAGCACCGCTCCGCCATGGGCTCGTCCCTGCGCTATTTCCAGGCGCGACGGCCGGATCTGCTGGCCCGTTCCATGGCCGAATTGGCGGACTATTACGCCAATGGCGCCTTGCGCCCCAGCATCAGCCACCGCCTGCCCCTGGAACGGGGCGTGGAAGCCCTGCGCCTGCTGACGGAACGCCGCGCCATTGGCAAGGTGGTGGTCGATGTGGCGCCCGAGGAAGAGGAATAACCGATGACCCTGCATGTGCGAGACCACGGTCGACACATCGCCATTATCACCATGGATAATCAGGCCAAACGCAATGCCCTCGGCCGGGACGATCTGCGGGATTTGGGGGCGCTTTGGCTGCGCCTGCAGGATGGCCCGCACCGTTGCCTCATTCTGACCGGCGCGGGAGAGCAATCGTTCTGCGCCGGGGCGGATCTGTCGGGGGATCTGTCCGCCGGGCCGGAATTGTCCGAGATGATCCACAAGGGCTTGTTAAAATATGGCGCCTACCGCAAACCGATCATCGCCGCCGTCAATGGCGACTGCGCCGGCGGCGGGGTGGAATTGCTGCTTTCCACCGATATCCGCGCGGCGGCGCCCGAGGCGCGCTTCGGCCTGCCGGAAGTGCGCTGGGGGGTCTATCCGTTCGGCGGCGCGGCCCTGCGCCTGCGTCAGCAGATCGGCCATGTGCATGCCATGGAACTGATCCTGACCGGCCAGTTGATCGATGCGGCGGAGGCCGCGCGCATCGCCCTGATCAACCGCGTGCTGCCCCGCGACGAGTTGATGCCCTGGGCCATCCGAACGGCGGAAACCATCGCCGCCAACAGCCCCATGGCGGTACAGGCCGTGAAAGAGCAGATCAGCGCCACCGATGATGCCCTCAACCAACCCCGCGAGGCGATGGAACAGATCCTGGGCGACCGGGTGCGCGCCAGCCCGGATTTCGCCGAGGGCGTCGCCGCTTTTCAGGAGAAGCGGCGAGCGGAATATTAGGCCTGGGTAAATAATTCGTGCAAGCGGTTGCGCTGCAGTTTTTCCGTCGAGGTCATGGGCAGTTCATTGGCGGTGACAAAGACGAAATGCCGCGGCACCTTGTAGGCGGCCAGGGAGCGGCGGCAATGGGCCTTCAGGTCCGCCTTGCTGGCCTCGGCCCCTGGATTTAACACCACCACGGCGCCGATCGCTTCATCGAGACGGTCATCGGCCAGGCCGGTGACGAAGACGGATTCGATGGCCTCGTGTTCCCGCAACACCGCCTCGATCTCCGCCGGGGCGATGTTGATGCCGCCGCTTTTGATCAATTCCTTGCGCCGGCCGCGAAAGTGGATCCAGCCCTTTTCATCAAGACGGCCCAGATCGCCCGTCAACAGGAAGCCGTCATTGGTCATGGCAAGGGCGGTGGCGGCGGGATCGTTCAGATAGCCCGGCGTGATATGGCCGCGCAAGGCGATTTCGCCAACCTCGCCCCGCGGCAGGGGCGCGCCGGTCTTCAGGTCCAGCACGCGCAGCTCGACGCCGTCCATGGGTGCGCCGCTGGCGGCCAGGCGGTCGGCCAGGGGGGCATGGGCGTCCGTCACGCAGGAATTGCCATAGCCTTCCGTCAGGCCGTAGACGTTGCAGATTTCATGGGCGCCCAGATCGACGATCATCCGCATCTGCTCCGGCGTGCCGATGGCCGCGCCGGTGCGCAGGCTGGACAGATCCCGCATGGCCCGGTCCGGGTGTTCGCTCAGGGCAAGGGCGATGTTGGGGGTGCCGTAGAACACCGTGCAGCGCTCTTTCTGGATCAGCTCCAGGGCCTCGCCGGGCTCGAAATGGTGCTGCAGAACCATCGAGCCGCCGTGGGTCAGCAGGGCGAACAGGGCGTTGACGCAGCCGAACGACCAGAACAGGGAGATGCCGAACCACAGCTTGTCGTCCGGGCTCAGATGCATGCGTTCGCCGACCGGCCACATATTCTCGATCAGGCCCCAATGCTGCAACGGCACCCCCTTGGGCCGGGCCGTGGAGCCGGAGGTATAGAGGATGCAGGCCACGTCGTCGGGCTTGGCGGCGGACCAGATCCCCGGCGGCGCGTCCGCGCCCAGACTGGCCAAATTCTCGAAGGCCGTGGCGCCGCCGGGTACCCGTTCTCCCAGCACGATCAATTGGCGCAGGGACGGCAGACCGCCTGGATTGATCGCCCGCATTTCGTCCAGTTCCGCCAGCACGTCGCGGTCCCGGAAGCGGTCCGCCAGGATTAATGTCGTCACTTCGGCGTGGTTTAGTTGATAAGCCTGTTCGGGCGGGGTCAGCCAGGTGTTGAGCGCCACGGCCTGCGCGCCCAGACCCAGGATGGCGAAATAGCTGGACAGCCATTCCGCCCGGTTGCCCATCAGGATCGCCACCCTGTCGCCGGGCCGGACGCCGAGGGCCCACAGACCATTGGCCACGGATCGTGACTCGGCCAGCAATTGACCATAGCTCCAGCGCCGTTCGCCATCGACCAGGGCCAGCCGATCCGGCTGCCGGTCGGTCATTTCGTCCAGCAGGGCAGGGGCGGTGCGGGCGAGAGGTTTCGAGACGGTATTTTTCATGGTTGGGAGTCTGACCGTATTATGGGGACACGCCGCCCTAGAGCATGTTCTCTTAAAACATGCTCGGACTCTTAAGATAAGAGCAATTGAACCAATCACTTGGGTCGCGATAGCGTCTCCGATTAATTGAAAATTGCTCTAGCCACGCCGCACCTT
>JAYGEB010000385.1:0-2437 GCA_046582595.1 Alphaproteobacteria bacterium | reverse complement strand
CCGGCGCAAAAAATCCCGAACATCATATCTGCGGGGCTCAACCGTACCGCCTCTTGCAAATATGGCAAAGCCTCCCCGGCCCGGCCCGAAGCTATCATTGTGCGGCCGATCGCGTGCTGAACTTGGGCGTCGGAGGGGTTGATGCGGCGGGCTTCCTCCAGTTCGATGATCGCGGCATCGAATTCCTTGGCGACGAGCCAATAGGCCAATCCCAGGGCCAGATGCGTGAAGGCGTCCCGGTCATCAAGTTCCACCGCCCGCTTGCCATGGTGGACGGCCAAGGATTGGTCGCTATCCGAGATCCCGAAAATATGGTCCGTCGCATAGGTTCGTGACATTCCCGCATGCGGCGCGGCGAAGTTTGGGTCGCGATCGACGGCCTCCGCGAACATCCTTCGCGCCTCGACATTGCCTTCCACGGTGCGTTTATACAATTGAGCCATGCCCCGGTAGTGCAGTTCCCAGGCATCGAGATTGCCGGGCGGCCGAAAAATCGCGCGTTCCTGTTCGGCCCGGTCGAGTTCCGGGCCCATGGCGCCGATGACCGTGCGGACGATATCGTCCTGCACTTCGAACACATCCTCGAGTTCGCGGTCGTAGCGCTCCGCCCAAAGATGGTTACCGGTCCCGCCATCGATCAACTGTGCCGTTATACGCACCCGTTTACCGGCTTTGCGGACACTGCCCTCAAGCACATAACGCACACCAAGATCCTTGGCCACGGCCTGAATATCGACTGACTTTCCCTTAAAGGTGAATGTCGTATTGCGGGCGACGACATGAAATTGCCGGATCCGCGACAACGCGGTGATCACATCTTCCGCAATGCCGTCGGCAAAAAACTCCTGCTCACGATCACCCGAGAGATTGTCGAACGGCAGTACGGCGATGGAGGGCTTGTCCGTCAACCCGGCCGCCGGGTTCACCGGCGGTGGGTCGATGGAAAATTTCGACGGCGGCCATTGCCATATCCGCACCGGTTGCGCAATATTTTTCAACGCTTTCTCGCCGCCGTCCTCGAACGGCACGTCCAATCTGCCGCTAAGCTGCCGATAGGCGTCATCCGAGACCACGACGCCGCCGGGATCGGCGATTTCCTGCAAACGCGCGGCAATATTCACGCCATCGCCAAAAAGATCGCCGTCCTCGACGGCAATATCGCCCATGTTGACACCAATGCGTAGCGCCATTCGAGGGCCCCCGGACGGATCGGCCGGCCGCGCAAGCGTTATTTCCTGGATTTCGACCGCCGCCGCGACGGCATCCACGACGGAAGCAAACTCCGCCAACAACCCGTCGCCCATCAGTTTGACGATGCGGCCGCGATGGCGTTCAAGCGCCGGCTCGACCACCTCCCCCAAGTGCGCGCGCAGGGCGGCGAGCGTACCGGTTTCGTCCGCGCCGATCAGGCGCGAATAGCCGACAACATCCGCCGCCAGGATCGCCGCAAGTCTTCGCTCCACCAGGCCCCCCACTTTTTTTCGCGATTGAGTAGGTCCAATGTTATCGCACGGCATCAACGATGCCCAGCACCTACGACGGCCGAAGCCTACAAGGGGACAATCTTCGGTCATGCGTGGCGGAGATCGGGAACTTCCTCTAGAGCAATTTTCGGCTAATTGGATTCGCTCTTGCGATCCAAGTAGTTGGTTCAATTGCTCTTTTCTTAAGAATTCGGGCATGTTCAAAGAGGACATGCTCTAGGGCCTGACCACCTTCGTGGAAAAGCGCCCACCGGAATGGAACGGCCAGAGTGCAACATCCTCAATGCCCAGGTCTCGCCCATTTCCGGCCAGGCCAGGTACAGGGTCGTCCCACGCTCTCCCCCGTCCCGGCCACCTACAGGGTACCGCTAATGGGCGGGCGGGAAGGGGGAGCGGGTGGCCCGGCGAATCAACGCTGGTTGAAAATTCTCTAGGACGCGAACCGGCGATAGAAGTGGCCTGTAAGGCCCCCGAGAAGTAGCCAGAACAATCCGCTAATGACCAATGTCGCGACAACGAATTCCGCCGCCAATTCGGCTGGCACGCCGCCTGGATGGACTTCGTGCGCAGGGTCAGCGATAAAATGAGGCGCAACGATCAGCATTATTCCGACTGCCTTGATTTCACGGCCACCGGCAAGGAAAAGCATCGCCAACCCGCCAGCGGTCAGGATAACAGTGCTGATCCACCAAATCTGGCGTGCCGCCAATTCCGCTGCCTGCATCCCCGGCAGTTCGGGCGCCAGGCCCAATGATGGGCTTGCGAAAAAGGCCGCGAAACCACAGAGCCCCCAAATCATGCCGTGACGCCAATCCACCTCCCGGCCGCTTAGCGCAATGGCGCCGGCCAAAATGAAGGCGAGGCCAATTGAGGTCAGCACATCCGCCAACAGCGTAAACGCGCTCCGCTCAATGCCGTCCGCCGGTCCCCATTCTTCGGTTTCGGAGGCTGCT
>JAYGEB010000334.1:0-3138 GCA_046582595.1 Alphaproteobacteria bacterium | reverse complement strand
ATCGCATTCATGCTGTACCACGCGGGCGTGAAAACCCTCCACCGTGCGGTCGATGGGCGCGCCCGACAAATCCACGCCGCGATAGCGCAAATGCAGATAACGGGGCACCTGCCCGCGCAGGCCCGGCACGGACAGGCAGCCTTCCCAATCCGCCGCCATTTCCCCGCCCAGCGGCTCCAGGATCGGATTGATCAGGATGGTCAACGGGGTTCCCGGTTCGCCATCGGGCTCTTCCCGCTCTGGCCGGTCGTCGGTCGGGGTCGGCGGGGCGCGGAATATCACCATGCGCAGGGGCGCATGGACCTGCGGCGCGGCCAGGCCGACACCGGGGGCATCGGCCATGGTTTGCAACATATCGTCCGCCAGGGCCCGGATTTCAGGCGCCGTGGGATCGGCGATCTCGCCGGCGCGGCGGCGCAAAACAGGGTGGCCCATGCGGGCGATTTTCAGAATGGCCATGTTCTTAATATGGCTTCGGAGGCATCGGAATGCACGTCATTTACCGCGCTACCGACTCCAGGCGCAAGATCCTGCCGGCCTCGGAATCGGTCAACAGATATAGGTAGCCGTCGGGACCCTGGCGCACATGGCGCAGGCGCTCGTCGAGGCCCTGCAACAGGCGTTCTTCCTTGATGACTTTTTCACCGTCCAGCACCAAGCGAACCAAAAGGCGGAACTTGAGGGCGGCGACGAAAAGATTGCCCCGCCATTTCGGGAATTTGCCGCCGGTGTATAAGGCCATGCCCGACGGCGCGATCGAGGGATCCCAGTAATACAACGGTTGCTCCATGCCCTCCTTATGGGTGCCGACGCCGATCTTGCCGCCTGAATAGTGGCGGCCATAGGCAATCACCGGCCAGCCGTAGTTTTTTCCGGCCATCGCCACGTTGATTTCATCGCCACCCTGGGCGCCGTGTTCGGAAATCCATAATTGTCCGCTTTCGGGGTGCAGGGCGGCGCCCTGGGGGTTGCGGTGGCCATGGGACCAGATTTCCGGCCGGTAGCCGAAGCGGCCCACATGGGGATTGTCGGTGGGAATGGTGCCGTCGGTCTTTATCCGAACCACCTGGCCGCGGTTGATGGCCGGTTCCTGGGCGCCGTCGCGCTGGCCCCGTTCGCCCAAAGTTATAAAAAGCCTGCCCCCGCGGTCAAAGACCAGGCGCGAGCCAAAATGCCGGCCGCCGTTGCTTTTGGGCATTTGCTGGAAAATCACGGTAACCTTGCGAAGCCGGTTGCCCGCCAGATCCAAACGGGCACGGGCCACGGCGGTGCCGCCGCCGCCCGCGCCGGGCTCGGCAAAAGACAGATAGATCAAATTATTAATTGCAAACTGGGGGTCCAGGGCCACGTCCAGCATGCCGCCCTGGCCATGGGCGAAAACCTTTGGCGCGCCTTTCAAGCGCGGCGATATTTTGCCCGCCGCCGAAACGATGCGGATGCCACCAGTGCGTTCGGTCACGATCATCTTGCCGCCGGGCAGAAAGGCCAGGCCCCAGGGCGAGCGTAGGCCCTTGGCGACCGTGACCACCCGCAACTTGTAATCGGCGCTGTCAAAGCTCTGTGCCGCGCCGGGAGGCGCCGCGGCGAGCAACAACCCGGAAACTCCAAGCACGGCGATAAGCCGGCCCACGGTCCCCGCCGCCCCATCGTTACCATCGCTGGCCTTGGAAATGTCGGCGGGATGGCTGGCTCCGTCCCGGTCTAAAATTCCGTCCGGGTCCATGGCGCTCATCCTTTGGCTCCCGGCTCGGGGACGCCGCCGCCGCCGCCGGCCCGGAAGCCAAGCCCCTCCATATACCAGGCTGAAACGGCTTCCCTAACAACGGTAACGATCAGAAATTGTTCCAGGTGCGTAATCGGCATAAATCTTGTCCCCGTTTCCGGTCACTCGCGAACAAGGTATGTCAGCGCGGGGCGGGCTGCAACATTGACGCGTACTTGACGTTGCCGAGCCTCTAGAGCATGTTTTTTTAGACCTGTCCGGACTCATTGGAAAAGTGCAATTGAACCAAGCATCTGGATCGCGATGGCCACTCCGGTTAAGTGAAGTTTTCTCTGTGATTCCCCAGGCCGGTTCAAACATTGCAATCATTACAGCGCAAGAGGCTTTTGATGAAACTCATCGCCGCGACCCTTATCGCCCTTACCCTGGCTTTCGCCGGCGAGCCCGTGCAAGCCGGGCAGAACACGAAAGACAAGATCGCCAACTGATCGAATTGGACGGTGCCAGCGCCGTGGCCGACGCGGTGATCGACAAGCAGCGCCCCCTGGTGCGGCAAAGTTTTCTGGCGGGTCATCCCGGATCTTCGAATAAATTGGCCGATGCCTACGTGGATGCGTTCGCCGCCGAACTAACCGCCCGGCGCGGCGAATTCCTGGATTTGATTGTTGAAATTTATGCCGGAACATTCACGGCGGCCGAGGTCGATGCCCTGCTGGCGTTTTATTTATCGCCCCTGGGCCAAAAAGCCCGTGCCGCGGCGCCCTCGATCCTGGTCCAAGGCCAACAGGCCGGCGCCGCCTGGGGCGCGAAATACGGCGCCGACGTGGCCGCCACGGCCAAGGTCAAGGCCATGGGCTACGCCATCAAATAACTTCCAGCCATGCCGGGAAACGAAAGTTGAAAATTCTCTAGACGGCGATCCCGAAGCCGCGAAAATGGGCGACGTTGGCGATATCCTCGCGCTCGCTGACCAGGGTGTTCTCGATTGCGCTATCGTCGGCGTAGCCAAGGGCCATGCCGCTGACCAGCACCTGATCGTCGGGGATGCGGAGATGCCGGAACAGCGGTTCCTGAAACTGGATCCAGGCGGCTTGCGGGCAAGTGTCCAGGCCCATGCCGCGGGCGGCCAGCATCAGGGTTTGAATGTACATGCCCGTATCGGCCCAGTTGCCCCGGCTCAGGTAGGCATCGGTGGTGATGAAGATGCCGATGGGGGCGTCGAAGAACTTGAAATTCCGCGCGCCCTGCCGGGCGCTTGCCTCGCGGTCGCCCTTTTTGATCCCCAACAGGCCGTACAGCCCCCAACCAACGCCCCGGCGGCGGTCCCGGTGGAGGTCGTTCCATTGCGGCGGATAGTAGTCATAGTCTTCGTATTTTGCCGCCTTGCCCGCCGCCGCCAGGGCCAGGACGTCGTC
>JAYGEB010000296.1:0-5338 GCA_046582595.1 Alphaproteobacteria bacterium | reverse complement strand
GGCAGCCTGGCCATCATGGCGGGGGGTGGCGACGGCGATATCGCGCGCGCCGCGCCGCTGATGGCCGATTTGGCCGCGCAATTCACTCATATGGGCCCGGTCGGCGCCGGACAGATCACCAAAATGATCAACCAGGTTCTGGTGCTGAACAATTACGCGGTCCTGGCCGAGGCCCTGGCCCTGGCCGAGGCGGGCGGCATCGATGCCGGCAAAATTCCCGAGGCCTTGGGCGCGGGTCACGCGGGCGGCAATATGCTGGCATCCATCTTCCCGCGCATGGTGGCCCGGGATTTCACCCCCGCCGGCTTCGCCCGCCAGGTTCTGAAGGATCTGGACATGGTCCACGATCTGGCCAAGGAGCTGTCAGTGCCCACGCCCATGTCCAGCCAGACCGCCAGCCTGTACCGTATTCTCAACTCCAAGGGCCACGGCGAACTGGATGGCATCGCGGTGCTGAAATTATTCGATCAAAACGATAGTGTCTGAGGCCGCGTGGGCAATCTTGCATGAGACAAAACGCGGTGTGTGTTGCAAAGGGCGGAATTAGAGTGGTTTCCGCCGGATCTTGGCCGTTTTCTTGAATTAAGTTGACATGTTTCCAAAGGGCATTTAAGTAAGAGTTATTGATAATGATAATCATTATCAATCTCAAACTACATGCCTATTAAGAATTGTATAGGGAAAAAACGAACATGAAGTGTAAAAGTGAATTTCCCCGCGCCATCCTCCATTTGGCTCTGTTTGCCGCCGGACTGGCCTTTGCCGCCTCGACCGCGGCCGTCACGGCGGCCCAGGCCGAGGAGGTAAACCTTTATTCCTCCCGCCAGCCGTTCCTGATGAAACCGCTGCTCGACGCCTTCACCAAGCAAACCAGCATCAAGGTCAATATGGTGTACCTGAAAAAGGGCATGCTGGAGCGGCTTAAATCTGAAGGTAGAAACAGCCCGGCCGACCTTATCCTGGCCTCGGACATCGGCAATCTGCACAATCATGACAAGGCCGGTCTGTTGCAGCCTATCAACTCCGCCATATTGTCGGCGAATATCCCGCCGCAGTATCGCCATCCAAACGGCAACTGGTTCGGTCTGACCGCACGGGCCCGAGTGGTCTTTGCCTCCAAGACGCGGGTCAAGCCGGGCGAGGTGACCACCTACGAAGATCTGGCCGACCCCAAAATGAAGGGCCGGGTCTGTATCCGGTCCGGCAAACATGTCTACAACATCTCCCTCCTGGCCTCGATCGTGGTGGCCAAGGGAGCGGAGGCCGCGGCCGCCTGGGCCAGGGGCCTGAAGGCCAATTTGGCGCGCCGGCCGCAAGGCAATGACCGGGCCCAGGTCAAGGCGGTCTATGAAGGCGAGTGCGACGTGGCCGTGGGCAACACCTATTACATGGGCAAGATGGCGACCAACGAGAAGGATCCGGTACAAAAGAAATGGGCCCAATCGGTCGATATTATTTTCCCCAACCAAAACGGCCGCGGCACGCATGTAAATATATCCGGCGCCGCCGTCACGGCCGCCGCCAAGAACAAGGAAAACGCCGTAAAACTGATTGAATTTTTGAGCGGCGGCGAGGCGCAGAAAATTTACGCCGAGATCAATTTTGAATATCCGGTCAAGGCGGGCGTCGCCCTCCATCCCATGGTCGCATCCTGGGGCGCGTTCAAGGCGGACAAGGCCTACCTGTCCAGGATCGCCAACCAACGAGTCGTGGCCAGCAAACTGGTGGATCTAGTCGCCTTTAACAACTAGGCGAACCGGCTCATAATAGCGGCATGATTTGTAGGGGCCGAGGGCGGTTGGCGCGGCAAGGACAGTGACACTAGGATCGGCGATAGCAGACCCAGCCCGGCCATGGTGGCAACCGTGGGGACGGCTGAATTGGTGGGCGGCCGCCACCCTGGTGTTTACCGGCCTCGCCGCCGTGCCGGTCGTGGCGATAATTTATCTGGCCCTGACGCCCAGCGACAATATCTGGCCCCATCTTGTATCGACGGTCCTTGGCGGCTATGTCACGACCACCCTTGCGCTGATGCTGGGGGTCGGCGCCGGCACCTTGTTGATCGGCGTCGGCACGGCCTGGCTGGTCACCATGTGCCGCTTTCCGGGACGGCGGCTGTTCGAATGGGGCATGCTGCTGCCCATGGCCATGCCGGCCTATATTATCGCCTATGTCTATACCGACATTCTGGAATTCGCCGGGCCGGTCCAGGGCGCCCTGCGGGAGGCCTTCGGCTGGAGCGGCAAGCGGGATTACTGGTTTCCCGAAATCCGTTCCCTGGGCGGCGCCATCGCGATGATGACCCTGGTACTCTACCCTTAAGTCTATCTGCTGTCGCGGGCCGCCTTTCTGGAACAATCCGTCGGCGTGTTCGAGGCCAGCCGCTCGCTCGGGCGGGGACCGTGGCGCAGCTTCTTCACCGTTGCCCTGCCCCTGGCCCGCCCCGCCATCATCATCGGCCTGTATCTGGTGTTGATGGAGACATTGAATGATTACGGCACGGTGGATTTCTTTGCCGTCAATACGTTCTCGCTTGGCATATTCGACGTCTGGATGAATATGAACAATGTCTCCGGCGCGGCGCAACTGGCAACGGTGATGCTGGTGTTCGTGGCCTTTCTGGTGCTCGGAGAGCGTTACGCCCGGCGCAAACAGCGATTTCACCACACCTCGACCAAGATGCAGGCACTGCCCGGATTCCATTTGCCGGGCGCCCGCGGGCTGTTTGCCACCGCCGGCTGCCTGACGCCAATTCTGCTGGGCTTTGCCCTGCCGACCTTGGTTTTGCTCAACTATGCCCACCGTCACTTCGAACCCGAAATGACCTGGGAAATCCTCGGTCATGCCGCCAACAGCGTCCGGCTATCGGTCATGGCCGGCGCCATCGCGGTGGTCATCGCCATTTTCATGACCTACGGCGCCCGCATTGGCGGCGGGCGTCTGCTGGCGGCGGCGAACCGGATCGCGGCCATGGGCTATGCCATTCCCGGCGCGGTCCTGGCGGTCGGCGTGCTGGTCGTGCTGGGCGGTCTGGACAACGGCATCGACGGCTTCGCGCGGCGCAATTTTGGGCTGTCCACCGGGCTGATATTTTCCGGCACCATTGCCGCCGTGACCTTTGGCTATCTGGTGCGGTTCCTGGCCTTGGCGCTGGGCACGGTGGAAGCCAGCCTGGGCAAGATCACGCCCGCCATGGATGGCGCCTCCCGCAGTTTGGGACGGGGCGCCTTCGCCACCATGCGCCTCGTGCATCTGCCCCTGATCCGGGGCAGCGTGCTGACGGCGGTGCTGCTGGTGTTCGTCGATTGCATGAAGGAATTGCCCATGACGATGATTCTGCGGCCCTTCAATTTTCAAACCCTGGCTACCTTCGTGCATCAATACGCCTCTGACGAGCAACTGGGCGAAGCGGCCCTGGCGGCCCTGTCCATCGTCGGCGTCGGCGTCCTGCCGGTGATCCTGCTGTCCCTGACCATCGCCAAATCCCGTCCCGGACACGGCGCCGGCCAGATCGTGGACCGGATTGCGGACCGGGGGGCCTAGGCCGGTGCGGGGATTGCATATGGTCGGCGTGGGGCACGCCTACGGCAACACCCGGGTTCTGCACGATATATCCCTGACCGTGCCGGCCGGCGAACTGGTCTGCCTGCTGGGTCCGTCGGGTTGCGGCAAGACCACGCTGTTGCGGATCGCCGCCGGCTTGGAGAGGCTGCAGACGGGCAGCGTAACGATCGACGAAGAGGTGGTCGCCGCGGCGCGGGTGCAACTGCCGCCGGAAGAGCGGAAAATCGGTTTCATGTTTCAGGACTATGCCCTGTTTCCCCATTTGACCGTGTTCGAAAATGTCGCTTTCGGCCTGTTCCGGCTGGACCGGCGCGCGGCCAAGGCCCGCGCCCTGGAGGTGCTGGAGCAGGTCGGCATGACCCACCACGCTGAAAAACATCCCCATCTGCTGTCGGGGGGACAACAACAGCGCGTCGCCCTGGCCCGCGCCCTGGCGCCGAAACCGCGCCTTGTGCTGTTGGATGAACCTTTCGCCGGGCTGGACACCACCATGCGCGCCCGTGTCCGCGAACAGACCCTGTCCGTTCTGAAGCAGACATCCGCCGCCACCTTGATGGTCACCCATGACCCGCGGGAAGCCATGTTCATGGCGGATCGTATCAAGGTGATGGGTGAAAACGGACAGATCCTGCAATCCGGCCGGCCCGAGGACATCTACTACAAGCCGGTGGAAGAATACGTCGCCCGCCTGTTCGGGCCCATGAACATGATCGAGGGCAGGGCCAAGGACGGCAGCCTGGCCTCATCGTTCGGGCCTCTGGCGGTGGGTAACTCGGGCGATGGCCAGACGGTCCGCGTCCTGATCCGCTCGGAAGGGTTGATCCTATCGGACGGCGGCGGCCAAGGCGGCGGCACGCAGGTGGAAGTCCTCTCGGCGCATCTGCTGGGCGACAGTTCCCTGGTCCGCTTCCGGGTCCGCGAGGGGATCAACGGCGGCGCCGAATTCCAGGCCCGCATCCCCGGCGCCTTCGACCTGACCGGCCGCGGTCAAACCTGGGCCCACGTGGACCCGGCCCAGGTTTTCCCCTATCCTCAAGAACACTAGGCATGTTCTTTTAAAACATGCCCGGACTTTTAAGAGGAGAGCAATTGAACCAATCATTTGGGCCGCGATAGCGACACCGACTAATTGAAAATTGCTCTATGCCATCGGAGTGCCTTGATATGGTCGAAATTACCCGCTCATTCGAGATCGAGGTCGAGGCCATCGACGCCGACCACCGCCGGCTGGTCGAAATCATCAACGAGATCACCCAGGCCATCGACGATGGCCGGGCCGGTGAATGCGTTGAACTGGTGCCCAATTTCGTGGAATTCTCGCAACAGCATTTCGCCCGCGAAGAGGCTTTGTTGACCAAGCACGCTTATCCCCTGGCGGAAAAACACCGCCAGCACCACGTCGGCCTGACCGACAAGATGAAAACCATACAGGCCCTGTCCAAACGCGCCGCCGACAGCCAACCCGCGGCCGAAGCCTTGCGCAAGGAGCTGGTGTTCATCCTCATGGACGACGTTATCAACGAAGACCTGGCGTTTAAATCATTCCTGCTGAAAGCCGAGGCCAGTGATGTTTCCGGGGAAGACGCCGAGTAGCGGGCGGCCCGGTTATACCAGCCGTCATAAATCATGACATGTTTGCCCATTCGCGTCGCGTTATGGAGGTGATTCTGTCGGGCGTGGCGGTGAAATCGGCCCAGGCCTCGCAGCAGGCATCGACGATCTCTTCGTAGGTTTGGAAGACGCGGTGTGCGAGTTTGTTCTGGCGCAGGTATTG
>JAYGEB010000285.1:0-6188 GCA_046582595.1 Alphaproteobacteria bacterium | reverse complement strand
GCAAGCTGGCCAAGGGCGGCAAGGTGACGATCGACGTGGCGAAGGGCAAGTTGACATTTGAGTTCCGGGCCAGGGAGAAACCGGCCAAGGGCGGCAAGCCGAGTGGCCGCAATAAGGGCGGCGGCGATGCCGGCGGCAGCGCCGCCGATCCGGAAACTCCGGATGGCGGCAAGATCCCGGAACTGGTGGTCTAGGCGCGGCCATGGCGCCAGCGCCACGATACCTGTTGATCGTCAGCGCCGAGATCGCGCCGGAGGCCGAGGCGGCCTGGAACAAATGGTATGACGAGGTGCATCTGCCCGACGCCCTGGCCTGCCCCGGCGTCCTGTCCGGCACCCGTTACCTCTCCAAGGGCGATGCCAGCCTGACCAGGGACGGCGGCAAATCCACCTCCTCCGCCAGAACCTACATGGCGGTCTATGAGTTGAGCGGCCCGGAAGCTCTGGCAACGCCCGAATTCATCGAGATGCGGGGCTGGTATCAATTCACCGACAAAATCACCGCCCGCACCCAGGTTTTCGAAAAGCTCTAACCAGCCGGTGCGATTTCGGACCGTATTTTGGGGACACGTAACAAGTACATGTCCCCAAATTACTCCGCCCGCGCACATCGTCGGGGTGAATATGGTGACATGTACTTGTTATGTGTCACCCTATTCATGGAGCCGTAACCGGTGCCCTCATTCCGGCGGCCCGGCCTTGATCAGACCGTCGCGGTCGTGGCCGATGGCCGCCAACCTGCTCTGTTTTTCCCTCAACAACGCCCCTGTCTAAACAAGTCGGATGGAATCGGGAATAGCCGGAAGAGGTTCCGGTGCGGCCTGAAACCCTCTACGATGAACAATAGACCCGAGGGAGGAAACAATATGACGAGCCATGCCGCGAATGGCCTGACGGGCGCCGATATCCGCGCCAAATTGGACCATCCCGTGGTCGATGCCGACGGCCATATGATCGAATGCACCTTCGCGGTGCTGGATTTCGTCCGCCAGGTGGGCGGCGCCGATGCCGCCCTGCGCTATGAGGATATGTTGAAGAACGATCCAACCGGATCGGGCCGCCGCGCCGTCTGGGTGGGCAATTCGGGCCCCGGCTCCATTGACCGCGCCACCGCCATGCTGCCCAAGCTGTACCGCGCCCGCCTGGACGAGGCCGGGATTGATTTCGGCGTGGTCTACGGCACCCTGGCGCTCAGCGTCCTGCGCCTGGACGACGACGAACTGCGCCCCATCGTATTCCGCGCCATGAACATGCTGTACGCCGATATGTTCAAGGAGGTCTCCGACCGGCTGACGCCGGCGGCCCTGATCCCCATGTCCAAGCCGGAGGAAGCCGTGGCCGAGCTGGAATTCGCCATTGGCGAATTGGGCCTGAAGGCCATCGTGGTCAACACCATGCTGAGCAGGCCGGCGCCGGAAGTGGTGGCCGAGGCGCCGCATCTGGCGCATCTTAGCCATGAGATGTTCTCCCCCGGCATCGACGTGGGCGATGCCTATGACCCGGTCTGGGCCAAATGCGTCGAACTGGGCGTGGCGCCCAGTTGCCACAACGCCTTTCGCGGCCGCGGCAGCACCCATGGCTCGCCCCGCAACTATTGTTTCAACTCCTTGAACAGTTTCGGCCATGGCAGCGAATATTTCTGCCGCGCGCTGTTTTTCGGCGGCGTGCCCCACCGCTTCCCGGATCTGAAATTCTGCTTCCTGGAGGGCGGCGCCGGCTGGGCGGCGCAGCTTTACAACAGCCTGTTCGAATATTGGGAGAAACGCAGCCTCGACGCCCTGTCCCGCAACCTGGACCCGGCCAGACTAGACATCGATCTGTTGGTGGCGATGGCCGAAAAGTACGGCGATGAGCGCCTGACGCCGGAGCGGATCAGGGCCGAGCCGCACCAGCCGGGCACGACGCAGCTTTTCGTCCCGCCGGAGGAGCTTGACGACTTCGCCGGCACGGGCATCAATGGCGGCGAAGACATCCGCCGCATCTTCGATGACAATTTCTATTTCGGCTCGGAAGCCGACGACCGCATGACCGCCGTCGCCTTCGATACCAAGCTGAACCATTACGGCGCCAGGATGAACGCCATTCTCGGCTCCGACATCGGCCATTGGGACGTGCCCGACATGACCAAGGTCATGGTTGAGGCCTATGAATTGGTCGATGAAGGTTTCATGGACGACGATGACTTCCGCGACTTCACCTACGCCAACGTGGTGGCCATGCACACCGGCATGAACCCGGACTTCTTCAAGGGCACCGTGGTCGAGCAAGAGGTCGAGGCCCTAAAGGCGGAGCGGGCATGATGAACGAGCAGGCGACGTTGGCGTTGCTGGACGACATCTCCTCGGCCTTCGCGCGGCACGATATCGACGCCATGGTCGGTTTTTTCGCCGACAACGGTGAATTCGTCAACGCCGTCGGCCCCGATCCCCATGGCGCCCGCTACACCGGACACGCGGAAATCCGCAGCTATTTCGAAGCCCTGTTCGAGTTGGTCGAGGACGTGCAGTGGGAAAAGACCGATGTCCGGGTGGTGGGCGATAAGGCCTATGCGGAATGGCACCGCCGGGCCACCTTGAAGACCGGCGAGGAACAGGATTGGCTGGGCGTGGATATCTACACCTTCGAGGCCGGCAAGATCGCCAAAAAGGATACCTACATCAAGGTTGTTGGGTAGAAGCCCCGGATGCCGGATCAATCCATCCATGACGACGCCATCGTGTTCGATGGCCTGATCGTGTCGAACTGGTCCGAGGCGGTGTTCAGGGATATGCGCCGGGGCGGTCTGACCGGGGCCAATTGCACCTGCTCGGTCTGGGAGGGGTTCCGCGAAACCATGCTCAACATCGGCCAATGGAACCGCTGGTTCCAGGTCCATGCCGAGTTGATCGTCAAGGCCCGGTCCGTGGCGGATATCCGCCAGGCCAAGCGGGACGGCAGGACCGCCATCGTGCTGGGCTTTCAAAACACCTCCGCCTTCGAGGACCGGTTGGAGTTTATCCAAATCTTCAAGGACGTGGGCGTCGGCATCGCGCAGATGACTTACAACACCCAGAACCTGGTCGGCGGCGGCTGTTACGAAAGCACGGACGGCGGCTTGTCCGATTTCGGCCACGAGGTGGTGGCGGAAATGAACCGGGTCGGCATGCTGTGCGACTTGAGCCATGTGGGCCCGAAAACCTCAAGGGATGTGATCGCGGCCTCGCGAAAACCCGTGGCCTACAGCCATTGCCTGCCCAAGGGCCTGAAGGAGCATCCCCGCAACAAGACCGATGACGAACTGCGCCACATCGCCGAGTGCGGCGGCTTCATCGGCGTCACCATGTTTCCACCGTTTTTGCGCCGGGGCAACGAAGCCACCATAGGCGACTATATCGAGGCCATGGACTACGTCATCGACATCGCCGGCGAGGACGCGGTCGGCATCGGCACCGACTTCACCCAAGGCCATGGCGATGAATTCATGCATTGGATCACCCACGACAAGGGTTATGCCCGGCAATTGACCGAATTCGGCGCGGTGAAATTTCCCGCCGGCCTGGGTTCCATCGGCGACATGGCCAACCTGACCCAGGGCATGGCGGACGCCGGCTGGCCCGAAAACCGCATCCGAAAAATCCTGGGCGAGAACTGGCTGGCTCTGCTGGAGAGCGCCTGGGACGTGTAGGCGGCTTTGCGGAAGACACCGGCCTGCATTGCCGGCTATGCTGGAAAAAATGAACTTCACGGAGGACCATCATGCATTACAAACGTATTTCCGCCGACAGCCATGTTGATTTGTGTTGGATGCCGCCGACGCTGTTTGTCGACGAGGCCACTCCGGCCATGAAGCAGCGCATGCCCTATGTGGTGGACGGCCCCGACGGCCCCTACTGGACGGCGCGGAACGGCACCTCGTTCGGGCTGAAGAACGGCGTCGGGCCGGCCGGCGCGAAATACGAAAAGGGCAAGCATGCCCGCGCCGATCTGATGGCCGCGACCAATCTGTATGAAGACGGCAAGAACGATATCCGCCGTATCTCCGACCCGCATCTGCGCCTCAAGGACATGCTGCTGGACGAGGTCGACGCGGAAGTGATCTACGGCATCCTGGGCGCCGCCACCAAGCTGGCCGATCATGAGGCGGCGAACGAGATGTTCCGCATCTACAACGACTGGCTGGCGGATTTCTGCAGCCATTATCCGGAGCGCCACATCGGCCTGGCCTGCCTGCCCTATGGCGATGTCGAGGCGGCGCGGGCGGAAATTTACCGGGTCGCCGGTACCGGCCTGCGCGGCGTGGAATTGTCCTGCTCCTGGGACATGGCGCCCATGTACGATCCCATGTGGGAGCCCCTGTGGCGGGCGGCGGATGAAGTCGGCCTGCCGCTGCATTTTCATACCTTCCCGGCCATTCCCACCGAGCAGATCGCCAATCTGACTGGAGACACCCGGCGGGCGGCATTTTTCACCGTGGTCTCGGGTTTTCATATGAACCTGGTCAACATCATCGCGGCGATCATCTCGGGCGGCGTGCTGGAACGTTATCCCAACCTGAAGGTGGCCTTTGGCGAAAGCGGCTGCGGCTGGATCCCCTATATGCTGGAGCGCATGGACTTCGAATGGGAAGACCGCTTCCAGGATCTACCCATCACCATGCGGCCCTCGGACTATTGGAAACGCCAATGCAAGGCGACCTTCCAGTTCGATATCATCGGCACCAAATTGATCGAGGACATGGGGGTGGAGACCCTGATGTGGGGTTCCGACTATCCCCACGGCGATGGCGTCTGGCCTGAATCCAGCCGCTACATCGAAGAGCAATTCGGCCACCTGGCCCCGGCCGACTTCCGCAAGATCACCTGCGAGAACGCCGGCAAGTTTTACGGGCTGATGAATTAGGGCAATTTCAATGCGGTCTGAACCACCCGCGCCCTGATCGCGTAGGGATAAGGGCGCCCCTTCGCCGGCGCGCCCATCCGATTTGAAGGGCGGAAATCACCATGCCGAGACCACCCATGGCGGGACTCCGCGTGATCGATTTCACCACCGTGATCGCCGGGCCCTATTGCACCCGCCTGCTGGCCGATTGCGGCGCCGAGGTTATCAAGGTGGAATCCGAGGCCGGCGATCAAATCCGCCAGATCCCGCCCATGAGCGATGGCGCCTCGACCTACTTCGCCCACCTAAATTGCGGCAAGAAAAGCGTCGTGCTGGATTTGCGTGGCGAGACGGGGCGGCGTTCGGCGCTGGCGCTGGCGGCAAGCGCGGATGTGGTGGTGGAGAATTTCCGCCCCGGCGTCATGGCGCGCCTGGGCCTCGACTATGCCCAATTGGTGGCGGACCATGGGGATCTGATCTATTGCGCCATATCCGGCTTTGGCCAGACCGGACCCAGGGCCATGGAGCCGGCCTATGCGCCCATCATCCACGCCGCCGCCGGCCTCGATCTAGCGCAAATGGGCTATCAGGATGAGTTGAGCCGGCCGGAAAAATGCGGCATTTTCACCGCCGACGTGCTGGCCTCGCTGTATGCCTTCGGCGCCATTCAGACCGCCCTGCTGGGCCGGGAACGCCATGGCGTGGGGCAATTCATCGATGTCGCGATGATGGATTCGGTGATCAATCTGCTGATTTATGAAACCCAGATGGCGCAATTCCCCGACGCGCCCCCGCGCATCCTGTTCACGCCCAGCCGCACCACGGACGGCTTCATCATCGTCGCCCCCATCGGCCAGCGGGCCTTCGAGACCATGGCCGACGCCATGGGCCACCCGGAATGGAAAATGGACCCGCGCTTCCTGACCGGCCCCGTGCGCCGCGAAAATTGGGCCGCTGTCCTGGCCGCCATCGAGAGCTGGACCTCGCGGCTTACCGCCCATGAGGCCGAGACGACGCTGATCGCCGCCGGCATTCCCTGTTCGCGCTACCGCGACGTCGGCGAGGCCATGAATGATCCGCAAAGCACCGCGCGCGGCCTGATGGCCACCGTGCCGGACGGCGCGGGGGGCTTCCAGGTGCCCAACCCGCCCTTCCAATTCGCCGACGGCACGGTCGGCGTCATTCCCACCGTGCCGAAGCTGGGCGAGCACACGGAGGCGGTGCTGGCGGGCTTGGATTAGAGCAATTTTCGACTAATTGGATTCGCTCTTGCGATCCAAGTCTTTGGTTCAATTGGTCTTTCCTTAAGAATTAGAGCATGTTCAAGGAGGA
>JAYGEB010000208.1:0-4150 GCA_046582595.1 Alphaproteobacteria bacterium | reverse complement strand
AATATGAACGTGGACGGCAAGCAAACCCGAACCCTCGTCCGCTACAGCGGTACCGCGCCCGAGTACCGCGCCTGGTGCGACAATGTCGCGGCCAAGGGCTATCGGGAACTCACGCTCTCGTAGCAAATTTGTGCCGTAAGCGGTTCGCGGTTCCGGAACCCAAGGTGATTTGCGGTGGTATTAATTGGCATGAGGCCGCAAAAGCACGGCGTTCCGGATTTTGCGGCCCACGGCTTGGGATTTTGGAAATAGTTTCATGCGCGTTGTCCTTTGGGCATTTCTTGGCGTTTTGGGGGTTTTGGTCAGCCTCTTGATTGCGTTTAGGGGCGCGCAATTGGGGCCGGATGTTTTTGCCAATGGAGAGCGGGTGCAACTCGTCAGAATAAATCAGTTTGAGGATTTCGACCGCGCCGCGATAAAGGGCTTCCATGGCCGGAATGTCGCCCCCTACGACATCGGGTTGTTCGGCAGTAGCCATATCGTTCAGGTGTCGGCGGGCGACGTGGACGTGAAAAACGCCCGGTTGTTTAATTTTGCCGTTACCGGCTCGTCATTTCGTCAAAGCGTCGCCTTGCTCGAGCATCTCGAAGCGGCGGGAAAGGCGCCGGCGGTCGCCGTGATCAGCCTCGATAATTTTACCTTTCCGATGGTAGAGAATGCCTTTTACCCGGGCCTGTTTGAGCGCTTGGCGATCATTGCCGGGGACGCCCTCGGCCTGCATCGCCGGGCCCAATATTTGGTGGCCCTGCGCGTGGTGCATAACGGAGTAGCGTCGGAGTGGGAACTATTCAAGGCAGTCTTCAGTTTTCAGAGAATTTTGTCCCGCCTGAGTTTTTGGTATCCCGATTTGTTGCCGGCAATGAGTGATGCGAGGTTGTCCTACAGGCGCGACGGCAGCCGGCAAATTCCGCCCAGGGAAAGTTGGAACCGGGACATGCCCGTCAGCCACAAGCCGTTCAAGCTGTTCGAGGCGAACCTGCGCCGCGACCTCCAGCGTTTGGCGGCATTGCGGGACAGGGGCCGAACGATATTGATATATGAATCGCCCCTGTCCCCCGAACTCAACCCCGTGATGGCGGAGGGAACCCTTCTTTTGATTGAAAAATCCCGAAAACTGTTTGCCGGTATCTGCTCTGAATTGGCGCTGCAATGCCGGCTGGCCCCGAGCTTGTCAGGCGGCGGGACGTGGGGCGATTGCTGTCATGCCCCGCCCCGTGAACTGGGCCAATTCATCACCTCGTTTATTGGCCGGCGGGCACTGGTGAACTAGCCGCAAAATTATGATTTTCAACGACTTTTTCTTTCTCCTGATCTTTTTGGCCCGTTACGGTTTTGGCGGCTTATTTCGCGGTGCCTGGACGCTATCGGACCTGGTGGCTGATCGGCGCGTCGTTTGTTTTTTACGGCTGGTCGGGATTGGAACATGCCCTCGTTCTGGCGGCATCGTTGCTCTGGGTTTTTGCCCTGACCGCCTCACCCGGCATGATCGGCCATAAGGGGCGTTTGGCCGCGGCGATCATTGCGCCGCTCGGAGCCTTGTTCTTTTACAAGTATCTGAGTTTTGCGCTCGGCTCATTCCGAAGCTTCTTCAATACCCCGGTGACGGCGAATTTTTCGTTGTTCGATGACGTATTATTGCCAGCCGGAAAATCATTTTTCACATTCCAATTGCTGGCCTTCGCCATCGACCGTTATCGGGGAAAAATTGAAACTCAACCGCCCTTCGCGGAAATCGCTCTCTACATCAGCTTTTTCCCCCAGCTCGTGGCCGGGCCAATTTTGCGTTATGACGACGTCAAGGAGGCGCTGCGGCGGCTGGGGTCGTTTTTCCCCACGATGCGGGATATCGGCGAGGCCGCGGGCTACATCATATTCGGCCTGGCCGGGAAAATTCTGGTGGCGGATGCGATTTCCAACACCATGGTTCCCATGGTGGCAAGTCCGGGCGAACTGAGCGCCGCGGCGGCGGCGTATGTCATCATTGGATATAGCTTTCAGATCTATTTTGATTTTTACGCCTACTCCCTGATCGCCATCGGTCTTGGCAGGTTGTTCGGATTTCATTTTCCCGCCAATTTTCTGCGTCCCTATGACGCCTTGAACCCGCGCGATTTTTGGCGCCGATGGCATGTCTCGCTTTCTTTCTGGATTAGGGACTACCTATATTTTCCGCTCGGTGGAAACCGGCATTATCTCAGGAACATCATTATAATTTTTGCCGTTTGCGGGCTGTGGCACGGCGCCGGCTGGAATTTCGTTGTTTGGGGCCTGTACCACGGCCTTTTGGTGGGTGGTTATCATTTCGTTAGCGGCCCCTGGGACCGCCTGCCGAAACCGCTGCAATGGGGGCTCAACATCACCCTGGTGTCGCTGGGTTGGAGCCTTTTTCTCTATGACTTTTCAGGTGCCTGGTCGTTGTTGACGAGCCTTGGCGGCGAGGGTGGAAATATCATGCCGCAGGCCTGGAACTGGTTAATCCTCATATTCGCGGCGGTGGTTTGTTTTGCCTTGAATGTTGAGCGCACGATCAAATACTTGGTCGAGGCCGAGAGCTCGGCGCTCTCCCGGATTACCTTCGGCGCCGGCTTGGCAGGCTTGCTGATATTGGCCGTCTCGTTCATCGACCGTTCGAATACTTTTATATATTTCCGATTCTAATCGTTGCCGTCATGCCACGGTCGGCGAAGTCATTGTTTGGATGCCGGCTAAACTAGGAGCAAAAAATTTGAACTTCATACTTCGTCTTGCCCTGGATGCGATTTTTCTGGCGATCGCCTGCTTGATTTTGGCGTCGCTGATTTTTGTCGGGATCAATCATGGCGCCTACATAACAGGGGCCAAAGCTTTCATTCTATACGCCGGCATTCCCGCCTCGATGTTCTTGGGCATTATATGGAGTTTTCGCTGGCCGTCTGTTTGGCGCCATCGCGCTTTCGCCCTGGCGTTATTGCTTGCCGCCGGGGCACAGGCATTTGAAACCTGGCTCTGGTATGAAGCCGTCCGGGACCACAGGCCCGCCGATGCCGACCGGCGCACGCGAAGCGAAGTCGTCAAGGACCTTCGGGACGCGGGCCAGGCCGCATATCCAACATTGACGCCCGCCACATTTGCCTTCAACGGAGCGCGGGGGACGCTAAAGCATCCTTCGGGTCCGTTCGTTCCCTTGGGCGGGGTGCCGAATTCAATGTTGGTGTACTGCAACGAGGGTGGGCAATGGCTGGTTTATCGGAGCGACGAGCAGGGCTTTAATAATCCGCCGGAGGTCTGGCGGGCGCCGGATACGGATATCATGGCGGTTGGTGATTCAATTACCCACGGCGCTTGCGTCGCCCAAGGGCGTGGTTTCGTTGATCGCATCAGGGCGTCCGTGCCGCTGACAATCAACCTAGGGGGCGGCGGCAACGGACCGCTGGCGGAATTAGCGGCCATCCGTGAATTCGGCCGGCCGCGGCGTCCCAATATCGTGTTGTGGGTCTATTACGAAAATGATTTGCAAAAGGATATGTCCCGGGAGATGACCAATCCCATATTGCGCAACTATTTTTATCCGGATTTTAGTCAAAACCTTGCTGGGCGGATTACGAACCTCGTCCCCGCGATCATGGCGGCTTCTAAAAAATCTTTGGCAAACGAAGAGGCGGCTGAAATAAGACGCGCAAACACGGAGGCTAAGCTAAATTTCGGTCAGGGCATTAATCCGCTCACGGGCATGAATTGGCTAACGTTGGGTCGGACCCGTGCGCATTTTGGCTTGGTCTACGGTGGAGGAGAATGGCCCAAACCGAACATCGAAACGTTCAAAAAAATTCTCTCGGCGGCACTGAAAGAAGTGGACGATTGGGGTGGGAAGCTTTATTTCGTGGTAATCCCATCCCGCGAAACCGTGATGGCGGGTCAAGCGCCAAAGTACGCATTTACGGTCGCGGCGAAGAACACCGCCAGCGGTCTTGGTCTTCCTATTATCGATTTGGAGCCGGCAATTCTAAATCATCCGGATATCAAGTTGTTGTTTCCCAACCGGGCAGACGGGCATTTCAGCGAAGCAGGCCACTGTTTGGTGGGAAGGGTTATTTTGGAAGCCCTGAAGGAGCAGGGGGATCTCCCGAATTTCAGTCCTGAGAATTAATACCAAGGTGCGATGATAAAGACT
>JAYGEB010000242.1:0-3664 GCA_046582595.1 Alphaproteobacteria bacterium | reverse complement strand
GCCCCTCGGGTAGGAGTGGAACCGCCGACGGTGCCAGTACCTTCAAGGTTTCACGACGCCGCCGAGGGGCCCCTGAAACGACCGAATTCGGCGCGTTACGAATACTTTCGGCGGTGTCGCGCGCCGCTTGTGGTACTGGTGCCACGGCGCAACACGCTCCTACCCGAAAGACTTCGTAATGCGTCTATATGAGTCTTTATCATCGCACCTTGGTATTAACCCACCGTTAGAATGTTGCGTTAACAAAAATGATAAATGAATCGTTTGGTGACAAATGTGACACGGATCACTGCATCCGCCGTCAAACCGCGCCATATTGGAGCCTGGACATCAGAACGCGAAGAGGGAATTGAGATGCGAAGCCGCGTCACAAACCGGGAAAAGGCCGGGATCGCGGTCTGGAGCCTATTATGGTTGGTTTCGGCCGCGGCATTGCTGCAACTGTATCTGAAGTTGAGTATTTGAGTCTGAGTATTTGAGTTTGCTTTGACCGGTTTGGTCTATTCTGCAAGCCGGCCGTCCTGAAGCCGCACGACGCGGTCCAGGCGGCCGGCGACCAGCGGATCGTGGGTGGCGATGACAATGCCAAGGCCTTGGCCCCGCACGACCGACAGCAATTGCCCCAGCACCACTTCCGCCGTCGCCTGATCCAGGTTGCCGGTAGGTTCATCCGCCAGCAACAGCACCGGGCGGTTGGCCAGGGCGCGGGCAATCGCCACCCTTTGCTGCTCACCCCCCGATAATTGCGCCGGCGCATGGCCGAGGCGGTCCGCCAGGCCCATTTCCGTCAATAACCTTTCCGCCCGCGCCAATCCGGCCCGGCGGGGCACCTTGGCCAGACGCATGGGCATGGCGACATTCTCAAGCGCCGTGAACTCGGGCAGAAGATGGTGAAATTGATAGACAAAGCCCAGATGGTCCCGGCGCATGGCGGTGCGCTGGGCATCGTTCATGGCCGAACAGATTTGTCCCGCGATGACAATTTCACCGCCGTCGGGCCGCTCCAACAACCCGGCCGCATGCAGCAGCGTCGACTTGCCCGAACCCGATGGTCCGACCAGCGCCACCGCCTCCCCCCGCGCCACCTGTAGATCAAGGCCCCGCAACACCGCTAATTCCCTGCCGCCCTGGTGGAAGGTGCGGTCCAGGCCGCTGATCCGCAGCGCCGGCGCCTCATTCATAGCGCAACGCCTCCACCGGATCGATCCGCGCGGCCCGCCAGGCCGGGTACAAGGTGGCCAGGAATGAAAGAGCAAGCGCCATGAACACCACCGTTAGCACTTCGCCATTGTTCACCTCGGCCGGGATTTTGCTGAGGAAACGAATTTCCGGCGACCATAATTCGGTGCCCATGAGGCTTTCCAGCCACAGCCGGATGGTGTCGATATTCAAGCAAAAGGCCATGCCGGCGGCGAACCCCGCCAAGGTGCCGATAACGCCAATGGTGGTCCCGGAAATGATGAAAATGCGCATGATCATCCCGCGCGTGGCACCCATGGTGCGCAGAATGGCAATGGCCTTGCCCTTGTCGTTCACCAACATGATCAGGGAGGAGATGATATTAAAGGCGGCGATCAGGATGATCAGGGTCAAGATCAGGAACATGACGTTGCGTTCCACCTGCAGGGCCTGAAAGAAGTGGCTGTTGACCTGCTGCCAATCCACCAACCGGACCACGCCGGGCACGGCGCGGATGGCGCTGCGTAGGCGAAAGACATCATCGGGGTTATCGAGAAACATCTCGACGCCGCTGACCGCGCCCTTGAGACGGAAAAACACCTGCGCCGCCGGCAGGGGCATGTAGATAAAGGTCGAATCGTATTCATACATGCCGACCAGGAAGGTCGCGGCGACCCGGTAGGTCTTCATGCGCGGCACATTGCCAAAGGCCGTCGCCGTGCCTTGGGGGGCGACCAGGGTGATTTTATCGCCGACCACAAGGCCCAGTTTTTTGGCCAGGCGCTGGCCGATGATGACGTTATGCTTGCCCCGGAAATCTTCAATGGAGCCGCTATACAAATTCCCGGCGATAATGGCGCGCGCCTTTAGATCCCTGGGCCACATGCCCCGCACCAGGGCGCCCGAAGCCTGCTTGTTGGCCATGGCCATGACCTGACCCTCGATCAATGGGGCGGCCTGCTTCACCCCCTGGATGCCGCGCAGGGCTTCGGCGATGGGGTCATAATCGCGCATGCGGGCATCGATGCCGCGGGCCACCATATGGCCATTCAGGCCCAGGACCCGGTCCAGCAACTCGATCCGAAAACCGTTCATCACGCTCATGACTATAATCAGCGTGGCGACGCCCAAGGCAATGCCGGTCAAGGAAAACCAGGCGATGATCGAGATGAAGCCCTCGTTCCGGCGGGCCCGCAGATAGCGCGCCGCGATGGCCCATTCCAAGGCGCCAAACATCCGGACGCTCTATGCTCCGGTCAGGATGGCGAGGGCGGCATCGAGAGACAGTTCCTGGCGTTCGCCGCTGCGCCGTTCCTTGATTTCTACCACGCCAGATTTCACGCCGCGCGGACCGACGATGACCTGCCAGGGCAGGCCGATCAGATCCATGGTGGCGAACTTGCCCCCGGCCCGGCCGTCGCCATCATCGAGCAGAACATCGACACCGGCGTTTTGCAGCTTTTCATAGATCTCCGCCACGGCGCCGTCACAGGCCTCGTCACCAACCTTCAAATTGATCAAACCGACCTGGAATGGCGCAACGGAGGCCGGCCAGATGATGCCGTCATCATCGTGGCTGGCCTCGATTATGGCGCCGACCAGGCGGGATACCCCAATGCCGTAGCAGCCCATTTCAACCGGCACTTCAACGCCGTCGGCAGTCATCACGGTCGCGCCCATGGCCTTGGAATATTTGTCGCCGAAATAGAAGATATGGCCCACTTCAATGCCCCGCGTGGCGATCCGCCGCTCTGGCGGCACCTTGGCCTCGAACGCCGCCGGATCATGCTTCTCGTCCGTGGCGGCGTAGCGGGAGGTCCAATGTTCGATCACGGAAGACAGATCGCTATCGTAATCGAGGGCGGCATCGGGCGCCTCGAAATCCAGATAGTCGGCGTGGCAGTACACTTCCGATTCACCCGTATCGGCCAGGATGATGAATTCATGGCTCATATCGCCGCCGATGGGGCCGGAATCCGCCTGCATGGGGATGGCTTTCAGCCCGAGGCGTTCGAAGGTGCGCAAATAGGCCACGAACATCTTGTTGTAGGCACGGCGGGCGGCCTCCGGGTCCAGGTCGAAGGTATAGGCGTCCTTCATCAGAAATTCACGGCCCCGCATGATGCCGAAGCGGGGCCGGACCTCGTCCCGGAACTTCCACTGGATGTGATAGAGGTTCAAGGGCAATTGGCGGTAGCTGCGGATGGAGCCGCGGAAGATATCGGTGATCAGCTCCTCATTGGTGGGGCCGAACAGCATCTCGCGGTCGTGGCGGTCGGTGATACGGGGCATTTCCGGCCCATAGGCGTCATAGCGGCCGCTTTCCCGCCACAGGTCGGCGGGTTGGATGGTCGGCATCAGCATTTCCTGGGCGCCAATGGCGTCCTGTTCCTCGCGCACTATTTGTTCGATCTTCTTCATCACCCGGAACCCCATCGGCAGCCACGAATAAATGCCGGCGCTGGATTGCCGGATCATGCCGGCG
>JAYGEB010000205.1:0-7055 GCA_046582595.1 Alphaproteobacteria bacterium | reverse complement strand
TGCAGCGAAAATCATTCAAACAGATGCTCATGCCGCCACCAAAATACCCCCCTCCCGCTCTCGCCACGCCGCAAATGCAGATGGCCCTTTGATGCAAACTGGAATAAATCTAAAGTTAAACCGGACAGCAGTGGGTCAGGCCCGGCAATCCAGGGCAACAGACTCAAGTGTTCGCGGCCCTGGATCGCCAGTGAATTTGGGGGGTCTCCGCTTCGCCATGCCCGAGGATGACGATGTGCCGTGTCGTGAGGGTGGAAATCGGACATGATCGAGGCGGACGACTTTCTTGCCCCCGCGCGGCGACAGGGCTTCGATTTTTACACCGGCGTGCCCTGCTCCTACCTAACCCCGTTGATCAACCGGGTGATCAACGATCCGGCCAACCGCTATGTCGGGGCCGCCAGCGAGGGCGAGGCGGTGGGCATCGCGGCGGGGGCCTGGCTGGCCGGCCGGCAAACCGTGGTGATGTGTCAAAATTCCGGTCTCGGCAACGCGGTCAATCCGCTTACCTCTCTCAACGCACCGTTCCAAATTCCAACCTTGCTGGTGGTCACCTGGCGCGGCCAGCCGGGTCTGCCGGATGAACCGCAGCACGAATTGATGGGCCAGATCACGCCCGAATTGCTCGATACCCTGCGCATTCCCCATATGGCCTTTCCGGCCAGCATGGAGGAGATCGGGCCGGCGATCGCGGCGATGTCGGCCAGCCTGGCGGAGACCCGCCTGCCCTTCGCCTTCATCATGGAAAAAGGCAGCGTTCGCGACGATGGTTTAAGCCAGACCACGCCGCCGCCGCGGCCCAGCGGCACGCGCGCGGACTACCGCGTATCGGCGGAACGGCCGACCCGTTATGCGATCTTGGAACGCTTGCTCGCGGTTGTTCCCGAAAATGCCGCCATCGTGGCCAGCACCGGCAAATGCGGGCGCGAATTGTTCACCCTCGACGACCGGCGGCAGCACCTCTACCAGGTCGGCTCCATGGGCTGCGCGGCGCCCATGGGACTGGGCGTGGCCCTGAATACCAACCGGCCCGTGGTCGTGCTTGACGGCGACGGCGCCGCCCTGATGAAGCTGGGCGCCTTCGCCACGGTCGGGGCGATGGGCCCGGAAAATCTGCTCCACATCATCCTCGACAACGGCGTCCATGATTCAACGGGCGGCCAGCCGACGGTATCGCCAAGCGTCGATTTCGCCGCCATCGCCCTCTCCTGCGGCTATGCGGGCGCCGCCCTCGCGGACGATCCCGGCGGCTTCGAACAGGCCTTGACGGCGGCATTGGCCAGTCCGGGCCCCCACCTCATCCATGTCCGCATCCGGCCCGGCTCCATCGACGGCCTCGGCAGGCCGACCCTGTCGCCAAGGGAGGTGGCCGACCGCTTCAAGGCCTTCCTGGCCGAGGCGGATGGCAAGACGGGCTGAAAGCGGCGGATATCCGCCCGCGGAACAGTTTATCTGATCATTGAAACAGTTTGGCCGCCGTGCCGCCCAGGATCATCTGTTTCTGGCCCTCGTCCAGATCAGCCGCCTCGACAACCTTCAGCGGCTCGCCATCGCCGATGGGGAAGGGGTAGTCGGAGCCCAGCATGATGCGGTCGGCGCCGCAGCAGGAACAGAGGTAATTCAGGGCGTTGGGGGCGAAAAGCACGCTGTCGAAATAAAGCTTTTGGAACCCCGCCACGGGATCGGCGTATTTGCCGGGGTGAATCTCAAAATTGCGGGCCAGGCGTCCCAGCATGTAGGGGATGGCGCCGCCACCGTGGGAGAGCACGAAGTTCATCCGAGGGTATTTCAGGAAATGCCCGGCAAACAGCAGGCGCGCCACGGCGGTGGTGGTGTCCGTGCCCCGGCCGACGGCGTTGATCATGTCATAGTCCAGCAGGCGCGGGTCGCCGCAGCCGAACATGGGGTGCAGATAGATCGTCGCGCCCAGGCCATCGGCGGCCTCCCAGAACGCATCCAGATCGGGATCGTCCAGATTGCCGGCGTTGCCCCGTGGCTGGGTGCCGATCATGGCGCCCTTGAAGCCGGCATCCAGCGCTTCCTCCAAGACCTTCGCGGCCCGTTTGCCGTCTTGCAAGGGCACGCTGGCCAGCGGGATCAGACGCTCCTGGCCGTCCGTGCCGCTCATTTGGAATTCGTTGAGAAAACGGCTCCACGCCTCGCCTTCCTCGCCCGGCAGCTCATAGCCGAAACTGTCCAGCCAGCCGCCCACCACCTGGATGTCGATGCGCTGTTCGTCCATCCAGGCCAGGCGCTGCTCCGTCTCGCGCAACTTCGGCGCCAGCGGCCGGGTCGGCGCCAGCCCGGCGAAAACCAGTTGATAGCTGTCGTCCTGGTGCAGCAGTTCCACGTTGGGGAACCGGCCGGTCTTGTTCTTCAACGCCGCCAGCATGGTTTGCGGCGTGAAATGGGCGTGCGTGTCGATGATCATTTATTGTCTGCCTCGCTGATCAGGGCTTCCAGTTTATGCATGCGCATGGGCAGTTCCAGAATACCGACGCCGAGCGGTTGCAGGGCATCGTTGACGGCGGAAGCGATGGCCGCCGGCGCGCCCAGATAACCGCCCTCGCCCGAACCCTTCTGGCCGTGGGAGGTCAGGGGAGAGGGCGTGCAATGCTCCACATCCTTCACATCGGGAATTTCGTGCACCGAGGGCATCAGGTAATCGGCGAAAGTGGCGGAGAGGAACTGCCCGGCTTCGTCGTAGGTGAACTTTTCGTACAGCGCCGCGCCGATACCATGGGCCAGGCCGCCGATCACCATGCCGCGCACGATATCGGGGTTGATCACCGTGCCGCAGTCATGGGCGATGGCGTATTCCAGCACGCTGACCCGGCCCGTGCCGGGGTCGATCTCCACATAGGGAATATGCGCCTGAAAGGAATAACAGGGGTAAATGCCGACCCGGTTGTCCGCATCGGGCAGCGACCCGCCGCCGGGCACTTGAAAGATATGCCGGGCCTGAAAGCCGGGTTCCATGCCTTCGGGCAGCTTGTGATAGGCGCGGTAGGCGATGAAGCAGATCTCCGCCCAGGTCAACTTGTGGGAGGGATCGTCGCGGTCGCTGACCGTGCCGCTGGAATATTCCAGATCCTCCACCGCACGGTCCAGGTTGAAGGCGGCGATGGCCATGGCGCGGGCCTTTATCTTGGCCGCCGCCCCCGTCGCCGCGCCGCCCAGCATGATCGCCATGCGGGAAGCGACGGGGCTGCGGGTGGGCGGCGCGGACAGGCTGTCGCCGTGTACGATGCGGATATCATCGGGATCGAAACCCAGCTCCTCGCCCAGAATGGTCGCGAACAGGGTTTCGTGGCCCTGGCCCGAAGTGGTCGTGCCCATGATGCCGGTGATGTTGCCCTGCGGGTCCACGCGGACCTCGCAGCCCTCCATGAAGGTGGTGATCTCGGCCGTCGGGTCCATCAGGTATTCGAATATGTTGTTGCCGCCGCCCGGCTCCAGATTGGTGACGATGCCGATGCCGGCCAGGCGGCCTTCCGCCCGCGCCCGGTCCCGCCGCGCCACCAATTCGTCATAGCGGGCCAGGTCCAAGACCTTTTGCAGCACGGCGTGGTAATCGCCGCTGTCATATTCGCTGCCGGGGGGGATGCGGTAGGGAAACTCGTGCGCCTCGATCAGATTGCGCCGGCGCACTTCCAGGCGGTCCAGATCCAAGTGCCGGGCCACCGCATCCACCGCCATTTCGATCATATAATTGGCCGGCGCCTGGCCGAAACCGCGCACGGGCACCTGCCCGGCCTTGTTGGTGGTGACCGAAATCGCCTCGTATTTGACCGAATTGATCCGATAGGGCCCGACCAGGGCGGCAATGGGCTTGGCCAGTTGGAACGGCGCCCGTCCCGGATAGGCGCCGGCATCGTCCAGGGCGCGGATTTTCAGGGATTTGATCACGCCGTCCTTGTTAAAGGCCACGTCCGTATCGAAAATCCGGTCCGGGCCGTGGGCATCGCCCCCGGCCATGTTCCACAACCGGTCCTCGATCAGGCGTACCGGAAGGCGCAATTTACGGCTCAGGTAGGCCACCAGGACGCATTGCTTGATGCCCCGTTTGACGCCATAGCTGCCCCCCACGTCCACGTCCTGGTGCAGCCGGATGCCGTTCAGGGGATAGCCGAGGGTGGCGGCCATCAATTCGACGAAATTCGGCATCTGGATCGAGG
This sequence comes from Alphaproteobacteria bacterium, assembly GCA_046582595.1. Lineage (GTDB taxonomy): Bacteria > Pseudomonadota > Alphaproteobacteria. The sequence goes on along the minus strand of JAYGEB010000205.1, from coordinate 2,877 downwards.
CCCAGATGTCCAGAATCTCCGTGCCCCCGTTCCACCGCGCCAGGGCGCCGAAGGTTTCGATGGGCACCGTGGCGCTGCGGCCCCATCGCGTGCGCAGGCTCAGGCTGTCATCGGCGGCGGCGAAATCGCCGTCCACGTCGCCCCACAAAAAGTTGCCGTGATAGAGCACGTTGGAGCCGTGTTCGGGATGCACCAGACATTCGCGCTCGGCGAACGCCGCCTCCGGGTCGACGACCGCGTCCAGGGGCTCGTACTCGACCTCGATCAGATCGAGGGCGTCTTCCGCGATATAGGCATCGTCGGCAACCACGATGGCGACCCATTCGCCCGCATAGCGGGTCATGTCCACGGCGAGGGGATACCATTTTACCCCGGGCAGTTTCAGGCCAAGGCGGATGGGATTGCAATCCCGGGCCAGTTGCGCGCCAGTCAAGATCATCCGCACGCCATCCAAGGCCGCCGCCGCCGCCGTGTCGATGGACAGAATGTGCGCGCGGGGGTAGGGCGAGGGCAGCACGGCGGCATGCGTGGTACCGGGCAGCGAGATATCCTGGACAAAATTGCCGGCTCCGGTGACGAACCGCTTGTCCTCCCGCACCCGGCGTTTTTGCGCCACATAATGCAGGTTGGTTCCCGTTTCCGAGATCATGACCGCATCTCCCGCAGGCGTTGGGCGGCCAACCGGATAGCTTCGATGATCTGGACATAGCCCGTGCAGCGGCACAGGTTGCCGCCGATGGCATCCTTGATCTGCTCCAGGCTGGGATCGCCGTTGTCCGTCAACAAAGCCTGGGCGGAGATCAACATGCCCGGCGTGCAATAGCCGCATTGCAGGCCGTGCGCCTCGATAAAGGCATCCTGCAAAATCCCAGGCGAGCCGTCCTCGTTGCACAGACCCTCGACGGTGGTGACGTGGCCGCCGTCGGCCTGTACCGCCAACAGCAGACAGGCCCGGACCGGCACGCCGTCGAAAAGAATGGAACAGGCCCCGCAGACCCCGTGTTCGCAACCCACATGGGTGCCGGCAAGGGCCATCTCGCCGCGCAGAAAATCCAGCAGGGACCGGCGCGGCTCCACCGATGCGCCACGTTCCCGGCCATTTATGGTCAAGTTAATGGCGAAATCATTCATGCCACCGCCTCCGCCAGGGCGTCGAGCAAGGCCCGTTCCGCCAATACATTGGCCACCCGCAGGCGGTAGGCCGCGTCCGCGTGCTGATCGCCGCCGGGCTGCAAGGCGTCGGCGATGACCGGCAAGGCCGATCGGATGGCGCCGGCGTCGATCTTGCGCCCGCGCAGGCGGTCTTCCAGCGCGCCGATCCGCCGGGGCGTGCCATGGGCGCCGCCGATGGCCAGGGCGGCGGCGTCACAGATGCCGGCGCCATCAAGCCCGATCACGGCGGCCGCCGCGACCACGGCAAAATCGCCGCGCCGTTCGCTGACTTCGTGAAACCCGGTGCCGATAGGTCCCGAGTTCAGGGGAAAATGCACGGCGAGCAGAACCTCGTTATCCGCCCGCGCCGTCATCATGGGGCCGAGAAAATAGTCCTTCAGCAACACCCGCCGCGTGCCCGTTACACTGCGCAGGCTGACGGAAGCATCCAGGGCCAAGGCGGCCAGGGGAATTTCGGAGGCCGGATCGGCATGCGACAGGCTGCCGCCCACGGTACCCCGGTTGCGCGTCTGTTGATGGCCGACAAAGGCAATGGCCTTCGCCAGCAGCGGCAGGCGCCGTTGCACCAATGTCGAGGCCAGGGCCTCGGCCTGGCGGGTGCAGGTTTTGATCACCAGTTCATCGCCGGCCACCGCGATGCCGGACAATTCGGCGACCTTGTTGATATCCACCACCACGGCTGGCCGGGCCAGGCGCATGGCCAGCATGGGCATCAGGGTCTGGCCGCCGGCGAGGACGATGGTCTCGCCGCCCCCCTTGTCCAAGGCATCGACGACCTGATCGACGCTCTCCGCCAGAATATAATCAAACTTCGCCGGCTTCACTGAAATACCCGCCCTACCCTCTGGAACATTGTTTCATATACAGTCATACCAAAGGTTCCCGATGGACGGCAAATAGCGAAATGACCGAAACGCTTCCACAAGACGCGCATCCGACCTGGATGGAGATCGACGGCGCGGCCTTGCGCCATAACGTCGGCGAAATACGCCAGCGCCTGGCGAAGGGCGTGCAAATCATCGCTTCGGTCAAGGCCAATGCCTATGGCCATGGCATCGTGCCCGTGGCCCGGATTTTGGCCGGCGCCGGCGTCGAGATGCTGGCCACGGGTTCTTACGGGGAAGCCCGGAAGCTGCGCCGGGCGGGCATCGACACGCCGGTGCTGTTGCTGGCCGGGGCCTTGCCGGCGGCAATGGCCGAGATCCTGGCGCAAGGATTTATCCCGACGGTTTACGACCTTGATGGCGCCCGCGCCGTCAGCCGGGCGGCCACCGCGCCGGCGCCGGTCTTCGTGAAAGTCGATTGCGGTCTGGGCCGGATCGGCGTGGCGCCCGGCGAGGCCCTAGCGCTGCTCGAGGGGATCGCCGGATTGGCCAACGTCCAAGTGCAAGGCCTTTATACCCACCTGTCGTTTCAAGACGGCGACGGCATGGCCTATGCCAAGGCGCGGCTGGCATTGTTTTACGATCTGGTGAAATCTTTGCGGGCGGCGGGTTTCGATATCCCCGTTACCCAGGCGTTGGCCTCTTCCGCGCTGCTGATGGGCTGGCGGGATGACTGCACGGCGGTCTGCCCCGGCCATATCCTGTTCGGGCTTAACCCGGTCGTATCCGCCCTGGCGGAGATCGCGCCGTTCCGCCCCGTCCTGCGCGCCATCAAAAGCCGTGTCATACAGGTGCGCGACCATGGCGGGGCGGCTTTGGC
>JAYGEB010000139.1:0-3174 GCA_046582595.1 Alphaproteobacteria bacterium | reverse complement strand
GGATGGCCGGTCAGTTCGACCTCCCCGACATCCTCGGCCCGCAGGCCCGCCTCCCCGTGCAGACGGATGCAGCCCTCGATCACGGGATGCAGAACAATCGCCGCCGGGTAGGGTTTGTAGGTGTTTTTCGCGATTTCCCATGTCTCGCCCAGCCCGTCCGTCAGGCGTTCGAGCGCCGGCCCATCGGAATACAGGCGCAGAAAACCACGTTCCCCCGCCAGGGGATCCAAGGGTCCGGAAATTCCTTCCCCTGCCAGCAGGGCCGACAGCATGCCATTCCGCGCGGCATTACCGACGCTGATGCTTTTCGACATGGTGCCCAGGGTTTCCACAAGGCCCGCCGCCTGGGCGGCGGCATGGCCGATGGACCAGATGTGCGCCTCCTCGCTCAACCCGATCAGGCCGCCGATGCCGATCGCGGCGCCGAAAATTCCGCAGGTCGAGGTAATATGCCAGCCGCGCGCGTAGTGCGAGGGAGACATGGCATTGCCCATGCGGCACTCGATCTCGCCGCCCAGCACGAAGGCCGTTAAAAGCGAGGTTCCCGGACAGGGCCGGGTTTCCGCAAAGGCGAACAATGCCGGCGCGATGGGCGCCGTCGGATGAATGACCGTCTCCTGGTGGGTGTCGTCAAACTCGAAAATATTCGCGCTCATGGCGTTCAGATAGGCCGCGAGAGGCATATCCACCCGTTCCGGGCGTCCGATGACCGTGCAGGCGGCGGCGCCCGCGAACGGTCCGAGGACGGCGAGGCTTTTGTCCATGGCCGGTTCACGGCTGCCCGCGATCGCCGTGGCGAAATAGTTCAACAGGGAGCGCTTGGCCTCGTGGCGCACGGGGCCGGGTATATCCGGCCATTTCGTGCGGGCGGCAAAGGCGGCGATGCGTCGGGTTAATGTATCCGTCATCGGAGTTCGATCAAATCCCTCAGTTCCGCCAACAGCTCGTCCCGGCCGGCGGCGAAATCGCCGGCCCGCCAGGTCTGTTCCAGCATTCGCAACAACGCGCCAAGCTCCGCCCCGGCAGGCATGTCCAGGGCGATGGCGTCGCGGCCCGAAAGGGGAAATGGGGGCGGTGCCGCCTCTGCGATGCGGGCGGCCAGGCCGGCGGCGCCTTGTTGGTGGGCCAGGTCCTTGATGGCGTCGGGCCCATGGTCATGGAGCAATTGCCGCAGGGCGGGACGTTCCATGGCGTCGTCCAATTGCGCCGGTGGCGCCATGAGAAAGGCCAGGCGGTGTGTCTGTAACTTCGACAGGCGCAGGCGCCGCGCGATGGCTTCGGCCCCCGCCATGCCACCAGCGGCGATGGCGGCAAGGCGGCGCAGGGGGTCGCCATCGCAACGGGCCAATGCCGCGAGGTCGAAGCCGGTGGGCAGGATCCGTTGCAGCACCCCCGTCCGGGCCATCAAATCCAGGCAGGGCCGCGGCGACGGCAGGGTCAGAATTTTGCAGGTTTCCTGCCGCACCCTTTCCCCGCTCAGGCCGTCGATGCCCGGCGCCGCCTCCGCGCAGGCGGCGAGGGCGCCGGCGTCGGCTTCGCCGCGCCCGAAGCGGGCCTGAAAGCGGAAAAAACGCAGGATGCGCAGTTTATCCTCCTCGATCCGCCGCGCCGCCTGGCCCACGAAGCGCACGCGGCCGGCGGCGAGGTCGTCGCCCCCCCCCACCGGATCGAACAATTGGCCGTCGCCATCGGCGTAGATCGCGTTGATGGTGAAATCCCGGCGCGCGGCATCCCGGCACCAATCATCCGTGAAGGCCACCTCCGCATGGCGGCCAAAGGTTTTCACATCCACCCGCAGGGTGGTGATTTCGAATTTCCGGCCATCGGTAATGGCGGTGAGGGTGCCGTGTTTCAGGCCCGTGGGAATAACCTTGATACCCGCCGTTTGCAAAAGCCGCCCATTGTCTTCGGGGCGCTGGTCGATGGCGATGTCCAGGTCGGTGCTGGGCTGGCCCAACAAGCCGTCACGGACGCAGCCGCCGACGAAACGAGGCGTCGCCCGCTCGGCGGCCAGCGCCGCCAGCACCGCCCGGCTGGCGGGCGCCGTCAACCAGGGTTGGTGGGAAAGAGGTTGCATCGCCATCGCACGGATTATTACGCCGTCAATTGAACTTGCCCGGTACGACCTGGCCGTTTTCCATATGCGGCGCGACATATTTCCCGTCCGCGGGCGCGCCGCTAAAAGCCCACACGGCGATCAGCGAGGCCCCGGTCAACGCCAGACCGACGGAGAACAGCCAATACCAGGGCGCCTCGTCAAAGGCCGCGCCCCTGGTCCGGGCCCGCCGCGTGGCGAAGAGGTACAGGCCATAGGCGATGAAGGGCAGAACGAAGGGCACGACATGGAATAGGATTTTTTGTAGCATGACTACACCAGATCGTGGACGCGGCGGTACAAGTTCATCAACATTCCGGCCGTGGCCCCCCAAATGTAAAACTCCCCGTAGGGCATGGCGTAGTACTGCCGCTTGCGGCCGTCCAGTTCCCGGCTGTGGCGCTGATGATTGGCCGGATCAAAGAGAAATTCCAACGGCACCTCAAAAACTTCCGCGACCTCGAAATCGTCCACGTTCAAATCAAACCCCAAACGCACGAAGCCAACCACCGGGGTAATATGAAAACCTGTTCCGGTTTCGTAATCATCCAGATATCCGGCGATTTCGATATAGTCCCGGTTCAGACCGATCTCTTCCTCGGTTTCCCGCAGCGCGGTATCGATGACGTCCAGGTCGTCCGCCTCGACCCGGCCGCCGGGGAAGCTGATCTGGCCGGCATGGTGGTGCAGGTGGTCCGTGCGCTTGGTCAACAGCACGGTCAAACCAGTGTTGTGTTCGACCAGGGGGACCAGCACGGCGGCCGGTTTCAGGCGCTCTTCGGGATCGATCCAGTCCCGCATGAACGGGTTCAGTTCATGGTCGCCGGTCGAGGGGCGCAAATCGTCATAGGCGCGGAAATCCGCCATGGGGCGAAGTTTGGATACAATTTGGTCGCGCAACAGGGGCTCCACTTCAGGCTTCATGACACGGATGCCGGCGGCGGCGAACCCGCCGGGCCGAAGGGGAAGAACACGCCGGCGCTCCAGACGCCAAACCTGGCCTCGCCATCGCGCCATTCCTCCACCGCCAGATCAACCAGATCGTAGAAGATGGCACGGCTGATCAAGGCTTCCAAGCG
>JAYGEB010000130.1:0-16120 GCA_046582595.1 Alphaproteobacteria bacterium | reverse complement strand
AATGTAGCCCCGCCCGATTCCGCAAGGATCTTCGTAATCGCGGCCGTCAGCGTCGTCTTGCCGTGGTCAACATGGCCAATCGTGCCAACGTTGCAATGCGGCTTCGTGCGCTCAAATTTTTCCTTCGCCATTCGCTTGATCTCCGACCGTCTCTTTATCTATCTCGTTCCGTCAAACAACAATTTCGTCCGCCATGCCGGCACCGAGCCGGCACCGCGCCGTGCTGGAGCGGGTGGCGGGGATCGAACCCGCGTAACCAGCTTGGAAGGCTGGGGCTCTACCACTGAGCTACACCCGCGAACTCGGCCTCAAAACTCCGCCCGTAACACCTTTGCGGGTGGCAGGGAGCGGCAAAGTGGTGGAGGGGGTTGGATTCGAACCAACGTAGGCATAGCCAATGGGTTTACAGCCCATCCCTTTTAACCACTCAGGCACCCCTCCGCGCAGGCCAAACCGCCGCGCCCAGCGGTGGGCTGATATGTACCTTTCAATCCGCCAAGTCAATGCAAAAAGAGGCCAATTACGCACAAGGCCGGCGTTTCACATTCCGCCCCCCCGGACATTCCGCCTCGCCGCGGTCCATGGGCCGGATGTAATTGCATTCCCGGCGGCGCGGCTTTATATGCGGTGCCATGGCGGGGCGCAAGCGAACAAGTGAACGGCACGGAAGACGTCAGGGCAACCGGCGGCGGGAAGGCTGGGTGGAGGGACGGCCCGACAAGCCGACCGCCCGGCGCGGCAGAAATCAGCGGGAACCCTATTGGATTTACGGCCAGCATGCCGTGGCGGCGGCCTGCGCCAATCCGGAACGGCAGGTCCTGCGCTTGCTATGCACGGCGGACGCCGAGCCGCCGCCACACGAGCAAAAGCCCGAGATTATCGACCGCCGCGGCCTGGAAGAGCATTTGCCCATGGATGCCGTGCATCAGGGCATCGCGGCCCAGGTGGCGCCGCTGGACCATCACGATCTGGAAACCTTGCTGGCCGATGAAAGCCGGACCGGCGTGGTCCTGGTCTTGGATCAAATCAGCGATCCGCGCAATGTGGGTGCTATTTTGCGTTCGGCGGCGGCTTTTGGCGTCATCGCGGTCATCATGCAGGACCGCCATGCGCCCCAGGAAGGCGGCGCCCTGGCCAAGGCCGCCAGCGGCGCCTTGGAATTGGTGCCCTTGGTGCGGGTCAACAACCTGTCCCGGGCCCTGGAACAATTGGCCGGCGTGGGTTTCTGGCGTCACGGCCTGGCCAAGGGCGAGGGCCGCTCCTTGACCGACCTGGACCTGAGCGGCCGGATCGCCCTGGTCCTGGGCGCCGAAGGCGACGGCCTGCGCCCCCTGACCCGGCGCAATTGCGATAGCCTGGTGCATCTGCCCATGGATCCCGCCATGGACAGCCTGAATGTCTCGGCCACCGCCGCCATCGCCCTGTTCCTGGCCTATACCAAGGGTCATTGATTGCGACCCTTCGATACCATCAAACCTTCACAAGCAATTGAGGTGATGTGACTTCAAAATGCGGCGGTCCCTTCCCATATGGAAAAGTCGAAGCCGACCGGAGCATGATCATGTCATATGGAAACTTCATTCTAAGAGCCGCCGTCCTTGCATTCGCCGCCGCGCCCCTCGCCCTGGCTCCCCAGACCGGCGCCGTGGCCATGCCGGATATGAAGGAAATCAGTTGTCTGGCCCGCGATACCCTGACCGATTACCTGGACCGGGCCTATGGCGAGGGCCGCATTGCCCAGGCGGAATTGGAAAACGGCAACCAGGTGGAACTGTTCCTCTCCCGCCGGGGCACCTGGACCCTGGTTGAACTCCTACCCGACGGCCAAAGCTGTGTGCATGCCTATGGCCAGCGCATGAAGGTCAACGGCGGTCTGCCGGTAAAGCACAACCCCTCTTAACGCCGATCGAATTTAAGGGCTCCTGGATCACGCCGATCGCAGGGCCTTCATGCCGGGTTAATTTCACGTTAATTTATCGTTGATTAAATTTTTAAAGGTTTTTATATGTGAATTATTGACAATCACATTGTCATGCGTAAATATACTGGCAGACGACAGGGGCCGCAGTGAAGCCGGGCCGGAAATTCCGGCTTCGGCGATGCGCTGGCAAGCCCCGAAACCCGGCTTGGTCCACCCGAACGGACACGCGGAAATTTGATTGGGCAACTTGCAACCGCGTCAATAATTGCTAAAGCGCCACGGGGAAATGCTCCGTGGGCCCTCTGGTTGGTCTATTGGGAGCAAGCCCGTGTCGAAAATACGAACCTCCGCCAGCAATTCATTGCAAGCCATTACCGCCAACCGTCTGTCCGATGGTTATGTGATTTATCTGACCGCCAAAGGTGGCTGGTCGGAACGGATCGAGGATTGCCAGGCCATCGACGACCCGGCGACCGCGGACGAATTGCTGCGGCGCGCGGAACGCCGGGCCGGCGGCGATCTGGTGGTTGGACCTTATCTGTTCAAAATAGCCCGGCGAGACGGCCGGTCCATCCCCCTCGGCCAGCGCGAGATCCTGCGCACCACCGGGCCCAGCGTGGGCACGGACCTGAACCTAACGTGAGCATGGGATAATCCGATGTACCGCTATGATGAATTCGACCAGGCTTTCGTCGCCGAGCGCGTGGCGCAGTTTCGCGGCCAGGTCGCCCGCCGCATCGCCGGCAGCCTGAGCGAGGACGAATTCAAGCCCCTGCGCCTGATGAACGGGCTGTATCTGCAACTGCATGCCTATATGCTTCGCGTGGCCATTCCCTACGGCACCCTGTCGGCCCGGCAAATGCGCAAGCTGGCCCATATCGCGCGGACCTACGACCGCGGCTATGGCCATTTCACCACGCGCCAGAATATCCAGTACAACTGGCCCAAGCTGGACGACGTGCCGGCGATCCTGGACGAATTGGCCTCCGTCGAGATGCACGCCATTCAGACATCGGGCAATTGCATCCGCAACACCACGGCCGACCCCCTGGCGGGCGTTGCCGCCGACGAAATCGATGACCCAAGGGTGTATGCCGAGATCATCCGGCAATGGTCCACCCTGCACCCGGAATTCTCGTTCCTGCCACGTAAGTTCAAGATTGCCGTTACCGGTTCCCCCAACGACCGGGCGGTGACCCGCGGCCATGACATTGGCCTGCGCATGCATCTTGATTTGCAGGGCCGGCCCGGTTTCGAGGTCATGGTCGGCGGCGGCCAGGGGCGGACGCCGATCATGGCCAAGACCATTCGAAATTTCCTGCCCGTGGATCACCTGCTGTCGTATTTGGAAGCCATTCTGCGGGTCTATAACCAACTGGGCCGCCGCGACAATATCTACAAGGCGCGGATCAAGATTCTGGTGCAAAGCGAGGGCGCGGAAAAATTCGCCGAAATGGTCGAGGCGGAATGGCTGGAAATCCGCGACAACGCGCTGGACCTGCCGGCCGAGGAACGCGACCGCATCGCCGCCTACTTCGCCCCGCCGCCATATGATGATCTGCCAGATGAATGCCCGGCATTGGAGGCCGCCGTGGCCGCCGAGCCGCGCTTCGCCGCCTGGATCGACAGCAACGTAGCGGATCACAAACAATCCGGCTACGCCATCGCGACCATATCCCTGAAACCCCACGGCGGCATCCCCGGCGACGCCAGCGCGGATCAGATGGAGGCGGCCGCCGACTTGGCGGAGAGATACGGCTTTGGCGAGCTGCGGGTCAGCTATAAACAGAATTTGATCCTGCCCGATGTACCCAAGACGGACCTGCTGGCCCTGTGGAGCGCCCTGGACGGGCTGGACCTGGCCACCGCCAATGCCGGGCGGATCAGCGACATCATCGCCTGCCCCGGCCTGGACTACTGCAATCTGGCCAGTGCCCGCTCCATCCCCATCGCCCAGCGCATCTCCGAACGCTTCACGGATCTTCGTCGGGAGAAGGATATCGGCGCGGTCAGCCTGAACATATCCGGCTGCATCAACGCCTGCGCCCATCATCACCTGGCAAATATCGGTGTCCTGGGCGTCAACAAGAACGGCGCCGAGTTTTATCAGATCACCCTGGGCGGGGTGGCCAGCGAGAATGCCGCCATCGGCGCCATCATCGGACCGGCCTTTGATGAATGGCAAATCGCCGATGCGGTGGAGGACATCGTCGATGTCTATCTGGCCCAACGGTGCCCGGGCGAAACCTTCATCGATACCTATCAACGCGTTGGACCCCAACCCTTCAAGGAGAAGCTCTATGGCTCTGATCAAGCACGGCAGGCTGGTTGACGACATCTGGCACCACACCGACGATTTCGCCGACGTACAGACCCTGGCGCCTCTCGGGCCGGTGATCGTCGATCTGGAGACCTGGCGCCGGCATGGCGCCGAAATCCTGGCCCTAGGCGGCCGCATCGGCCTGCGCCTGACACCGGGGCAAACACCCGACCAGATTGCCGCCGATCTGCGCCATTTTGATCTGATCGCCCTGGAATTCGCCAAATTCACCGATGGCCGGGCCTATTCCCAGGCCCGTTTGTTGCGGCAGCGGCACGGCTTCACGGGCGAGTTGCGGGCGTCGGGCGATGTCCTGCGGGATCAATTGAGCTTCATGCTGCGTTGCGGCTTCGACAGTTTCAGCGTCGCCACGGACCGCCAAGCCAAGGCTATTCTGGACGCGGTGGACGAGTTCGCCCATTGGTATCAGCCGGCGCTGGACCGGGCGGCCACCATCCCCGCCCTGCGCCGGCGGACGCGGGCCGCATCCGATGCCGCCGAAAGCGGCCGCATGGCGGCCTGGTAAAGGTGAATTCGCTGGTCAACATGACCCCGGATCAGGTAGAAACCGCCTTCCACATGCGCGGACTGGGACCAAATACGGGGGGCCAAGCAATGAACGAAATCGTAAATGATGGCGGCGAGTATGCCGGCGACGTGGACGTGACGGAAACCTGGAACCGTCTTTGGGACGAGGCGGAAGCGGTGCTGATCGATGTGCGCACGGCGCCGGAGTGGAATTTCGTCGGCCTACCCGATTTATCCACGGTCAACAAGGAGGTGCTGTGCGCCGAATGGCAATCCTACCCCAGCATGGCTTGCAACCCCAATTTCGAGGCCGAGGTGAACCGGGCCGGCATTGCCAAGGACGCGCCCATTTTCCTGCTCTGCCGCTCCGGCGTCCGCAGCCGCCATGCGGCCATCCTGCTGACCGGGCTGGGCTATCGGCATTGCTACAACGTGGAAGGCGGCTTTGAAGGGGACAAGGACGCCAGTGGCCATCGCAGCCAAGCGGCCGGCTGGAAATATGCCGGCCTGCCCTGGCGCCAGGGCTGAGCATCATCACGAAAGCATGGAGAAATGAGCGACGGCAAAAATAAGGCGGCCTGGCGGTCCCGCACCCGCGCGGTGCGGGCCGGCCTGGACCGCTCGCCCCACGGCGAAACTTCCGAGGCTCTGTATCTCAGCTCCGGCTTTGTTTACGACACGGCCGAGCAGGCCGAGGCGCGGTTTCTGGGCGACGACGAGGGCTTTATCTATTCCCGCTACGGCAACCCGACCGTCGCCATGTTCGAGGAGCGGCTGGCGCGGCTGGATGGATCGGAGGCCTGTTTCGCAACCGCATCGGGCATGTCGGCGGTGTTCGCGGCCCTGTTGTGCCAATTGCAGAGCGGCGACCGCGTGGTCGCCTCCCGCGCCCTGTTCGGCTCCTGCCACTATATTCTGACCCAATTGCTGCCCCGCTATGGCATCGAAGTGGATTTGGTGGACGGCACCGATCTTGAACAATGGCGGTCGGCCATCGGCAATGGCACCACGTGCGTCTTTTTCGAAACGCCGTCCAATCCGACCTTGGAACTGATCGACATCCAGGCGGTTGCCGATCTGGCCCATGGCGTTGGCGCGCGGGTGGTGGTGGACAACGTCTTTTCGACGCCGGTGCTGCAGCGCCCGGTGGATTTCGGCGCCGACGTGGTGGTTTATTCCGGCACCAAACATATGGACGGCCAGGGCCGCATTCTGGGCGGCGCGGTTTTAGGCAGCCGGGCCTTCATCGATGACGTCCTGATGAACTTCCTGCGCCACACCGGCCCGGCCATGAGCGCCTTCAACGCCTGGGTCTTGCTCAAGGGCCTGGAAACCATGGAACTGCGCTTGGCCGAACAATGCGCCAACGCCCAATCCCTGGCCGAGATGCTGCAAGACCATGGCGCCGTCGGCCGCGTGATCTATCCCGGTCTGGACAGCTATCCCCGGCGCGAGCTGGCGGCAAAACAGATGACGGCGGGGGGCTCGGTCATCACCTTCGATCTGCGGGGCGGCAAGGAGCAGGCCTTCCGCTTTCTCAATGGCCTCGAAATCGTCGATATCTCCAACAATCTGGGCGACAGCAAAAGCCTGATCACCCATCCCGCCACCACCACCCACCGCGCCGTGGGACCGGAAGAGCGCGCCAAGATGGGCATCGGCGACGGCATGGTCCGCCTGTCCGTGGGCCTGGAAGATCCGGCCGATTTGGAAGCGGACCTGCGCGCGGCGCTGAACGGCATCAAATAATCCACAATCGCCCGGAACTGATCTAAGCTGTCTCCCTCAACGGCGGCGGCGACCGACCGCGCCGGGCCGAGAGGGGGAGGTTACGCGTTGATAGCGAAGGCCGTGGACGGCACGCGTTTGTTTATTGTCGAGGACGAAGGCGTCGTCTATGCCCATGACCGCCAGGAAATCTTCGCGCTGAACACGACGGCGACCTACCTGTGGTGCCAGATCGAAGAGCAACGGGATAAAGACACGGTTTTGCGGGATTACGCCGCGACTTTCGGGATCGCCGAAGAGACGGCGGCGGCGCAAGTGAATGGTGTCTTGGAGACCTTCCACGAAATCGGTCTGATCCATCTGCCGGATCGAAAGGCGCTGACCGTTCCCGCCCGTTCGAAACCAGTGTTCGACCGCACGCCGCCCTACGAAATACCGCCCCTGAGGGCGCGGCCCATCGTGGCGCAAAAGTCATATCAATTGCTTGAAACCAGCTTTTTGGTGCGCTTCAGCGATTTGGAACAAGTCAAATGGGTCGATCCAATTCTGAAAAACTTCGCGGTAGCCGAAGCTGCTGAAAGCGCCGTGGTTGTCGATCTTTATCATGACAACGACGAAATCCGCCTGTATCGCTCCGGAGAAGGGGTGGGCAAGTGCGATGGTCTCGATAAACTGGCGCCGCTCGTCCTGGGCTGTCTGTGGCTGCCGGCCATCGACAATTTCGGCTATTTTTTGAACCTTCATACGGGCGTCGTTGGCCATGGGGATGGCTGCGTACTTTTGCCGGCGGCGGCGGGCAGCGGCAAATCCACCACCACGGCGGCGCTTGTCAAGGGCGGGCTGCACTATCTGTCCGATGAAGTCGCGCTCATAGGCGAAGACTGCACCATTCGCACCCTGCCCCTGGCCATGTGTTTCAAAAGCACCGGCTGGGATATTGCCGGACGCTATTTCGACGAAATCGAAAGCCTGCGGGCGCACTTGCGGAGCGACGGCAAAATCGTCAAATATTATGCCTTGCCGGAGCAGTATCGCGCGGACGCATCGCGGCCCTATCCCGTCAAGGCGATCATATTTCCAAAATATACGCCGGGGACGGCGACCAGGATCGAGGCTTTGTCGAAAACCCAGGCCCTGGACCGGATGTTCCGTGAATGCGTATCTATTCCCTCGGATCTGACGGAGGCTCAGGTCTCGCGCCTGATCGAGTGGATCAAAGGCGTGGATTGCCACACCCTCGAATTCTCCGACCTGGACGCCGCCGTCGCCACCGTTCACGGCGTACTGGATGGCTAATTCAAGGAATTGGCGGAACTTGGTTTCCCCGGGTTAGCCGTCTAGGATGCCGCTCATATGGACGAAACAGTGGCGGTATATTCAATGAACGGCCCCAAAACTGAACGTATTCCAAGTTTTTGCGCCCTTTGCACCGCCCGTTGCGGCGCCATCGCCACGGTGGAAGATGGCCGGCTGACCAAGCTGGATCCGGACCCCTCCCATCCCACCGGGCAAGCCCTTTGCATAAAGGGCCGCGTCGCGCCGGAGCTTGTCTACCACCCGGAACGTTTGCGCCAACCGCTCAAGCGCACCCGGCCCAAGGGCGACGCGGATCCGGGCTGGCAGGTCATCGGTTGGGATGAAGCGCTGGACACCGTGGCGGCAAACCTAAAACGGTTGAGCGCGGAACACGGTTCGAAATCCGTGGTTTTCAGTCATGCATCCCCGTCCACCTCGGCCCTATCGGATTCACAGGTCTGGATCGCCCGATTGCGCCATGCCTTCGGCAGCCCAAACCTGTGCATGTCCATGGAATTGTGCGGCTGGGGCCGTTTCATGGCGACGCGCCATGTCTATGGCGCGGGCGTACCCGGCGAATATATGCCGGACTTGGAGAACGCCGGCTGCATCCTGTTTTGGGGCTACAATCCCACCGTGGCGCGGATCTCCCATGCCACCGCCACCAACGCCGCCCTGAAGCGGGGCGCCAAGCTGATCGTGGTCGATCCGCGCCAGGCTGGGCTGGCCCGGCGGGCGGATCAGTGGCTGCGGGTGCGCCCCGGCACCGACGGCGCCCTGGCCCTGGGCATCGCCCATGTGATGATCGAACGGGGCTGGTACGACGAGGCGTTTGTCCGCGATTGGACCAACGGGACATTACTGGTGCGCGACGATAATGGCCGCCTGTTGCGGGAAAGCGATGTTTCGCCGGCGGGCAATGAACAAAACTATCTGTACTGGGATCAGGCCACGGCCGGGCCCGCGGCCTACGATCCGGCGCGGGGCGCCTTCAGCGTTGCAACCGCGCGGGGACCGGTTTCCTGCCGCCCGGTCTTCCAACTCATGGCGGAGTTGTGCCAGACCCACGGACCGGAGCACATCGAAACCCAATGCGGCGTCGCCGCCGATGCGGTGGCCCAGGCGGCGGAGATGCTGTGGCGGGCCCGGCCCACCGCCTACTATGTCTGGAGTGGTGTCGAGCAACATACCAACGCAACTCAGGCGGCGCGCGCCATCGGCCTGCTCCATGCCCTGACGGGCAGCTTTGATGGTCCGGGCGGCAACGTGCTGTTTTCCGGCGTTCCGGCGGCGAATGTCACGGGGAATGAATTGATGTCTCCGGAGCTGAAAGCACAATCATTGGGCCTGTCCAGCCGGCCCTTGGGCCCGGCCGTGGGCGAATACACCTCCACGGATGATCTCTATCGCGCCATTACCGAGGGGCAGCCATACGGCGTCCGGGGCCTGGTGGTATTTGGCGCCAATTTGCTCATGGCCCATGCCGACGGCCGGCGTGGACGCAAGGCTTTGGCGGCGCTGGATTTCTATGTCCATGCCGATCTGTTCATGAACCCGACGGCCGAACTGGCCGATATCGTCTTGCCGGTCGCCACGCCATTCGAGACCGAGGCTCTGAATATTGGCTTTGAAGTGAGCGCGGCGGCGCAGGCCCATGTTCAATTACGCAAGCGGTTGGTGGAACCGCAAGGCGAGGCCCGTTCCGATGTGCAAATCGTCTTTGATCTTGCCTGCCGCATGGGCCTTGGCGAACATTTCTGGAATGGCGATATCGACGCCGCCTATCGCCACCAACTTGCCCCCAGCGGCCTTACCCTCGAAGCCTTGAGGGAGGCCCCCGGCGGCTTGGCCCTGCCGCTGGAAACCAAGTACCGCAAGTTTGCCAATAGGAAAAATGGCGTGGTGAAGGGCTTCGCCACGCCGTCGCGGAAAATTGAATTTTACTCGGAAACATTTCTCGCGCACGGCTATGACCCGCTGCCCGGGTTCGAGGAACCTTTGGTCAGCCCCCGTTCCCGGCCTGATTTAGCGGAACGTTTCCCCTTGATCCTGACCTGCGCCAAAGACACCTTGTTTTGCGAGACGCAGCATCGCGCCTTGCCCAGCCTGCGCCGCCGGGCGCGCGACCCGCAAATCGACCTGCACCCCGACACGGCGGCGGAACGCAAAATCGCGGCCGGGGATTGGGTCCGCCTCGTGACCCCCGAAGGCAGCGTCCGCGCCAGGGCCCGGTTCGACAAATCGCTCGACCCCGGCGTCGTTTGCGGCCAGCACGGCTGGTGGCAGGCCTGTGCCGAAATCGATGCTCCAGGCTATGACCCGTTCAGTTCCGATGGCGCCAACCACAACATGATCATCAGCCATGCCGCCGCCGATCCCATCAGCGGTTCCGTCCCCCATCGCGCCTATATGTGCGATATTAAACCGCTGGCGTAAATAAGCCTACCGCTCCCAGGCGTAGTCGATTTCGTAGCCGACGGCGGCGGTATCCGCGTAGACATCGGGTTTTTGCACGGACAGGCGTACTCTGGTTATCACTGGCTCGTCTTCGAATATGGTCAGCAATTCCCGGGCCAGGCTTTCCAGCAGATTATGATGGCGGGCCTGGGCCAGTTCGATGATCCGGGTTCGGATGTCATCGTAATTCAGAACCTTGGCGAGGTCCTCCGCCGGATCGGCCATATCGGGACGCAGTTCGATTTCGAGATCGATGGTCAGCCGTTGCGGCCCTTCCCGTTCGTGCGGCAGGACGCCGATGGAAACCGGGAACGAAAGCTGCTCGAATTTGATGCGGTGCGCCAACAGCGGCATGGACTAATCCTCGGCTAGAAAGGAAACATCGCGGGGCATGCCCTGCAAGGACTGGCCGCCGTCGATGGTAATAACCTCGCCGGTCAGGGCCGGGGCCGACAGAATGAAACGCAGGGCGGCGACAAGCTGTTCCAGGGTGGCGCCCTTGCCCATGGGGTTCAGGGCGTGGGCCTTGCGGAAGCGCGCCTGGCTCTGGTTGGTGCTGGGCAGGGTGATACCGGGCGCGATGGCGCAAACCCGGACGCGGGGCGCCAGTTCCATGGCCAAGACCTTGGTCGCCCCCAACAAACCGTATTTGGCGATGGTGTAGGAAAAGAAATCCGGGTTCAGGGCGAACATTTTGTTGTCCAGAAGATTGACCACCACGCCGGCGCGCCCGCCCTTCAGGGTCCGGGCAAAATCCCGGGCCAGAAAGACCGGCGCGCGCAGATTAACGGCCTGGTGATCATTCCAGCTTTGCAAGCTCATGTTCAGGGCGGAATCGTTCTCGAACAGCGAAGCGTTGTTGACCAAAAGTCCCAGGGGCGGCGCATCCCGTCCGGCGGCGGCGATCAGGCCCTCGACCACGCCGTGATCCCGCAAATCCCCCGGCACCAGATGACCGTCTCCGCCATCGGCTTGTATCTGGCCCAATAACGCCTCGGCCTCCGCTTGAGAGCTGTGATAGTTGATCGCCACATGCCAGCCGTCCGCCGCCAGGGCCCGGGCCAGGGCCGCGCCGACCCGCACCGCGCCGCCGGTGATCAGGGCCGTTTGCCGAGGTTTGTCCGCCGCCATGACCCGTTATGGCCCCAGAAACACCCTCATGGCAACAGATCCGCCAACAAGGTGTTCAAAACCTGCCGGCCTTCCGGGCTCGCCGCCAAATGCCCGTCCCGCCAAACCAGCAGGCGATCAGCCACGAACCGGTCCAGCGCCGGGCCGGCCAGCCACTCCTCCAGCGGCAGGCCCGTCTCCGCCAGAAAGGCCCCGCCATCGACGCCCTCCCGCAGGCGCAGACCCAGCATCAGCATTTCCGTGGCTCGTTCCTTGGGCGATAGCAATGTTTCGGTTTCCCGCCGCGCGCCGCTCAACCAGCCTTCGGGCGAGGTGCGCTGGCTGGTCGCCAGACGTTGGCCGTCGATCAACAGCCGGCCATGGGCGCCGGGGCCCAGACCGAGATATTCGCCATAGCGCCAATAGGCCAGATTGTGCCGGCTCTCTTGCCCCGGCGCCGCAGGGTTGGAAATTTCATAGGCCGGCAACCCGGTCGCCTCGCACATCTCCTGGGTCGCCTCATACAGATCGGCCGCCAGATCCTCTTCCGCCGCCACCACCGTGCCCTCGAACGCCGTGCCTTTTTCGATGGTCAGTTGATAGAGGGAGAGATGCGAGGGACCCAAGTCCAGGGCCCGGCGCAATTCAGCTTGCCAAGTCTCGACATCCTGGCCGGGCCGGGCGTAGATCAAATCGAAATTACAGCGCGAAAAAGTGGACCGGGCCAGTTCCAGGGCCGCCATGGCCTCCGCCGCATCGTGATTGCGGCCCAGGCGTTTCAGGTCGCCATCGTCGAGGGCCTGCACGCCCAGGGACAGGCGGTTGACGCCGGCGGCGGCATAGCCCTTGAAGCGGCCCGCCTCCACGGAGGTGGGATTGGCTTCCAGAGTGATCTCAACCGCATTGTCCATCGTCCAGTGATGGGCGATGCGGTCCAATAGCGCGGCGGTGGTTTCGGGCGGCATCAGGGACGGCGTGCCGCCGCCAAAGAAGATGCTGGTGACCTGGCGCGGGCCCAAGCGTCCGGCGGCGCGGTCGATTTCAGCCAGCAGGGCGCGGCGCCATGCGTCCTGATCGACACTGTCGCGGACATGGCTGTTGAAATCACAGTACGGGCATTTGGCCAGGCAAAACGGCCAATGCAGATAGACCGCGAAGCCGCGCGATGGGCTAGTCCCGGAAACAGCCATCGATCAGCTTTTGGAAGGCCACGGCGCGATGGGAAATGCGCTGTTTCTGGTCATGGGGCATTTCACCGAATGTCTGCCCATACCCATCGGGCATGAAACTGGGATCGTAGCCGAAGCCGCCTTTCCCCCGTGGCGGCCAGACCATGGTGCCGTGCACCCGCCCCTCGAAACTCTCCACATGGCCGTCGGGCCAGGCCAGGGACAGGACGGAGACGAAATAGGCCCGGCGGTTTGCACAGGCACCCAGTCTTTCATTGACCAAAGCCATCGCCTTTTGAAAATCCCGCCCGGCGCCGGACCAACGGGCCGAATAAATTCCCGGCTCGCCGCCCAAGGCCTCCACCGCCAGGCCGCTGTCGTCGGCCAGGCAAGGCAGGCCGCAGCCGGCCACTGCGGCCCGCGCCTTCAACTCCGCGTTGGCGACAAAAGTCGTTCCGGTCTCCTCCGGCGCCGGCAAATCGAACGCGGCGGCGGAGGTGATGTCCATGGCGAAGGGCGCTAGCAGTTCCATGATTTCCGACACCTTGCCCGCATTGTGCGAGGCCACCACCAGGCGCGGTTTGGAAAACCGGCGCGGCATGGGCTTAGGCCCCGATGGCCTGTTTTTGCAGGCCGACCAGATCGCCGATCCCCAGTTCGGCCAATTCCAGCAGGCGGTTGAACTGTTCCCTGGTGAACGGATCTTCTTCCGCCGTGCCTTGAATTTCCACGATGCCGCCATTGCCCGTGAGGACAAAATTCGCGTCCGCCTGGGCATTGGAATCTTCGGCATAGTCCAGGTCCAGCACCGCCTCGCCTTGATACAGGCCGCAACTGACGGCGGCGACGTGGTTTTTCAGGGGCATTTTTTCAACCAGGCCATCCTTCAGCATGCCGGAGAGCGCAATATGGAGCGCCACCCAGGCCCCGGTGATGGCGGCGGTACGGGTGCCACCGTCCGCTTGCAGAACGTCGCAGTCCAGGCGGATCTGCCGTTCGCCCATGGCCTTCAGGTCGGTCACCGCGCGGAGCGATCGGCCGATCAGGCGCTGAATTTCCTGGGTCCGGCCCGATTGCTTGCCGCGGGCGGCTTCCCGGTCCGTGCGGGTGTGGGTGGATCGCGGCAGCATACCGTATTCCGCCGTCACCCAGCCCTGGCCGCTGTTGCGCAGAAAGGGCGGCACCCGCTCATCCAAGGACGCCACGCACAGCACGTGGGTATCGCCAAAGCGCACCAGGCAGGAGCCTTCGGCGTATTTCGCAAAGCCCGGTTCCAGGCTGATCTCACGCAATTGATCGACGGCGCGGCCGGATGGACGCATGGCGCATTCTCCTTAAAATCCTGAACAGTTCCCGGCGCACTGTCTAGCCTTCCCGGAGCCGGACGTCCAGGGCCGCGTTGACGCGCCGGGAGGGCGTTATTACATTGGTCGGACAATGGCGAAACAAGCATTAAATCAGCCTGGGATCGGCGCGCTGGACCAACGCAACCGCGAGATTTTCCGCGAGGTGGTCGATGCATTTCTGGAAACCGGCACGCCGGTGGGTTCCCGCACCCTTTCCCGGCGCCTTAACAGCAACCTCTCGCCCGCCACCGTGCGCAACATCATGGCGGATCTGGAGGAAGCGGGGCTGCTATATGCACCGCACGCCTCCGCCGGGCGTCTGCCCACCGACCGGGGCCTGCGCCTGTTCATCGACGGGTTTATGGAACTGGGCGATCTGAGCGAGAGCGAGCGGGCCGAGATTGACGCCAATTGCGCCGCCGCCGGCCGCAGTTTCGAGGATATGCTGATCCAGGCCTCGGAAATGCTGTCGGGCCTGTCGGGCTGGGCCGGCCTGGTCATGGCGCCAAAACTGGAAGCGCCCCTGAAGCATATTGAATTCGTCTCCCTGGGCGCTGGCCGGGCCCTGGTGGTCATCGTGGGCGAGGCCGGGGCCGTGGAAAACCGCATCATCGAAGTGCCGCCGGGACTGCCGCCGTCAACCCTGACGGAGGCCGCCAACTACCTCAACGCCCGCCTGCACGGGGCCACCCTGGCCGAGGCCCAGCGCGATATCCTGGCGGAGATCGAGGCCCACCGGGCCGAGCTGGACGCGGTCACGGCGCGGGTGGTGGAAAGCGGATTGGCGATCTGGGGCGGCGATGACCGGCAGCAAACCCTGATCGTGCGCGGCCGGGCCAATCTGCTGGAGGATATCACGGCGGCGGAGGACCTAGAGCGGGTGCGCCAGCTATTCGCCGATCTGGAAAGCAAGCAATCCCTGATCGAGGTGTTGGAACTGGCCAACGAGGGACCGGGCGTGCGGATTTTTGTCGGCTCGGAAAGCCAGCTTTTCTCTTTGACCGGCTCCTCCATGATCGTCGCGCCCTACAGCAATTCCAACCAGGAAGTGATCGGCGCCATCGGCGTGGTGGGGCCGACCCATCTGAACTATGCCCGTATCGTGCCCATGGTGGACTACACGGCGCGGGTGATCGGCCGCCTGATCGGCTGACAGCGGTTGACCTGACCGCCGAATGGGTTAAAAATGCGGCCCCGAAGCCCTATATCAATATCTGCTGTCGTAGCGCGGCGCCCGTGCCCGAGGACGAGATGAACGAAGCCGATAATCCCGAAAATCCGGACCAGCCCGAACCGAGCCCGCCGCAAACCCCGGAAATAAAGCCGGAAGCAATGCCGGAAGCAACGCCGGAGGCGGCTGAACCGGCGCCCGAGACCGCCGCCGGCGGCAACAAATGGGCGGCCGCCGCCCCGACCGCCGAAGGTGATACGCCGGAAAACACGGAGAGCCCGGAAACCACCGAACCGGACCAGCCGGACGAGTTGGAACTGGCCTATGGCGAGGTCGCGGACCTGAAGGATAAGTTGCTGCGCGCCATGGCCGAGACGGAGAATATCCGCCGCCGTGGCGAAAGGGAAAAGGCCGACACCCGCAAATACGCCATCGCCGATTTCGCCCGCGACATGCTGGCGGTTTCCGATAACCTGCAGCGCGCCCTGGCGGCGGTCGGCGACGAGGCGCGGAGCGGCAATGCCGAACTGGCGCAACTGCTGGAAGGCATTGAGCTGACCCGCAAGGAATTGCAGGGCCATTTCGACAAGCACGGCATCGAGGAGATCAGCCCCCTGGGCGAAAAGCTGGACCCCAACCTGCACCAGGCCGTGGTTCAGCTCGATGATCCGGACGCCGCCCAAGGCATCGTGGTGCAGGTCATGCAGCCGGGCTATGTGATCCACGGCCGTCTGCTGCGCGCCGCCATGGTCGGTGTCGCCAAGGGCGCGCCGGCGCAGACCGCGGATACGGCCGCGGATACGGCCGCGGCGAAAGATAACGATTGCGGCCATAACGTGGACACCCAGGCATAACACCACACCCTATCCGTGGCGGCTGAATGACCGTTGCCCGACCCATCATCACCAATATCCAGGCGCGCCGGATTTTCATGGCGCGTCAGGGTTTGTGCCCGCCGCCGCGAAACCGGCGGGGCAAGGACGGCCTGCACGCGCTGATCCATCAATTGGGCTTCGTGCAGATGGACAGCATCCGCACGGTGGAGAGAGCCCACCACATGATCCTGTTTGCCCG
>JAYGEB010000094.1:0-8052 GCA_046582595.1 Alphaproteobacteria bacterium | reverse complement strand
TTGGAGACGCCGGACAATGGAACCAATTCGCTATGTCGATGCCCTGAACGATAAATATGGCAACATGGGTTTTCCGCCCTACCAATGGAGCGAAAACGACGGCGCGCCCTGGACGGCGCTGGCCAAGCCCATGGCGGAGTGTACGGTCGCCCTGCTGGTCAGCGGCGGAATTTCCCATTGCGCCGCCCAGCCGTTCGATCCCGACGCGCGCAACGATCACCGCGTGGACGCGGTCGATCCGAAAACGCCTTCGGACCAATATCAGATCCATGACAGCTATTATGATCACGCCGACGCGGACCGGGATCTCAACTGCCTATTTCCCATCGACCGGCTGGGCGAACTGGCCGGGCTAGGTGAAATTGGCGCGGTCGCCAAGCGGCACTGGAGCGGCTTCATGGGCCGGACCTATAACCGCAGCAAGGTGGTTGGCGAATCCGCCCCCGCATTGGTCGAGGAGCTTAAGGCCGACGGCGTCGATCTGCTCATCGCCATCCCGGCTTGACCCCTCGACCATCAGACCGTGGGTCTGGTAGCGCGCGTCGTGGAAGAGCACAGCATTCCGACCGTCACCGTTTCGACTGGCCGCGACATCACCGCCCTGGTGCGTCCGCCGCGAACCCTGTTTGTCAACTTTCCCATGGGCAATAGCTTCGGGCGGGCGGGAGATCGCGTCATGCAAACGAAAATTCTGCGCGCCGCGCTGGATATCGCCGTCACGGCGGAAGAGCCGGGTCTATTGCTCGATCTGCCGCTGCAATGGGACGAGGAATTCGTCTATTTCGCCGGCGAGACGACGCCCGAGGCGCTGGCCAGGCAGTTGAAAAAGTAGCGCTAGGCGGCGAAGGCCTCGGCATACAGAGTGCGTTGGCCGACGGCCTCGAAACCGATGTCGTTGAGGTCTTGCGCCAGTTGGGCGAGCTCCGTCTTGCGGCCCAGTTGGCGGCAGGAATCCACCAGGATCTGGAAAAAAACGTCCCGCTGCGCCTGGCTGCCGCCCATGGCCACGAGATCGAACCGGCCCGGCATGAAGCCCGCCACCACGGCCTCGTGATCGCCCTTGCGGTGGGCGATCGCCGCCTTGGCCGCGGGCAGGGCGGCCTTGCGCATGCAGGCGCCGAACGGGCCATCATCGGTGTCGGCGAAATCCGTCATGGAACGGATCAGCTCGCCGGCCTGCTCGAAGCGGCCGCAGGCGGCCAGGATGATGGCGGCATGGGCGGAGGTGAAGGGGTGGGCATGATTGCCGATGCGGCCCTCGGCCGGTTCCAGCACCACCCGCCAACGTTCGCCGACATCAACGCCGCGCAGTTCCAGGCGCAGCAGCAGGGCGGCGGCATTGGTGACGTCGATGACATTATCGGGCATGGCCTGGATCAGCGGCGAGGCCGGATTGTAAATCTCGGCGTCGAAAAGCTCCAATATGTGCTCGTGCTCGCCCCGCTCCAGCAGGAAAAGGCACAGGTGCCACCAGTTGTGATGGACGATCTGGTTCTTGCCCGACCAGTTGCCGGATAGCCCCTCGAGCCAGTCGACACCATCATCGATCCGGCCCTGCATGACCAGCACATGGGCCACCGCATGGGCGCCCCAGGGATCGCTGGGGTCCCGCTCGATCGCTTCGCGGCCATAACGTTCGGCCTCGGCGTAATGCAGCATTTCTTCGTTGCCGAAGGCGCGGTTGGAAAGGAAGATGGGGTAATCCGTCATCTCCGGCGACCAGTGCGGCGCCGCCGTCTCCGCCAGTTCATACATTTCGGACTTGCGGCCGAAATTGAACAACTCCTGCTGGGCCAGCCGGTGCATGAACATATCGCAGGGATGTTCATCCAGGATGCGCTTATAGACCGCGATCGCCAGGTCCGGGCGCAAATCGACCGCATGTCCGAGGGCCTCGATATAGGCGCTCTCATGGGCGCTCAAGGGCGCCTTCCCGGCCTTGGCCTTTTCCAGGCCGCGCCGCATCAGGGGCAGAAAGCGCATATGCCGCCCGGCGGTCAGCGCCAGGGCCCTGACCGCATGGGCCATGGCGAAATCCGGGTCGGCGGCAAGGGCGGTCTTGATGTCGTTCATGAAATCGGCCTTCCATAGGCACATGCCGTGCATGGCCTTTGCCAGGGCATCGCGCGCCGCCGCGTTGTCGCTGCTTAACCGCATGTTACCGTTCGTCATTCGGTTCTCCTCCAATTGTATTTTTTTGTTTGTCCGACGCCTGCTCGAAGGGCCCGCCGGCACGGAGTTCGGGCCGTGCCCCCGGCGCTCATCTCAGATCTTGCCTTTGGTCTTCAAGTCACGGTAGTTCGCCTTCGCCGCGATCCATTTGTCCTGCACCTCGCCCTGCAGAAAGGGCTGCTCCTCGGTAAAAATCAGCTCCTTCCAGCGTTCACCCTTGCTCCAGGTGAAAGGCGACTGGATCGTCGTGCGCGGCACCGTGGCGCTGGCCAACAGGTCCAGGCTGGCGTTTACGATTTTGCGCTGCATGGCGACATCGAACGGCTCGCCACAGGGGTTGCCCAGGGGGAAATCGGTGAAAACATGGCGCGCCACGCCGCAATGCTCAACGATATCACGCGCCGTGCCGATGACAACGGTCGGTAGGCCGTGGTCCTCGAGATAGCGCGCGACCAGACTCACGGTCTGGTGACACACCGGTCAAACGGGGGTCAGGACGACGGCGTCGGCCCCATCCTCCCGGCAGCGCTTGAGAACCTCGGGGGCATCGTTTTCCAGGGTGCGGCGGTGGCTGTAGGCGGTATAGATACCGTGAGCCCGCGCCGTGACGCCGCCAATCAATCCCTCCGACGCCGCTTCCCGCAACCGGGTGATCGGGAAATAACTGTTCGGATCATCCAAACTCGTGGCGTGAACGTCGTAATCCTCCTGGTGCGAATAGAGCTGCTCGACCGGGGTATCGGTGGGGATCGAATAGACATTGCCAACGAATAGCTGCTCGGAATGCTTGCCCTCATCGTCACCGCCCCTGACGGCGATATCGCTGGTCGATACCAGCGCAATCCTGCAGTCCGCCAAGGGCTTCTTCAAAGGGGTGAAGGGAACCTCGTCGAAATGCGCCCACATGTACGGTTTTTCAAAACCTTGCGACAGATAATAGTCGCGGGTACGGTCGATATATCTGACGGGTTCCATCTCGTTACTCCCAAACTCGTATGCGGCCATTATTTATGATCTCGCTCGAAGATGAAAGTTGTTCTTCGCTTTTGCGGCCGTTTCACCCAATATTTCAAACTCATCGCGGTTGGTCTTGGCGTGAAAGGCGGCCTGAGGCTAAACCATGTCGTCGCCATGGCGGCGCGCGGCCTGGAGCGGTGTCCGCTACAGTGGTACGGTAGCGTAGTGACAGTAGGCGGGTGGGAGGAGCCAATCGATGTTAGCAACGATGGATCAGCTAAGCGAACCGTTACAATGGCCGGACGGGGGCGTCACGCGGATCCCCTATCGCCTGTACGCCGACGCGGAAATCTATGCCCTGGAGCAGCAGCGTATCTTTCGCGGCCCGGTATGGAATTTCCTCTGCCTGGAAATCGACATTCCCAATCCCGGTGATTTCAAGACCTCGACGGTCGGTGAAATTCCGGTGATCGTTACCCGCGACGAGAACGGCGATGTCCATTCCATGGTCAACAGTTGCGCCCATAAAGGCGCGCTGGTCTGCCTGAAGGAAAAGGGCAACGCCAAGCTGCTGACCTGTATTTACCATTCCTGGTCTTACGATCTGCGGGGCCGCTTGAAGTCGTTGGCCTTTCGCAACGGCCTGCGGGGCAAGGGCGGCCTGCCCAAGGATTTCGATCTGGACCAGCATGGCCTGGAGCCTTTGCGGGTGGAGGTTTTCTGCGGCCTGGTCTTCGGCACCTTCTCCCCTGACACGCCAAGGGTGGAAGACTATATGGGCGCGGCCATGGCCAAATTCCTGCGCCGCAACCTAAGTCGGCCGCTGAAGCTGCTGGGCATGCACAGCCAGATCATCCACAATAACTGGAAACTGTATGCCGAAAACGTCCGGGATTCCTATCACGCGACCTTGCTGCATACCTTTTACACCACCTTCAAGATCAATCGCCTGGATATGGACGGCGGCATCATCCTGGCCGAGGATAAATGGCACAGCATCAGCTATGCCAAACGCGAGACCCTCGACGAGGCGGCGGAATACAAGGAAGCGCAGGTCCACTCCGCGCAATATGACGCCGATTTGGCCGGCCCCGAACTGTTGGCCGCCTGGCCCGAGTTTGACGACGGCATAACCCATTCCATCCAGGCGCTGTTCCCCAACTTGGCCATTCAGTTCACCTTAAATTCCCTGGCCGTGCGTTTCTTCGTTCCCCGTGGGATCGACCAGACGGAGCTGTTCTGGTACCACGTGGGCTATGAGGACGATGATGAAAAACAGACGGCGATGCGGGTGATGCAGGGCAACCTGACCGGGGCATCGGGGCTGGTCTCGTTGGAGGACGGCTGCATCAACGAATTCGTGCAGCGGGGCACGCGGGGCCGCCCGGACGGCATGGGGGTGGCGGAAATGGGTGGACGGGAGGCGGAATCATCCAATCACAGCCGCGCCACCGAGACCGCGATCCGCGGTTTTTGGACCGGTTACCGCGAGATCATGGGTTTCAATTGACATGGACGGGATCGAAGAACTGATCACGGCCTACGCCCACGACATCGATGACGGCGCCCTGGAAGGCTGGCCGGATTACTTTACCGAAGATGGCAGCTACCTGATTATCACCCGCGAAAGTTTCGAGGCGGGCCTGCCCATGGGCATCATGTATTGCCAGGGCCGGGGCATGATGGCGGACCGTGTCAAGGCCATGCTGACCGCGAATATCTACGAGGCGCACACCTATTGCCACATCATCGGACGCAGCCAGATCAGCGCCCTCGGCGAGGAGCAATTCCAGGTGCGCACGAATTTCAATGTCATCCGCACCATGCAGGATGGCCGCACGGAGAGCTTCGCGGTGGGCAAATATCTCGACGTGATCGAAGGGCGGGACGGCAAGCCGTTATTCAAGGAGCGCAAAGTGGTGCTGGAATCCCGCCGGGTCGATATTTTGTTGGTTTATCCCTTGTAGACGATGCGGCCCGTGCCAACGACAACATTGCCATGGGCCGGATTATTCGGCGGCGACGACATGGGCATCGTCACCTAGCGCCAGGAACGGCCGCTCGCCGATTATGGTGACGCGGTGCATCTCGCGCCGTTGCCCGGTGTAGTCGGCGATGGCGTTGTGCAGGGTGCACCGGTTTTCCCAGAAAGCGATGGAGCCCTTGCGCCAGCGGAAGCGGCAGGTGAACTCCGGCTGAACGGCGTAATTCCAGAGGTATTCCAACAGCGGCCGGCTTTCCGCCCTGCTCCAGCCCTTGAAATTTTTGGTATAGGTGCGGTTGACGAAGAGCGCCTTGCGACCGGTCTCCGGTATGGTGCGAACCACCGGATGCTCCATCTCCGCCTCGGCGTCGTCGCCATATCTGATATTCATGGACCTATTTCGGGTTGACCGTGCCGCGCCGTCACTTTTCGCGCCATAGGTATCACCGGCGCTATGGATCGCCGTCAGACCATCCAAAGTCTCTTTCAGACCATCGGATAGTGCGTCATAGGCTTGGCACATACTGGCGAACAACGTGTCGCCGCCGCGCGCCGGCGCTTCGATGGCGTACAGGATCGATCCCAGGGGCGGCCGCTCATAAAAAGTGACATCGGAATGCCAGCCATTACCGAAACCGCGGACATTGTCGTCCGCCTCCCTGATGACGGGCAGAATTTCCGGATGCTCGGGCAGACCGGCCGCGAAGGGATGAATATCGAAGGCGCCGAAGCGGGCCCCGAAGGCCAGGTGCTGCTCGGGAGTAATGTTCTGATCGCGAAAGAATATGACGGCGTTCTCGTCAAAGGCCCGGCGGATTTCCAAAAATGCCTGGTCGTCCAGCTGCCGCGACAAATCCACGCCGTGGATTTCAGCGCCGATCATGCCCGCCAGCGGCTCGACTGTTATTTTCCGATAGGTCATGAATTCCTCCCTGGCGGCAAGCGGACCGCATTCTTGGTTCCATCTGTAGCACCATTGGCGTCCGCGGAACAGGTTCAGGCCCCGCGCCCGCTTTTCAGCTTGCGCAGTTCATCGATCAGTGGCGGCAGGATCTCATGGCAATCGCCGACAATGCCAAAACGCGACGATTGGAAGATCTGCGCATCCGGATCGATGTTGACGGCAACGATGGTCTTGGCGTTGCCACAGCCCGCCATATGCTGGCCGGCCCCGGAAATGCCCAACGCGATATAAAGTTCCGGCGCCACGGTGCGGCCCGACAGCCCGATCTGGTACGAGGGCGGGCACCATTCCAGATCGCAGGCCACGCGGCTGGCCCCGACCGCGCCGCCCAGAACATCGGCCAGTTCCTGGGCTTTCTTGAAGCCTTCATGGCCGTTGATGCCGCGACCGCCGGCGACGATGACCTTCGCTGTTTCCAGCCGGACACCCGCCGTGGCTTCGATCCTGCGTTCGACCACGCGGACGCGGGTCTGGCCAATATCCGTCGAAAGTTCAAGCACATGGCCCCTCCGGCCGTCGTCCCGGTCCAGGGCGGCCTGTGACTTTGCCTTGATTGTCAGAACCGCCGGTTCGGTCTTGAAAGACACCACCTCCCGCGCGGCGCCGCCATAACAGGGCCGCGTCGCGTGCAGACGGCCCTCGACAACCTCCGCCTCGATGCAGGCGGTCGCCACCGTCGTGCCCAAACGAAACGACAGACGGGGTGCTAGGTCGGCGCCCATGGTGGTATGCCCGGCCAAAATGACCACGGGCGGCGACCGCCCGGCGACCTCCATCAGCCTTGGCATCCATGCCTCGGCCAGATAGACGGCATGGGGCGCCCCATCGCCGATATGGACGCGATCCGCCCCGAATGCGATCAACTCACCGGCGCTGTCGCCAAGATCTTCTCCAAGCAGCAAGGCATCCACGCCGCCGCCCAGATCATCCGCCAGGCGCCGTGCCAGTCCCAGCATCTCGCGGGACAGCGCCGTTGGGACGCCATCTTCGGCTTCCGCGATGACGAGAATTCCGCTTGGCGCGCTCACAGTACATTCGCCTCGAAAAGACGCCGGGCCAGATTGCGAGCCATCTCGTCGGCGGCCGCGCCGGGGATGAATTCGCACACGATTTCACTGGTGGGGATATAGAGGCGTTCCACGGCGCGCCGCGAGCCCGATGCGCCAACCTGGCCGGCATCCAAGCCCAAATCCGCCGCGCTCCAGGCGGTGATCGGTTTGCGCGCGGCGCGCATGGTCTCGCGCAGGCTGGCTTTGCGGGCCGGGCCGATCTCATGTGAAATGGTAACCAGGGCGGGCAGCGGCGCCTCCTGAATTTCATAGCCGTCCTCGATCACCCGATCGACCCGGACCATTCCGTTCTCGACGGCAACCTTCCCCGCGAAGGTGATCGCGGGGATGTCCAGCAATTCGGCCAGCCCGCAACCGACCACGCCGGCATCCAAATCCGCCGCCTGCCGTCCCGCGAGGATTAGATCGACGTCCCCGAGTTTTTCAATCGCCTGGCCAAGCGTCAACGCGGTGGCATAGCTATCGCCATTCTGGCAGACCGGGTCCGACAACAGCACGCCTTGGTCCGCGCCCAGGGACAATGCCGCCTTGAGCACCTGGCGCGCCGTTTCCTCGCCCAGGGTAATGGCGGTGATCTTCGCCTCGCCCAGGGCCTCGCGGATGCGCAGGGCCGCTTCCACCGCCTGCTCATCGAACGGGCTCATCACCGGCGAGGCGCCTGTCGCGAGCCGCATGGTGTTCGTGGCTTCATCCACCCGTAGCAGGGCGGAAGGAATTTCCGGATCCTGAATTTGTTTCACGCAGACGGCGATATGGATCATCGTCTAGTGCTCCGCACCCTTTAATTCCATTAGTTTGGCCTGCAAGGGTTGAAGTTACTGGTTTTCGATGATTCGATGGCCATCGATTCGAATTATCACGGTGGTGCATGATGTCACGGAAGAAGTATGTGGTCGAGCTTTCGA
>JAYGEB010000087.1:0-8337 GCA_046582595.1 Alphaproteobacteria bacterium | reverse complement strand
CGCGGCGGCGGCCGCGGCGGGCGATGCGGCGGTCACGCGCATCGGCGCGGTGACGGTTGGCGATGGCGTCGTGGCCATGGACGCTTCGGGACGGTCCGTGCCGTTGCCGCGTCCCGGTTACCGGCATTTCTGAGTAACCTTCTCCTAACCATTTGCTGTCATCCTATCCGCCGACATGCCGCCCCCGCGCGGTGGATCGGGTGGATTCGGGAGAGAATGCGGAGCTGATTGTGAAAAAGATCATCATTATCGTGGTCGGATTGATCGTGTTGCTTGGGGGCGCGGGTGGCGGCCTGTTTGCCATGGGCATGCTTGACGAACCCTTGGGCCTGAACCAAGAGGAGGGGGTCGAGGGCCAAGAAGACGGCGGTGGCGAGGCCAGTGGCGAAGGTAGCGATGCCGAACAGGTCGCCGAGGCGCTGTTCGTCCAGTTTGAGCCGATTTCAGCGCCGATCATCGCCAACGGACGGGTGGAATATCAGGTTCTGCTGACCCTGAGCCTGCAGGTTGCCGATATTGGCGCCAAAAACGATGTGAACGCGGTGTTGCCGCGATTGCGCGATGCCATGCACATGGAACTTTTCACGTCGCCCATTCTACGCGACGACACGACGGGCGCGATCAATCTCGCGGATCTTAAAAAGCGCGTGCTCCGTCTTATCCGCGGCATGGTTGGCGAAGAGGGCATCGAAGATGTGTAGATTCTGAAAATCATGCGCATGGGCGGGTGGGTTGGTTTCATCCGGGCTTGCCCCAAAGCTGGAAATTCACCGGAGCGCTTTCGAACAACGTTGCATCGCCGGAGGGCTGACCGCGTCGCGACGGCGGTAACAGTTTTAGGTTTGATAATTCAGACTTGATCCGACACTCTATGCGGTGGTGATGATCCGTTCATAGGCTGGCAGGGTCAGGAAATCCTGGAATTCGTCCTCCGTCACCATCCGCAGGAATAATTCGCCGGCCTCGGCATATTTGCCGTCGTCAAAGACCTCGCCGCCGACTTCCTCGCGGATTTTATCCAACTCCTCCGCCATGGCCTCCCGTACAAGGTCTGCCGTGATCGTGCCGCCGATGGTAAATTCCGCTTCATGCTTCAGCCACTGCCAGACCTGGGCCCGGGAAATTTCCGCCGTGGCGGCGTCTTCCATCAGGTTGTACAGCGGCACGCAGCCGTTGCCGCGCAACCAGGCTTCCACATACTGGGTGCCGACGGAGAGGTTCATGCGCAAGCCCGCTTCGGTGATCGAACCCTGGTGCACGGCCAGCAGGTCCGCCTGGCTGACATCGACGTCCTGGCGCCGACGGTCCAATTGGTTGTCGCCATTCATGCCGGCATCGAAAATATCCTTGGCGATGGCGACCAGGCCCGGATTCGCGACCCAGGTGCCGTCATGGCCATTGCCAACTTCGCGGTCCTTGTCGGCGCGGACTTTGTCCATGGCGGCATTGTTTGCGTCGTCGTCGTTTTTGATGGGGATCTGCGCCGCCATGCCGCCCATGGCGAAGGCGCCCCGGCGATGGCAGGTCTTGATCAATTGCAGGCTATAGGATTGCAGAAAATGCGAGGTCATGCCCACTTCGGCCCGGTCGGGCAGCAGAAATTCGGGCCGGTTGCGGAATTTCTTGATGTAGCTGAAGATATAATCCCACCGCCCGCAGTTCAGACCGACGACATGGTCGCGCAGCTCGTACAGAATTTCGTCCATCTCGAACGCCGCCATGATGGTCTCGATCAGGATGGTGCTTTTGCAGGTGCCATTGGGGATGCCCAATTGCTCCTGGGCCCAGACAAAGACATCGTTCCACAGACGGGCCTCCTGATGATGTTCCATCTTCGGCAGATAGAAATAGGGCCCCGAGCCATTGGCCAACAACTGCTTTACATTGTGGAAGAAATACAGACCGAAATCGAACAGGCCGCCCGACATGCGCTGGCCGTCGACGGTGATATGCGCCTCTTCCAGGTGCCAGCCCCGGGGCCGCACCAACAGGGTCGCCAGGGTGTCGTTCAGGGCATAGAATTTGTTGTTGTTGGGGTCGGTGAAATCGATCTTTTTGGCAATGGCGTCGCGCAGATTGATCTGCCCTTCGATCATGTTGGACCAGGTCGGGGCCGTGGCGTCCTCGAAATCCGCCATGAAAACGTTGGCGCCGCAGTTCAGGGCATTGATGATCATCTTGCGGTCAACGGGGCCGGTGATCTCCACGCGCCGGTTCATCAGGTCGTGGGGGACGGAGGTGATGGTCCAATCGCCGTCCCGCACCGATTTGGTCTTGGCCAGAAAATTCGGTAGCCAGCCGCCATCGATTTTGGCCTGCACCTCGACCCGGTAGGCCAGCAGATTGCGCCGCCGCTGCCCGAATTTCCGTTCCATCGCGGCCAAGAAAGCTAGCGCCTCGCTCGAGAGAATGTTTTCATAACCCTCACTCATGGGGCCGAGGATCGCCACGCCTTCGGGCATGGAGAGGGCGTCGTTGTCGCGCATGTGCAATTTCCTTGACCAAAGCCGCGTGCCGAAGTGGGGCGGCGGATAAGTGCCAAGACAGACCACATTTTGCAAGCTATTCTTCACGTACGATATAATTCGGCCGGGTGCATTTGGATCAAGACATGGCAGTGAATTGAAGTAGATGACGTCATGACCGCTAAATTCGGCCGCCTGGCCGATTATTCCCGTGTGCCGCTGTCCATTCTACCGACGGCGATCGAGGCCGCGCCGCGGCTGTCGGCCGAAATTGGCGTGAATTTGTTTATCAAGCGGGACGATCTGACAGGTCTGGCCTTCGGCGGCAACAAGACCCGGCAATTGGAATTCTATTTCGGCGCCGCCCAGGATGAAGGCGCGGACACCATCGTTATCACGGGCGCGGTTCAATCCAATTATTGCCGCGCCGCCGCCGCCGCCGCCGCCCGCCTGGGGCTGGAAATCCATATCCAGGCCGAGGAGCGCGTGCCGGACATGGACCCCCTGTATTATCAATCGGGCAATGTCCTGTTGAGCGATATCCTCGGCGCGCACCGCTATTCCTACCCCGACGGCGAGGACGAGGCCGGCGCGGACGCCGCCGTGCGGGCCATCGCGGGCAAATTGCGCGCCGCTGGCAAACGGCCCTATATCGTTCCCCTGGCGCCGGGCCATCCGCCCCTGGGCGCCTTGGGTTATGTCCTGGCGGCGGCGGAGATCGTGACGCAGTTGCAGGCCGGCGATATGGATGTGGATGCGGTCGTCATCGCTTCGGGCAGTGGATTTAGCCATGCGGGGCTGTTGTTTGGATTGCGCGCGCAGGGTCAAAACATGGACGTGCACGGTATCTGCGTGCGGCGGGACGCGGCGGCGCAATTTCAGCGTATCGCCGGCCATTGCCGCGATCTGGCGGAGATGCTGGGCCTGGACGAAGTGGTCGGGGATGGGGATATCAAACTGTTCGACGGCGTGCTGGCGCCGGGCTATGGGCAATTGAACCCGGCCACGGCCGACGCCATCGTTTTGGCGGCCCGCTGCGAAGGCTTGTTCCTGGATCCGCCCTATACCGGCAAGGGCATGGCCGGTCTGATGGCCCTGGCCGCCGATCAAACCATCGCGCCGGGCGCCAACGTGCTGTTCGTGCATACGGGCGGCACGCCCGCCTTGTTCGCCTACGGTCCGCAATTGCAGCGCTGGATGGAGCCATGAAGATTGCGGTGATCGGCGGCGGCCACGGCTGTCATGCGGCGGCGGCGGATTTGGCCGACCAAGGCCATGACATAAGCTTCTGGCGCCGTGACGGCGGCGCTCTGGCGACGCTCAAGCGGGCCGGCGGCCTGCGCATGATCGATGCCGCGGGTGAACGCCGGGTGCCGTTGCATTGCGTGACTTCCGACATCGCGGAGGCCCTGGCCGGCGCCGAATTGGTCCTCTCGCCCTTGCCCGCCACGGCGCAGGATGGCGTGGCGGCGGCAATGGCGCCGCATCTCTTGGACGGCCAAGTGGTGTTCATACCGCCCGGTACCTTTGGCGCCATCACCATGAGCCGGATCATCCGCCAGGCCGGGAACCGGGCCGAATTGTCATTTGTCGAAGCCGGGACGCTGCCCTATCTCGCCCGCCTGCGTGGTGATGACGTGGTGGCGATTTCGGCCCGGACAACCCGGCTGCCCAGCGGCGTCTATCCGGCGCGGCATTCGGCGCCGGCGCTGGCCGTCGTCGCTCGGGCCTTTCCCGCCATGTAGCCCCTCGGCGACGTCTTGGACGCGGCGCTGATGAACGCCGGGCCGATCATTCATCCGCCCCTGATCCTCATGAACGCCGGGCCCATGCAGCATTTCGATACCTGGGATATTCACAACGAAGGAACCCAGCCGGCCATTCGCGCCGTCACCGATACCCTGGACGGGGAGCGGATCGCCATTCGCGAGGCGCTGGGTTATGGCGGCCCCCACTTCCCCCTGGCGGATCACTATGACGATGCCCGGCCGGAATGGATGTACGGCAACGCCGCCCACGAAAGCCTGACCGATTCCGGCGACTGGCGGGAAGCTATCGATCTGACCCGGCACCGCTACATGCGCGAGGATGTCGCCCTGGGTTTGGCCCTGCTGGTCTCCCTCGCCGATTGGGCCGGGGTGGCCTGCCCCGTGGCAAGGGGGCTGCTGGCCATGGGCTCGGCCATTTGCGGCGAGGATTTCCGGCAAGGCCGCCGGACCTGGGAGGCCCTGGGCCTGGCCGGTTTGAGCCGGGAGGGCTTGCAAGCCATGCTGAGCGAGGGCGAGGCGGGATGAGGGCCGAGGATATCAGGCATGTGGCGGCCATCGGCGCCGGCCGCATGGGCCGGGGCATCGCCCATGTATTCGCCTATGCCGGCTACCGCGTCACCCTGGCCGATGTGAAACCCCGCGCCGATGACGAACACAAGGAGCTGCTGGCCGCGGCGCGAGCCGAGATCGCGGGGAATCTGAAGGCCCTGGCCGAATTTGGCGCTTTTGACGGCAGCCTGATCCCGGACATGCTGGCGCGTATCCATTTCACCTCCCGCCTGGAAGAGCTCTCCGACGCCGACCTGATTTTCGAAGGCGTGACCGAGACCATGGAGGCCAAGGAGCAGGCCTTCCGGGCCCTGTCCGAGGTTGTTGGGGAGGGGGCCATCATCGCCTCCACCACCTCGACCCTGCCCGTGGACAAGCTGGCCGCATTCGTGGCCCACCCGGCCCGTTTTCTCAACGCCCATTGGCTGAACCCGGCCTATCTGATCCCCCTGGTTGAAGTCAGCCCCGGCGCCGCCACGGATCCCGAAGTTCTCCAGGCGGTGCGGGGGATCCTCGAGAGGATCGGCAAGGTGCCCGTGGTCTGTGCCGCGACGCCCGGCTACATCATCCCCCGCATCCAGTCCGTGGCCATGAACGAGGCCGCCCGTATGGTCGAGGAAGGCGTCGCGTCCGCCGAGGACATCGACAAGGCCATCCGCGCCGGCTTCGGCCCCCGTTACACCACCATGGGCCTGTTGGAATTCGTCGATGTGGGGGGCGGTGACATCCTCTACCACGCCTCCCGCTACCTGGCCGAGAACCTCGGCTCGGACCGTTATGCCTCGCCGCAAATCGTGGATGACAACATGGCCCAGGGCCGCAACGGCCTGCGCGACGGCCAGGGCTTTTATGATTTCAACGCCATGGACGTCCCCGCCTACCAGCGCGGCCAGTTGCAACGGTTCGTGGCCCTGTTCCGCCACCTCGATCTATTGCCGCCGCCCGGACGGATTGATGAAACCGGCGGCGAACCAAAAATATAGACGAATACGGACCTATTGACGGGGAATTGAAGAATTGAAACAGGATCTGCGCATCGGGGTGGTTTATGATTTTCGTAACCCACCGCAATCGGGCATCGGCACTCAGGGATTGTATGCAGAGATACTCGACCAGGCGGCCTGGCTGGACGGCCTCGGTCTGGATCTGGTCTGGTTTACCGAGCATCATTTTGTCGATGACGGCTATTTGCCGTCCTGGATTCCCGTGGCCAGCGCCATGGCGGCGCGGACCAAACATGTCAGCTTTTCTTCCGACATCTCCATCCTGCCGCTGTATCAGCCCGTACGGCTGGCCGAGGATCTGGCGGTGCTGGATAATCTGAGCGGCGGGCGGGTCGAAATTGGTGTCGGTCTGGGCTATGTGCCGCGGGATTTCGACGGTTACGGCCTATTCGTCAAACAACGGGTCTCGCGAACCGATGAGAGCCTGGAAATCCTGACCCGGTGTTTTCGGGGCGAACGCTTCAGCTACACCGGCAAGCGCTATCAAGCCCGGGACGTGATCATCAAGCCCGGTTATGTGCAACCCGGCGGCCCGCCGCTGTGGGTCGCCGCCTCGTCCCGGAATGGCGCCTTGCGGGCGGCGCGCTTCAACGCCCATCTGCTGCCCCAAGGGCCCTACGAGACCACCATTCAGGTCTGGCTCGATGAACTCGAATCCACCGGCCGTGATCCGGATGATTACCGCATCGGAATTATTAAATCCTGCTTCGTGACCGATGATAAAGCACGGGATTGGCCGGCCATACGCGCCGCCGAACGCTTCCGCATGGAATATTACGCCCAGGCCTTCAAGGAGGCCGGCCGCGGCGCGCCGCCGGACCAGGACAAGGAACGCATCTCGCAAAACTGGGTGGTGGGCGACGTGGACCATTGCGTGGCCGAGTTGAGCGCCTTCATCCGGCAATATGGGATCACCGACCTGGTGACATGGGCGGTGCCCCCCGGTCTGCGCCCCGAGGCGGTCAATGCCTCCTTGGAGCTTTTCGCGACGGACGTGGCGCCGCGCCTGAAAGAGGACGCAAAAAAGGCTTAATCTTCGGCCCGGTGACAGACCGCCTGGATTTTGTTTCCGTCCGGATCACCGAGGTAGGCGGCGGCGCGTTCGAAATTTCTGATGCCGACGGTTAGGTGGCTGAATATCGCCTCGGTGTCCGTCATATACGCGCCAGGGCCTGATCCAAATCGGCGATGATATCGGCGGCGGTTTCGATGCCGATGGAAAGGCGAATGACATCGTCGCCGGCGCCCGAGGCCTGGCGCTGCTCCGGCGTCAATTGCCGGTGGGTGGTGGAAGCGGGATGGATGATCAGGCTGCGGGTGTCGCCCACGTTGGCCAGGTGCGAGAACAGATCCACTGAATTAACCACGGTTTCACCAGCCTCGAAGCCTCCCTTGACGCCAAAGGTGAAGACGGCGCCGGCGCCCTTGGGCAGGTACTTGTTGGCCAGTTCATGATAGGGGCTGTCCGGCAATCCGGCGTAGGACACCCAGGCCACCTTGGGATGCCCATCCAGGTGCTCGGCCATGGTTTGGGCGTTGGCGCAATGGCGCTCCATGCGCAGCGGCAGGGTCTCGACCCCTTGCAGAATGTTCCAGGCCGATTGCGCCGACAGGGTGGGGCCGAAATCGCGCAGCGCCACCGCCCGCATCTTCATGGAAAAGCCGAAATCGCCAAAGGTTTCGTGAAAGGTCAGTCCGTGATAGGCCGGATCGGGTTGGGTCATGGAGGGGAATTTATCGTTCTGGCCCCAATCGAAGTGGCCGGATTCAGCGACCACCCCGCCCATGGTATTGCCGTGGCCGCCGATATATTTGGTCGCCGAATGGACCACGATGTCGGCCCCCCATTCGAACGGCCGGCACAGATAGGGGGTCGCCAGGGTGTTGTCCACCACCATCGGCACGCCCCATTCCCTGGCGATGTCGGCCAGAGGTTCCAGGTCCAGCACCACGCCGCCGGGGTTGGCCAGTAATTCACAGAAGACAAACTTAATTTTGTCGGTCATGGCGGCGCGCAGATTATCGGGGTCGGTCATATCGACGAAGTTGCATTTCCAGCCCAGTTTGGCGAAGGATATGCCGAACTGGGTGATGGAGCCGCCATAGAGGTTGGTCGAGGCGATGAACTCGTCGCCCACGTCCAGCAGCGTGGCGCCGAGCAGGAATTGCGCGGCGTGACCCGTGGCGCAGGCCACGGCGCCGCGCCCGTTTTCCAGGGCGCAGACGCGTTCTTCAAGCACCGAAACGGTGGGGTTGGTGATGCGGGTGTAGATGAAACCGAAAGTCTGCAGATTGAACAGCTCGGCCGCGTGATCGGTGTCTTGGAAGACATAGGCATTGGTCTGAAAGATCGGCGTGGTGCGGGCGCCCGTGGTGGGGTCCGGCCGGGCGCCCGCATGCACGGCCAATGTTTCAAATCCGAATTCGGGTGGTTGGTTCATGTTCCCGGCGCCCTTAAAACCTTCGATGTTATGATACGGGTGTTGATGCCGCTCCACGACAATTCGCCCGAGAGACGGGCGTATTCAATCTTCGGACAGCGGTCCATGA
>JAYGEB010000032.1:0-11269 GCA_046582595.1 Alphaproteobacteria bacterium | reverse complement strand
CAATGGGTTCGGCCGCATCGGCCTCATTATTGCCGTCCCCGGCGCCTTCGGTGGCGCCAGTGGCGTCTACCTGATCGGCCGGTTCGGCGCCGGACCGCCGGCGCCGGCCACCGCGCCGGCCACGGCGGCGGCGGGTCTTTTCCTCGCCACCGCCATTACCGCCGCCGGAGGAGGCTTCGTCTTGACCATTGCCCCCAACGATTCCAGCTTCGGCCTCGGTCTCGGTTTGGGCACCAGCGGCGCTCGTTGCCGTGTTGCCGCCATCTTCCTCGGCCTTGCGCTCTTCACCGCGCTGGCGGGAACGGCGGCGGCGGCGCGGACGCCGCTCCTTGGGCTTTTCTTCGTCTTCGCTATCGGCGGCATCGACCGCCTCGGTTTCTTCCACGGCGTCTTCGTCGTCATCATCATCCGGCAGGGGCGTGTTTTCGGCATTGCGCCGCAGTTCCTGCTCGATCGCTTCGATTTCCTGGGCGGTGCGGGTTTGATCAACCGTGATGCGGCAGTCGGGCGCGACCAGGGTTTCGTCGCCCAGGATGAAGACCCGCATGCCATAGCGTTGTTCGATTTCCGCCAAATGGTCCCGCTTCTGGTTCAGCAAATACAGCGATACATCGCTGGGGGCGTGCACGGTCAACCGCGCCGCCCGGCCCGGGATGCCCTCCTCCTCGATCGAACGCAGGACGTGCAGGGCGGTGGATTCAGTGGTGCGCACAAACCCCGACCCGGCGCAAATCCCGCAGATCTTGGTCGATGCCTCGAACAGGCTGGGACGCAGGCGCTGGCGGGACAGTTCCATCAGGCCGAATGATGATATCCGGCCGAGCTGAATGTGGGCCCGATCGTCCTTCATGGCCTCTTTCATGCGCCGTTCGACGGCGCGGTTGTTGCGGTTTTCATCCATGTCGATAAAGTCGATAACCACAAGCCCCGCCAAATCCCGCAGGCGTAACTGCCGGCTGACCTCCGCCGCCGCTTCCAGATTGGTCTTCAGAGCGGTTTCCTCGATATTCCGCTCCTTGGTGGAGCGGCCGGAATTCACATCGACCGCGACCAGCGCCTCGGTCTGGGCGAACACCAGATAACCGCCCGATTTCAACTGCACCACGTTGGAATGCATGCTGTCCAATTGCTGTTCCACCTGATATCGGTGCAACAGGGGAATACGTTCGCGGTAAGGTTGAACTTTTTTGGCGTGGGAGGGCATCAGCATGCGCATGAAATCCTTGGCCACGCGGTAGCCGTCTTCGCCTTCCACCAGGACCTCGTCGATGTCCTTGGCATACATATCGCGGATCGCCCGCTTGATCAGGTTGGCCTCTTCATAAACCACCGTGGGGGCGGAAGAATCCAGCGTCAAATCCCGCACGCTATCCCAAAGCCGCAGCAAATATTCGAAATCGCGGCGGATTTCCGCCTTGGTGCGGTTTTGCCCGGCGGTGCGGACGATGACGCCCATGCCATTGGGTACATCGAGATCACTGACGATATTCTTCAGCTTGCGCCGGGCCGTCTGATTGGCGATCTTGCGGCTGATGCCGCCGCCCCGCGCCGTATTGGGCATCAACACACAATAGCGCCCGGCCAGGGACAAATAAGTGGTCAGCGCCGCGCCCTTGTTGCCGCGCTCTTCCTTGACCACCTGGATCAGCAGAATTTGCCGCCGTTTAATGACTTCCTGGATTTTGTAATTGTGCCGGCCGCGGCTTCGGGGCCGGGGAACCTCGTCCATGGCATCGACGGCGCCCGCGGACTGGTTGCCGTTTTCACGATCGTTTTCATCATCGTTTTCATCATCGTTTTCAATGTCGATTTGGGTGTCGATTTGGGTGTCGATTTGGGTGTCGATGCCATCGCCGTCTTGGCCATCGCCGGCATCATCCGCCGTCCCATTGCCAGCGCTTTCAACGGCGCCGGGGCCCGTCAATTGTTCATCCCCATTCGGGTCGTCGGCAATATCGCCGTCATGACCGCTCTCATCATCACCGTTCTTGCCATCGACCCGGTCTTCCAGCTCCGCCTGCCGGGCGGCTTGTTCCGCCTCGTCCTGCAGTAGCGCTTCACGGTCGGCTATGGGAATTTGGTAGTAATCGGGATGAATTTCATTGAAGGCCAAAAAGCCATGGCGGTTGCCGCCGTAATCCACGAAAGCCGCTTGCAACGAGGGTTCGACCCGCATCACCTTGGCCAAATAAATGTTGCCTTTAAGTTGTCGTTTGGTGGCTGTTTCAAAATCGAAATCAACCAGCCGCTTGCCATCGACAACGACGATGCGGGTTTCTTCCGCATGCGTCGCGTCAACCAACATACGCGTCGTCATATCTTTCATGCCCGCCGCGATCCGGCAAGAAATGCCGGATGCCACGGTCCCTAATCATAGCGAAGCCGGCAAATGGGGATATCAACCCGTCAAACGGCGCGGCCCAGAAATGTTTTTACAACATCGCTGCCTGGATCGGGCGCGGCGGGATAAAGCCACCACGCCGACACCTTGACCGGCCAGGACGGGGATCCTTCTACCATCGCCGGTCCGGCCGCATGCCGAACCTAGCTTCGAATTCACCAATCCAATCCATCATACCATGGGCGTAGCGACGTCGGTCTGGAATGCTTGGTCGCCAGAAAAAATAGCATGGCGCCAAAAAACCCAGCTTTCGCCGCCACGCAATCACTGAATGGCTAAATTCAGCGAAAGGGTGACGGAACTAATACACAGGACGTATGATATACGCTTCATAAGCCGTTTTCTCAAACAAAAATACCAACTCACTGCAATAGTGCCGAAATCGTGACTCCATCGCCGGCGGCCATGGTCATTTTCATCGACATTGGATATCGTTGTATAGCGATTCGCAGCAGCTAGATAATCCATGCAGGCAAACATCCGCCTTCTATTGATACCGTTCACCATCTTCTGGTGGCTACTCTCCCACGGCGCCAGCGCCGAGACGATAGCCCATGATATCAGAATAGGCGTGCATCGGGACAAAACCCGTGTCGTGCTCGATCTTTCGGCCCCGGTCCGCTTTCAAATTTTCGCCTTGGCCGATCCCTACCGCATTGTCATGGACCTGCCGGAAATTCAGTGGGACGTGCCGCCCGCGGCGGCCCGGCGCAACGGCGGCCTGATCGCCGGTTTGCGCTATGGCCAATACCAACCCGGCAATGCCCGTGTCGTTTTGGATTTGACGGGCCCCGGCATTGTCGAAAAATCCTTCATCGTTCCGGCAGCCGACGGAAATGGCCCGCGCGTGGTGATGGATATCAGGAAAACGACCCGGCGGGCCTTCATGGCGGCCCTGCGGCCGCCGCCGAAACGAGCCGCGCGGCGCCGCGACCCGCCCAGAGATGTTGCGCCGAAACGGCGGCGGGCGGAAAAACCGTTGGTTATGATCGATCCGGGCCATGGCGGCGTGGACCCCGGAGCCATCGGGATCAGCGGAATATTTGAAAAACGCGTAACCCTGAAGATGGCGCGGCGGATCCGCAAGGCCATTATGGCGCTTGGCCGTCAAAGGGTCCGCTTGACGCGGGCCGGCGACAGCTTCATCCCCTTGCGCCGGCGCGTGGCCATGGCCCGGGCGGCGGGAGCGGATCTATTTCTGTCGATCCATGCGGATTCGGTCGACAATCGGAAAATCCGCGGCGGCAGTATCTATACCTTGTCGAAAAAGGCATCCGATAAGGAAGCCGCGGCCCTGGCCGCCAAGGAGAACCGGGCCGACTTGATAGCCGGCCTTAATCTCAAGGTCCATGATGACGAAGTCGCCTCGATATTGATCGATCTGACCCAGCGTGAAACCATGAACTATTCCGCGCAATTCGCCACCGTATTGGTGCCGCAACTGCGGAAATTGATCTACATGCGCCGCAAACCGCACCGGTTCGCCGGTTTTGCGGTTCTAAAGGCGCCGGATGTGCCCTCGGTGTTGATCGAGTTGGGTTATTTGTCCAATCGGCGGGATGAACGGATGTTGACCAATGCCCGCTCCCGCGCCGCCATCGCCGCCGCCATCGCCCGCGCCGTGGACCGTTATTTCAAGGCCCGGAAATCATAGCTCTTGCATGGCTTATCTGGCATGCTGCGGGAGATAATCATCACCGGACGGTTTGGGGGCGCGAATGACCAATTCCGGGATATTGGACATCACGCCGCTGGGCGGCCGCTGGCCGACCTTGGATCCGTTTTTGTTTTGCGCCTATCACAATGACGCCTATCCGGCCGGGGCCGAAGACATGGGGCCGGCCGGCTCTCTTGCCGGGCGCGCCATTGGCCAGGACTTCAGCGGCCGCGATGGTTGGAGCATGTATCACGGTGACCGGGTTCCCGGCTTTCCCCGCCATCCCCACCGCGGCTTCGAGACGGTGACCGTGGCGCGGCGGGGCTTTATCGATCATGCCGATTCAATGGGCGCCAGCGCCCGCTTTGGCGAGGGGGATCTGCAGTGGATGACCGCCGGGCGGGGCATCGTGCATTCAGAGATGTTTCCCCTGCGCCAACGGGATCGTGGCAATCATACGGAATTGTTTCAAATCTGGCTCAACCTGCCGGCCAAGGACAAGATGGTGGAATCTCACTTCGCCATGTTCTGGCAAAACCAAATTCCCCGTTCCACCACCAAGGATGACCGGGGCCGCGAAACCACCGTGGTCAGCTATTGCGGCGCCCTGGCGGACGGCGCGGCGCCTCCTCCGCCACCGCCTCATTCCTGGGCCGCGGATAAGGCCAACGGAGTGGTTATCTGGACCATTCAAATGGCGCCGGGCGCGGGCTGGACCTTGCCGCCGGCGGATCCCGGATGCAGCCGGAAATTGTTCTTCTTCCACGGCGACAGCCTGCGAATGGGTGGCCAGGATATAGCTGCCGGGCATGGCGTGGTCTGGGCGGCGGATGCCAGCGTTGAACTGCGGAACGGCGGCGAAGTGGCCGAGATATTGTTGCTGCAAGGCCGGCCCATCAACGAACCCGTCGCCCATCACGGCCCTTTTGTCATGAACAGCCAGGATGAATTGCAACAGGCCTTCATGGATTACCAGCGTACCGGATTTGGCGGCTGGCAATGGCCGACGCACGGGCCCGTGCACGCCAGGGACAGCGGCCGGTTCGCCAGGTTCCCCGATGGCAGGGTCGAAAGCGCCGGCGATTAATTGAAGGCGGGTCATGATACCGCCATAATCGCCAGGTAATTGCCTTGAGACTTGATCGGCACCGCCGGAGGAGCAATTTGACCACGTCATGATACGGTTCCTGGCGATTATGTTTTCGCTGTTCATGCTGCTGGCCGTGCTGGCCGGCGGGGGCGGTTTGTACGTGCTGTGGCAGTTCGGCAGGGATTTGCCCGATTACAGCCAGTTGGCCGATTACCAACCCGCCGTGATGAGCCGGGTGCATGCGGGCGACGGCACGTTGATCGGAGAATTCGCCCGTCAGCGGCGCTTGTTCGTCCCCATCGCCGCCATGCCCCGCCAATTGATCCAGGCGTTTCTGTCGGCCGAGGATAAGACCTTTTATTCCCACCCCGGCATCGATTTCGCCGGCATCGCCTCGGCCATGTACCGCAACATCAAAAACCTGGGCGGCAAGCGGCGGCCGGTGGGCGCATCGACCATCACCCAGCAGGTGGCGAAAAACTTTCTTTTGACCAACGAAGTCTCGCTCCGCCGCAAGATCAAGGAAGCCATTCTGGCTTTTCGCATCGAACATGCCTTTTCCAAGGACCGGATCCTGGAATTGTATATGAACGAAATTTATCTCGGCCTGGGCAGTTATGGCGTGGCCGCCGCCGCCTTGAACTATTTCGATAAATCCCTTGATGAATTGACCATGGAAGAGACCGCCTTTCTGGCCGCCCTGCCCAAGGCGCCGAACAATTACCATCCCCTGCGCCACCACAAGGCGGCCAAGGACAGGAGAGACTGGGTCTTGGGCCGCATGGCGCAAGACGGCGTGATCAGCCCGCTGGAAGCTAAAAGGGGCGCGGCGCGGGCGCTGTTGATGCGCCGGCCCGACCCGACGCGCATTCTAGAGGCGGGCTATTTTGCCGAGGAAGTCCGGCGCGAATTGCTGGAACGCTATGGCGAAAGCCGCCTGTACGAGGACGGCCTGTCCGTGCGCACGACCTTGGAACCGGCCCTGCAGGCCATCGCCGATCGCAATCTGCGCACCGGCCTGGAGGCTTATGACCGCCGGCACGGTTGGCGTGGCCCCCTGACGCGGATCGAGGACATGGAGAACTGGCTGGACGCTCTTGGCAAGGTTTCCATCCCGCCCGCCATTGGTGATTGGTACATGGCGGTTGTTCTGGCGCTGCATGCCGACCGGGTGGAGATCGGCTTCTCCAATGGCGTCGAGGGGCGGATCCACTTGCTCCA
This sequence comes from Alphaproteobacteria bacterium, assembly GCA_046582595.1. Taxonomy (GTDB): domain Bacteria; phylum Pseudomonadota; class Alphaproteobacteria. The sequence continues at coordinate 4,900 of JAYGEB010000032.1, read as the reverse complement.
TATGTCCTGGGCCCGGGCCTGGCGCAAGGGCGAAACCCGGGGCCCGCGGGTTCGCCGCCCCGGTGATGTGCTGGCCGTGGGCGATGTGGTCGCGGTTTCCGCCGTGCCAAAATCGGACAAAAATTATCAACCGGGCGGTTTCAGCTTGCGGCAAATTCCGGCCATCAACGGTGCCCTGGTCGCCATGGACCCCCATACCGGCCGTGTCCTGGCCATGTCGGGGGGCTATTCCTATAAGGCCTCGCAGTTCAACCGGGCCACCCAGGCGAGGCGCCAGCCGGGCTCGGCCTTCAAGCCGTTCGTGTACGCCGCCGCCCTGGAAAATGGTTTTACGCCATCTTCCATGGTGCTGGACGCGCCGTTTGTCCTTGATGCCGGGCCGGGCCAGGCCAAGTGGAAGCCGGCCAACTATACCAAACGATTTTACGGCCCCTCGACCCTACGGCTGGGCATCGAAAAATCCCGTAATCTGATGACCGTGCGTCTGGCCAATTATATCGGCATGGACCAGGTCGTGGACTATGCCGGCCGCTTCGGCATCATGGCTGATATGCCGCTGCTTTTGCCCATGGCGTTGGGCGCCGGGGAAACAACCCTGCTGCGTCTGACCACCGCCTACGCCATGCTGGTCAACGGCGGCAAGCGGGTGACGCCCACCCTCATCGACCGTATTCAGGACCGCCGGGGACGCACCGTGTTCCGCCAGGACGGCCGGGATTGCCCCGGCTGCGTCGCCTCCGGCTGGCATGACCAGCCGGCGCCGGCGTTGCCCGACCCGCGGCACCAAATCATCCAGCCGGGCACCGCCTATCAGATGGTTTCCATGTTGGAGGGCGTGGTGCAAAGAGGCACCGGCATTCGCATCAAGGCGGTGGGGAAACCATTGGCCGGAAAGACCGGAACGACAAACAAAAGCCGCGATGCCTGGTTCCTGGGATTTTCCCCCGATTTGGCGGTGGGCGTCTACATCGGTTTCGATAATCCGCGCAGCCTGGGCCGGCGCGAAACGGGAAGTTCCGTGGCCGTGCCGGTGTTTCGCGACTTCATGGCCCAGGCCCTGGTCAATCAGCCGACCATTCCCTTCCGAATCCCGCCCGGCATTCAATTGGTCCGCGTCGCCTACGCCACCGGCCTGCCGGCGGGACCCGATGACCGCAAGGTGGTGCTGGAGGCATTCAAACCCGGCACCGTGCCAAAGAATTCCGGCCCGGTGCTTGACGGCACCCTCGCGAGGGAGGCAATTAGCGGCAGCAAACGGGCCGGCACGGGCGGTCTGTATTAGTAATAGTTCGTAGTGGAGAGATTGCATGCGCGCCGAAGCCGAAACCCTCGCAAACCAGATCGGCCAGAACCTGGTCCTTCTAAGGAGGCATCTTTGACTGGGATGTCTCTCTCAAGCGCCTTGATGAGCTTAACAAGCTGATCGAAGATCCCGACCTGTGGGACGACGCCCCGCGCGCGCAAAAACTTATGCGGGAGCGTACCGGGCTAGATAATAGGATCAATGGCCTGCGCGGCATGGAAAACGAGCTGGCTGAATATCTTGAGTTGATCGACCTGGGCGAGGCGGAAGGCGACGATGAAATCGTCACGGAGGCCGAAGGGCAACTCGGTGAATTGCGCGCCAAGGCGAACCGGCTGTGCCTGGAATCCATGCTTTCCGGCGAGGCGGACGGCACCAATTGTTATGTAGAAATTCATGCCGGCGCGGGGGGAACGGAATCCCAGGACTGGGCCGAGATGCTTTTGCGCATGTACAGCCGGTGGAGCGACCAACGCAAATTCAAATGCGAACTGGTGGAAGTCAGCGCCGGCGAGGAGGCGGGCCTGAAATCCGCCACCCTGCATGTTCGCGGCGCGGACGCCTATGGCTGGATGAAGACCGAGAGCGGCGTGCACCGTCTGGTCCGCATATCCCCCTTTGATGCCGCCTCGCGCCGCCATACCTCCTTCGCCTCGGTCTGGATCTATCCCGAGATCGATGATGACTTCGAGGTTGAGATTAACGATAGCGATTTGCGTGTCGACACCTACCGGGCCTCGGGCGCCGGCGGCCAGCACGTCAATACCACCGACAGCGCCATCCGCATCACCCATGAGCCCACGGGTATCGTCGTGCAATGCCAGGCGGAACGCTCTCAGCACAAGAACCGCGCCGCCGCCATGAAAATGCTGCAGGCGCGTCTGTACGAGGCGGAATTGCAAAAACGGGAGGCCGAGAAGCAGGCCATCGAGGACGAGAAGACCGAGATCGGCTGGGGTCACCAGATCCGAAGTTACGTCCTCCACCCCTATCAGATGGTCAAGGATCTGCGGACGGGCGTGGAACGCGGCGATGCCCAACGGGTCTTGGACGGCGATCTCGACCGCTTCATGGAAGCCTCCCTGGCCGCTCGCCTGGGCAGTGACGATCCCAACGTCAAGGGCGGAGAGGAAGGCTAGAGCAATTTTCGGCTAATTGGATTCGCTCTTGCGATCCAAGTAGTTGGTTCAATTGCTCTTTTCTTAAGAATTCGAGCATGTTCAATGAAGACATGCTCTAGGGCGGGATCAAAGACGAAATTGACTTGATGTGTCTCTTGGCGCGGTATATGGCCACCGCCTGGGGCCGCAATACGAAATCACCATATGAAAAATGCTATTCGACGCGGCAAGTAGAAAAGCGCCGGTTTAACCGCTGGCGGCGGTCTTGCCGCCGGCGACCGCGGCAACTTCCGCCGGGCGGGGCGCCGGCGCCATCTTTGGGGTCTGGGTTTCTGTTTGGGTGTCGTTGCGCTTGCAGTGACCGTCCAGGAAGGCGCCGGCTTCAATGGCCAGACTGTCATGCCAGATATCGCCCGTCACATGGGCGGTCTTGGCCAAATGAACAATGCGCCCCTTGACGCGGCCCGTGACCTTGCCGCGGATTTCCACTTCATCGGCTTCGATCTGGCCGATGATGGCGGCTTTTTCGCCGATCATCAATTTGCCGCAGGTAATATCGCCCTGGACCGTGCCATCCAATTGCACCTCGCCCGGGGTCTTCAGATTACCGGTAATTTCCAGGTCGTTGGAGACCAGGGACGGTATGGCGCGGGCCGGCGCGGCCGCGGCCTTGGTCTTGTCAGCCTTTGAAAACATATCTTCCAGCCTTTAGAAATTTCATCGGGTCGAGCGGCTTGCGGTCGAACAATACTTCGTAGTGAACATGGGAGCCCGTGGACCGGCCACTGGAGCCCATCAAACCGATCTTATGGCGAAAATCAACCTTTTGGCCCCGTTTGACCAGTATTTTTTGTAAATGACCGTAGCGGGTGCGCAGACCAAGGCCGTGATCGATTTCCACCAGGCGGCCATAGGGACCTTTCCAGCCTACATATGTGACCACGCCAGGCGAGGTGGCATATACCCTGGTGCGCCGGACCCCCGCCAGATCGACGCCGCCGTGAAAGGCCCTGCGTTTGGTGAAGGGATCGCGCCGCTGGCCATAGCGTGACGAGATCGAGAATGCATCCACCGGTGGCGTGATCGGCAATCGTTCCAATACCGCGTTCAGGGCGCTCCATCGGGTCAGGCGGTTTTCCAGCAAGCCCAATTCACCGGTGGTCTGATTTTCGTTTGCCGTGGCCAATAGCGGGCCGCCGACCGCGTTCTGTTTCTTTTCGGCTCGTTTCAGGAGCTTATTCAGATCAAGGCCGGTAATTTGAACCACGGATTCCAATTCGGAAATATTGGCGTCCGTGCGGTCATGAATATTGCCGACCAGGGTGCGCTGGGACAAATGCAATTGTTCCAGGCGGTCTTCCAAACTGGCAATACGCTGGTTCAAGGCATGGTTGGTCGAGACGGCGAGATTGCGTTGATCGGTTAGGCGGGCCACCATTTGTTCACTGCTTTGGAGATCCTGGTGCAAGGTCTTGCGCGCCACTCGTAGACCGGAGAGGTTATCGCGCATGGTGTCAAGATTTGTCGCCAGGGCCGCGCGTTCCCGCCGCACCGTTTCTTTTTCGGACTCGGTCGAGGCCAATTTATTGCTGACCTGGCTAAGATTGGATTGCAAATCGTCGGACTGTTCCAAGGTACGGCGCAAGTTGGCTTCCAAATTGGATAAATGGGCTTGCAGCTTGCCGTTCCTGTTCATGGCCAGGTCCCGCTGCTCTTGTGTCTGTCCCAGTTCGCGCAATAATTCCTTTCGCACCCGGTCCAGGCTGGCCCGTTGCCGTAGTAGATCGCCGAGCAGTTTCTGGTTATTTTCCAAATTGGCGGTAATCTTGCGATACTTGCTCTCCACCGCGCGCATATCCGCATTCAGGCGGTCATGCGCCCCCACCATGCGGGCGATGTGAACGTCCTTCGTTGCGATAATGTTCAGATTTAGATAGATGCCAAGGCTGGCGTAGGTCAGCCAGCCCAGCAACGACAGACCAACCAGACTAAGCCCGATCTGGCTCTTCCGTCCCAGTGTTAGCAGGCTGACTTCGCCACGGCTGCGGAAAATAATTTGCCGTTCCGGATACCATTGCCCCAACAGCCGCGCGACCGCGGCGGCGATGCCCTCGTTCATGCCTTGCCTCTCCCCATGCGCTTGCGCGCCGCCCTGGATTTTTGTTTATTGCATCCGATCCCGAGGCACATTGCAATGGAAATTATCCGCAAGCATGCCCCGGTCCATCCCCCGTCCGGGGTTAACGCAAATAGTCGCCGAATATGCTTAACAAAACTTTTCGGGCTGATAATATTCCGCCGCCATGCCGGCCCGGTTTCGCGCGGCATGGTTAAAGGGCGGCTTGACGACACCCTTGTAATTTGCCGCGACCAAGCCCTGCCAATGGCTCACCGGTTCCAGCTCAAGCCGCCGGCAGGACCATTCAAACCAACGGCAGCCGGTCGCCACATGGCCGATTTCCTCGTCCAAAATCAA
>JAYGEB010000163.1:0-6872 GCA_046582595.1 Alphaproteobacteria bacterium | reverse complement strand
GCATGTTTAAAAAGAACATGCTCTAGGCCGCGAACTGGTTATTGTCTTTGAGGGTTCCCGTGGCGCAATTAAAGCTGTCGCGGCAGAACCTCGCGACGCCGCTCGTGGCTACAAAATTCTTGAGGACGGCGATGGTGCCGGTGTTCTGGGTCGTCGCGGGGCGGCCAAAGCCATCGCGGCCCGACATCGCTACATGGTCCATCAATATGAAGGCCGAACGGTGCCCGGTAGCCAACCTAATCGCTCTGTTGCCGTTGGGGGCGACATGGACCCTCACGCCGCGGTCGCGAAGGTTCGCTGTCATTCCCTCCAGGGAATTCAGGTCATTATCAACGATAAGAACCGATTTTGGGTGGCCGATGCCGAATTTCGTCATCACGTTCTCCCGTGGCGGTAATTGCCGGCTGCAAAGATGCTTTTCCATTGTCGCGGCTTGATCCCGGCAGTGTAAAATGATTTGTAAATTTGTCGCCGCACGGTTCATCCTTCATGCTCGCAAGGCTGGGTTTAGCTCGCGGGCCGTTCGGATGGTGCTGGAACATCGGGGCGACTACATTCCGCCATGGTCGGCGATTGTCCCGATCGCATCGAACACCGGCCGCACTGGGGAAACGCCGCGTCGGTGGGCGCGGCAGGCCGGTTCACAGCCGGACGCGATCAGGGTCTTCGCGAGGGGACGACGAGCGGGGAAGGTGAGCGGCTGAAGGCTCCTCTGGAGCGCGAGAACCGTGGGCCGCGCCTGCCCTTCCCAGCCGTCACCGACCTCGCGGCCACCCGACGAGGATCATCTTCTTTGAGTGGGCGAGTGCGTTAATACGGTGACGTTAATACGGTGACGTAATACCTATTTCGTCCGATCTCCATGATTATCAAACCGTCATTGCCGAAATAGGTATTACGTCACCGTATTAACGCCTAGACCTGGGCGAAAGTCATGCTTTGACGCAACAAGGCGTTCAGGCGGCTTTGGTCGTCCAGGATGGTTGGGGAAAGAACCACATAGTTCTTTTTGACATGCCCCTTTTCGAAATATTTTAGCGGCTTGCCGGCGCCCTCGTCCATGAGGCTTTGGCAAGCATCGGCGGGCAGCTTCAAGCCAACACCGAACTTGCCGCAAGTGATGAAGATCCTGCCGTCGGCATAGGCCTCCACGGCGCCGAAGGCGGCCTTGTATGATATTTCGATATGCGGACCGAGCCTGGCCCGTTCGATCAGGCCGCGCGCGGATGCCAGATATTCCGTGTTCACCGCGCCTCAGCCCGATTTCAATTCGCCGGTTGCAAGGTCGATCTTGCCCAGCGCATTCAAAATTTTCTCTTTCGTTGCCGCCGACTTAAAGAATCTGCGTTCTGCTTCCAGCGTATTGGAAATAAAGCGTTGCGCGGTCTGCTGGAGCAGCCATGGTGTTTCCGCCATATCATCGCACCTTGGTATTAGTCCATAGCTTAATAAGTTCCTGAAAATGGGCATTACAGAGGGTGCCAAAAGCAGGCAAACATCGCTCGTTCATGGCAATGGCCCGGAGAGCTTTATCCTTGCAAGCCTCCATTCGCGCCGGCTCCTACTGTCTCGAGGCGTGAACGGGATCGTTGCGCGTGGCCATGCCTTGTTGAATTTCGACGGCGCATTGCGTGGCATTGACCACCGAGGGAAATTCTAGCAACAGCCCATCGCCCATTGTCTTGACGATGCGCCCGCCATGTCCGTCGATCAGGGCATCGATCAATTTCGCCCGATGCGCGCGCAGGTCGGCCAGCGTGCCGGTCTCGTCCACGCCCATCAGCTTGGAATATCCAACCACGTCGGCGGAGACGATGGCGGCGAGGCGGCGGGCGATCTCGGTCATGTTTCGGGCAGACCGGCTTTAACCAGCCCCTCCACGACATGGTCAATCATCGCGGGATCGTGCCAGCGGATGTTGCGGCGGTATCGTGCGGTGTTGAATTTGGGGACGGCGGCGAAGATCTTTTCCGTATAAAGTTGGGCATGATCGATATCGCCTGTTTGTCCGAAGGCCGCGGCCATGGCGATATGAACTTGCAGATAATCCGGCACCAGCAACTCGGCTTTTCGGCCGGCGACGATGGCCGCATCGTAGTTAGACGACAAATATTGGGACCAAAGCATCATGGTATGGGCGTGCAGAATGTCTTCATCGCTACCGCCAATGCGCAAAGCCTCTTGAAATTCGGTGATGGCCTCGGCGATACGTCCACCGAACAAATGGCTGTTGCCCATGGCCAGGCGTGGCAAAAACGCATAAGGGTTCAATCCAACCGCGCGGCGAGAGGCTTCCATACCCTGTTCAAAATCGCCGTTGTGGCCGAGAGCCAATCCCCAAACCGCCCACGCATTGCTATCGCGGTCATCAAGTTCCACTGCCCGCCGCGCTTCTTGCAACATCTCTTCATAGTGGGCTCGCGTGCGTTTGCCTAAATTCCGGTGATTTTGCACATTGATGGTAAGGCTCAAAAGCGAGTGACCGAGGGCAAACATGGCGTCCCTGGCAATGGCCTGCCTGGCAAAACTCTCCGCCTCCATCAAGGCTTCCGTCGTGCCTATATGAATGGCCGACAGACCGCGCAGGTACAGATCCCAGGCGGTCATGTCCCGGGGGTTATTGGACCGTACCCGCTGCCGTTCATAGGATATTAATTCCGACGCGATGGCCCGGACCAGGGCGTCGGTGATTTCATCCTGCAGATCAAAGATATCGTCCAATACACGGTCATAGCGCTGCGCCCAGACATGATGGCCGCTGGCTACTTCGATCAACTGCGCCGTGATCCGCACCCGCTGGCCCGCCTTGCGCACGCTGCCCTCCACCACATAGCCGGCGTTCAGTTTGCGCCCAACCTCGCCAATGTCGACTGATTGGCCCTTGAAGACGAAAGTGGTGTTACGCGCGATCACCGGAAACAGCTTTTGATAGGACAGCGCCGTGATGACATCCTCGGTGATGCCGTCGGCGAAATATTCCTGCTCCGGGTCGTTGGACAAATTGGTGAACGGCAGCACCGCCACCGCCGGCCGTTTTCCGGAATCTTGATCCACGGGCACGGTTACATCCGCCGGTGTATCGGACGCCACGAAGCGCCAGACGCGGACGGGCGCGGCTATGTTCTTAAGTTCCCGCTCCCCCGTGTTCTCGAACACGGCGTCGATACGCCCCTTGATTTGCCCGTGCACCGCGTCCGAGATGGCAATGCCGCCCGCTTCGCTGATTTCCTGCAGGCGGGCCGCCACGTTCACGCCGTCGCCATGGATGTCATCGCCATCGACGATGACATCGCCCAGGTGCACGCCGATACGGAACCGCATGGCCTGGTCGGGCTCCAGACCTTCATTGCGCGCAAGCATGCCCGTCTGCACCGCGATGACACATTCCATGGCGGCGATGAGGCTGGAAAAATCCAACAGCAAGCCATCGCCAATGGTCTTGACGATGCGCCCGCCGTGCAGCCCGATCAAGCCGTCGATCAGTTCCGCGCGATGGGCCTTCGGGCGTTGCAGGGTGCCCGCCTCGTCGGCGCCCATGAGGCGTGAATAGCCAACCACATCGGCGAAGACAATGGCGGTCAGTTTGCGTTACGTCCCATCCGGCATTCGGCAAGTCTAACGGTCATGGACGGAAAAGCCAAAGTTCATTGCGGTAGGCGGCGTCCTTATCTAGAGCGTCCGGCACGGACGGGGCGCCATGAATAGGGGGACACGTAACAAGTACATGTCCCCCTATTCACCCCGACGACGGGCACGGGCGGAGTATTTTGGGGACATGTACTCGTTACGTGTCCCCAAAATACGGGCAACCCCCGCGCCATGCCCCTAAATTGGCGGATGCGCCTTGATGGCGTCTTCGTTCAATTCCGTGCCCCAGCCCGGACCCTTGGGCAGCAGCATGTGGCCGTCCTCGATCTCCGGCACATGGGTGACGATGTCGTCCTTCCAGGGCACGTCGTCCACGTCGATCTCCATGATGCGGAAGTTGGGCACGGCGGCGCACATGTGGGCCGACATGATGGAAGAGAGATGGCCATAAAAATTATGCGGCGCCACGTTGATCTCGTAAGCTTCCGCCATGGCGGCGATCTTCATGGAATGGAAGATACCGTTCCAGGGCAGGTCGATGATGGCCACGTCCATGGCATGATGCTCGAAAAACGGTCGGAACTCCCGTAACCGGAACAGGCTCTCGCAGGAGGCGATGGGGGTTTGCACGGAATTGCGGATGTGGCGCAGGGCGGCCGGGTCGTAGAGGTCGATCTCGAACCAGGTCAGGCCCAAATCATCCAGGGCCCTGGTGATTTGCAAATAGCCTTCGGTCTTGCAGTTGAAATTGATATCCAGGTGGATGCCAATATCGGGGCCGGCGCCTTCGCGGAAGGCTTCCAACTGGGCGCGGAGATTGCGGATCAGGGAAGGCTCCACGTTCAAGGCCGGGGTATCTCCGCCCCGGCCAAAGCCGGGCATATGGATGCCGGGATCCTGGTCAAACAGAAAAATGTTGGTCTTCAGGCCCTTGTAACCGCTCTCCCGCACCCTGGCGCCCAGGGCCACGATGTCATCAAGGTTTTGCAATTTCGGCTGGCCAATGGCCGCCGCCGCGCTTTCGCGCATCAGGTAGGTGCCGCAATGGGACCAATAGAGCCGCATGCGGTCGCGCACCGCGCCACCGATGAGGTCATAGACCGGCACGCCCAGGGCCTTGCCCTTGATGTCCATCAAGGCATTCTCGATCGCCGCCATGGCCTGTTGGTTGATGCCGCCCGGCGCCTGGCGGGTCATGGCGTAAAGCTGTTGCGAAATAGCCTCGTGATTGCACGGATTGCGCCCGTCGATGGTCTCCATCAGGGACTCGATCACCGCCGTCAGGCCTTTTGAGCCATAGCTTTCATTATATTCCGCGATGCCGGTCAGGCCCTCGTCGGTCTGAATTTTCAAAAACGAGAAATTGCGCCAGCCCGCGCCGCAATGCAGGGTTTCACAGCCGCTGATTTTCATGCCGTCCGTTCCAATGATTGAAATGCCGACGGCAGTGTAGCAAATGTTTGTTTTGCCGTGCAAATCGCGATACCGTCGCGGCCACGAAAAGAACAATTGGCGATGGAGGCGGAGCGATGTCAGAACCTTGGCGAAAATACTATACCGAGGATGCGAAAAACTTCGATGTGGCCAAAATGCCGTACGCCACCCTGGTGGAGATGATCAATGACGCCGGCACCAAATATGCCAGCCGTCGGGCCGCCACCACGATCCTGCCCAACGGCGCCTCGGCGACCATCAGCTATGGCGAATATCTGGAGCACGCCAAGGATTTCGCCGCCTATCTGCGGGAGACGGCCGGCCTGCAACGGGGCGAGACCGTGGCCCTGATGACGCCAAATTGCATTGATTTCAACATTGCTTCCTCCGGCGCCTTTTTGGCGGGCGCGATTTGCACCAACATCAACCCGCTCTATACCGCGCCGGAGTTGGAGCATCAGTTGAATGACTCCAATGCCGCCGTGCTGGTGATCATCGATTTGTTCGGCGACAAGGTGGACGAGGTCATCGCCCGCACCAAGGTGCGCCAGGTGGTGAAAATCTCCCTGCTGGATTTCTTCCCCGCCCTGAAAAAGCTGATTATCGGTTTCGTGCTGAAGCGGGTGAAGAAAGCCATTCCCGATATGAACAGTCCCCATATCGCCTTGGCCGACGCCCTGGCGGCCGGCAAGGCGGCGCGCCGGGGCGGCGACATCGCAGCCTATACCGAGGGGTTGACGGGTGACGATACGGCCTTGTTCCAATACACCTCCGGTACCACGGGGCGCAGCAAGGGGGCGGAGTTGAGCCACCAGGGCATCCTGGCCAATGCCCATCAGGCCGAAACCATGACCGGGCATATCCTGGACCCCAACGGCGACACCACCCTGGTCATCCTGCCGCTCTATCACATCACCGCCTTCGCCTTGATCTTCGTGACCGGCATTGCCAGCGGCGCCCATCTGGTTTTGGTGCCCTCGCCCCGGCCGGTATCGAACCTGAAAACAGCGTTCGAGAATTACGAAGTCACCTGGTTTACCGGCATCAATACCCTGTTCGCCGTGCTGATGGAGGAGCCGTGGTTTAACCGCGAATTATTCAAGCATGTAAAATTCTGCGGCTCGGGCGGCGCCGCGCAACAAACCGGCGTGGCCAGGCGTTGGGAGGAACTGACCGGGATCGAGATATACCAGGGCTATGGCATGACGGAGTGTTGCGGCGTCATGAGCCTGAACCCCATTGGCGGCAACCGCCTGGGCTCGGTTGGCATTCCCGTGCCGGGCCTGGAGGTGCGCATCGTGGACGACGAGAACGTGGAACAGGCCATCGGCTCGCCCGGCGAATTGCTGTTCAAGGGCCCGACCATCATGAAGGGCTATTTCGGCCGGCCCGAGGCCACGGCCGAGGCGCTGCGGGACGGCTGGCTCTATTCCGGCGATATCGCCATCATGGACGAGGACGGCTATCTCGAAATCGTCGACCGCAAAAAAGACATGATCCTGGTCTCCGGCTTCAACGTATCGCCCAACGAGATCGAGGATGTGATCACCAAAATGGACGGCGTGGTCGAGGTCGGCGTGGTCGGCATCCCGGACGAGAAATCCTCGGAAGTCCCCATGGCCTTCATCGTCACCAGCGATGCCACCATCACGGAAGAGGACGTCATCGCCCATTGCCGCGACGGTCTGACCAACTACAAAGTGCCCAAGCGCATTGAATTCGTCGATGATATCCCCAAATCTCCCGTCGGCAAGGTGCTGCGCCGGGAGTTGCGGGAGAAGGTGGTGTCATAGAGCATTTTCGCATTGGAAATGCTTCGATTCTTAAGGATAGAGCAGTTTTTCCAATCA
>JAYGEB010000372.1:0-6227 GCA_046582595.1 Alphaproteobacteria bacterium | reverse complement strand
GCAGGCGCGCTCCGGTCTTGAGATCGCCCTTGAGCGGTTGCAGCCAGAAGACCATTTCAACATCATTTTTTTCAGTAGTGAATTTCACAGTCTTTCTAGGCATCTCCTATCCAGCGCGCAACCACGGGAGACGGTCATGATGCAGGGCAATGGTTCCAGGGGTTTTGGATTTCTGACCGCGGGTTTGGCGTTTTTGGGCCTTTCGTTCACGGCCACCACCGCAGGGGCCGCGCCCCAGGCCCTGGCCTTGGTAGCGGCCTCGGAATCCATACAACTGGCCTGCAAAAGGGCCGACTGCGCCGCGCAGTTCTCGGTCTTCTGCCTGCAGCCGGAGCGGCTGGCGCCAAAGACCGGCACCACTTACGAAATGGCGCCCGAAAGCCGGATCACGGTCAACGCCATCACCGGCGACGGGCGGGAGATCACCCTTGCGGCGCGGGACAGCCTGCGCTTTCAATCCCTGCGCGGCCACATGGCCATGCGGATCAGCCTGGCGCCGGGCCTGATGCGGCGCCTTGGTCTGGAAACGGTGTTCCTGACCCTGGACCAGCATGTCACCCTCGCGCCCGAGGCGGTGGCGGGCGATGACAACCCCATCAGCGCCGGCGAACTGGCCATGGTGGAAGCCGCCCTGCGCCCGGCCGGCGATCAGATCGTCGATCAGGACGTGGTGGCCATGGTGGCGGCGCGGCTGACCATGCGCCTGGTCAATACCTTGCCCGTCTTTGACGGCGATACTGTCGCCACGACGAGGAAATGGCGCAATATCATGGCCACGGCGAGGAAAAGCGGCCTCAGCCCCATGGCGTCCCGCTATGCCGAAAATGCCTACGAATTATGCCGCTATTTCTCCGACCGGGTGGTCAGGGGCGACATGCGCGGCTGCATGCAGGGCTAGCACGACAAGCTGATCAAGAGCCTGAACTCGAAATACTGGAAGGCCATCCGCACCGGCAGTTAGGGGAGCGGTGGCCCGGAGATTCAAAGCAAGCCGAATGACCAATCGGTAGCTCACATGGGCCGGCGGGCGCCGAATATGGCGGTGCCGACGCGGACCAGGGTGGCGCCGAACTGGATGGCCACCGGGTAATCCGCGCTCATGCCCATGGACAGCCCCTGGAGGCTGTTGCGCCGGGCAATCTCGCGCAGCAGGGCGAAATGCAGGCTGGCTTCCTCGTCCAATGGGGGGATGCACATCAGGCCGGCCAGGTGCAGCCCCAGTTCGTCACGCGCCAGGGCGACCAGGGCGTCGGTCTCCTCCGGCAAGACGCCGGCCTTTTGCGGCTCCTCGCCCGTGTTGACCTGAATGTAGCAGACCGGCCGGCGGTCCTGTTTTTCCATCTCCCGGGCCAGGGCGCGGGCCAGTTTGGCGCGGTCCACGGTTTCGATCACATCGAACAGGGCGACGGCGTCGCGCGCTTTGTTGGTTTGCAGGGGCCCGATCAGGTGCAGCGCCACCCCCCGATGCGCGGCTTTCAGGGCGGGCCATTTGGCCAATGCTTCCTGCACCCGGTTTTCGCCAAAAACCCTTTGTCCCGCCTGGATCGCCGGCGCCACCGCCGTCGCCGGCTGGGTTTTCGAGACGGCCACCAGGGTCACCTCGTCCGCCCCACGGCCCGCCGCGCCCGCCGCCGCCGCGATGGCGGCGTTCACCCGATCCAGGTTTGCCGCCACGTCAACTGCAATGTCGACGTCGGTGGCGGCTGGTTCATCGTTCGCGCTCATGGCATTGTCATCCCTATGTCCGCCGTCAGCCTAGCAAAGCTATCCTTCCGCCTCAATCGTGCGGCGGGGGTTTCCTCGCGCCTGCCGGGCGTTATTCTGCTGACCGATGAGGCCCGGTTGCCCGATCCCCTGGTGGCGGCGGCGGCACTGCCACGGGGCGGCGCGGTTATCCTGCGCCATTATGATGCGCCCGGACGGGAAAACCTGGGGCGGGAGCTCATGGCGCTCTGCCGCCAACGCGGGCTGGCGCTTTTGATCGCCGGCGATTGGCGTCTGGCCTGGAAGCTCGGCGCCCATGGGGTGCATCTGCCCGAATGGCAATTGTGGCGGCCTCCCGCCGTGGCGAGGAAGCCGGGCTGGCTGATCACCGCCGCCGCCCATTCGCCCAGCGCCCTGGTCCGGGCCGCGCGCCTGGGCGTCCATGGCGCCTTATTGTCGCCGCTGTTCCCGACCGCCTCTCACCCCGGCGCCCCGGCCCTGGGCGTGGTGGCTTTCGCGGCGGCCGTCCGCCAGGCCCCCCTGCCGGTCTATGGCTTGGGCGGCATCACCGCCACCAACGCCCGCCGCCTGGCGTCCACCGGCGCCGCCGGGATCGCCGCGATTTCCGGATTGGCGCTCTAAATTTTGGCTGTTTTGGCCTTGATGATGAAACGGTCCTGGATATAGGCCACCACCCGATCCACTGTTTCATCGACCGACAGGGCGGCGGTATCGACCGCCAATTCAGGTGCATCCGGTGCTTCGTAGGGCGCCGAAATGCCCGTGAAATCGGGAATTTCGCCAGCCCGGGCCTTTTTGTACAAACCTTTCGGATCGCGCCGTTCGCAGGTCGCCAGATCCGCCTCGATATAGATTTCCGCGAACCGCCCTCCGCCGGCCCGCCGGGCCCGCTCGCGGTCGGAGCGGTAGGGCGAGATGAAGGCGGTGATACAGATCATCCCGGCGCGGGAGATCAAGGCCGCCACTTCGCCAATGCGGCGGATATTTTCCGCGCGGTCCTCGGGCGAGAAGCCCAGATCGGCATTGAGGCCGTGGCGCACGTTGTCGCCGTCCAGCACATAAGTCTGATAGCCCAGATTGAACAGGCGCCGCTCCACCGCCACGGCAATGGTGGATTTGCCGGACCCCGACAAACCGGTAAACCACAGCACCGCGCCCTGGTGGCCGTTGCGCTGCTGGCGATTGTCGTCCGTGACATCGAGTTCGACGCGCTGGATATTACTGGCCCGGCGGGTGATCAGATGGCGCTGGTCGGCATAACCATCCATGGAAATGATGCCGCCGCCGGAGATGTTATCGTCATCCAGCAGCAGGAAACGGCCGGTGCGCGGCAACGCGCTAAATTCATCGAGCGCCAACATGGCATCGGCGCGCAGGGTGACCTCGGCCACTTCGCCGCGGGCGACGGCGGCCGCCTCCCTGGCCGATAAATCATCCGTGTCGATGACCCGTTCGATGGATTGCACGACAACGCCCATGTCCGTTGTGTTCAACTTCATGGCATGGCGGCCGCCCACCTCGAGGGCGTTTTCGCCCAGCCAGAACAGCCGGGCGCGGAAGACATCCGTCTCGATCGGCGGATCGGCCTCGTGAGAGGCGACATCGCCTCGCGCCACGACTATCTGGTCTTCCAAGGTGATGGCGACGCTATCGCCCGCCCCGGCGTGATCCAGCTGCCCGGACTGGCCGCCGCCCTTGATGCTCTTTACCTTGGCGGTGCGGTTGGCGGGCGAAAACAAAAGCGTGTCGCCAACCTTCGGCCGGCCCGTCTCGATGCGGCCCGCGATGACGCAGCGGCCGTCGACCTGGTGAACATCCTGGATGGGAAGGCGCAGGGGCGGATCGCCGGGCTGGCCGGCGGCCTTAAAATCATCCAGGGCGTTGAGCAAGGTGGGACCCTGGTACCAGGCCAAAGCCCCCGACGGTTGGGCGATATTGTCGCCCTGGCGGGCGGAGACGGGAATGAAATGGCTGGGCGCCAGGCCCAGATCCCGCAGATAGGCGCGGCATTCATTTTCGATGGCGTCGAAGCGCTCACGGCGGTAATCGACCAGATCCATCTTGGTGACCGCGACCACGATCTGGCGCACGCCCAGCAGATGCAGCAGATGGGCGTGGCGGCGGGTTTGTCCGCGGATGCCGTCCCCGGCATCGATCACCAACAGCGCGGCGTCGGCGCCGTCGGTAATCATGTTATTCAGGAATTCCCTGTCCCCCGGCGCATCGAGGATGACATAGCCGCGCTTCGCCGTGCGCAAGGGGATCCGCGCGGCATGGATGCCAACGCCCTGTTCCCGCTCCGCCCGCGGGGACTGCGTGAGGAAGGCCCATTCGAACGGCACGCCCCGGCGTTCGCACATGGCCCGTGCGGCCTCGAACGCGCCCTCGGGCAGGCTGCCGGTGTCGTGGAGCAGCCGTCCCGCCAAGGTTGACTTGCCATGATCCAAGTGGCCGGCGATGGCGACCTTCAGGCTTTCGCCGCTGTTGTTGCTGGTGTTCATCTGACTACATATGGCCTACCGTGCGCATTCGCTCGAGATGATCCATCGCTATGGGGTGTCCGAGGCGGATTTGGTGTTTGGGACAGGAAAAGCGCGCCGGAAATGAGCGATTTTTCAGCCCCAAAGTCAAGACCGAATATTGCCTTGCAATGGCCCTTCGGTGCGTTGTCAGCCGCTCCGCCGGCTGCTAGACTGCGCCACGGTCACCAGACACGGGATAGAGGCGGCGGCATGCGGGCTTTGACAACGGGCGGGGCCTGAATGGCGGCCAGGCGGCAAAAATCCGGCGGTGGCGGCGGTGGCGGCGGCGGCGAGGCCCGGCGGCAGCCGTCGCGGACCGGCCTGCTGGAATTTTCCGCCCGGCAGGATTTTCGCTATTGCCCGAACAACGCCTCGCCGGAGGCGGAACAATCGGGCGCCGGGGGCGGGCGGTATTTGACCTCGGACCAGAATTTCGCCAACCGGGTATTGCTGCCCTCGCCGGAACAGTTTCGCATTCGCGACGACAAGGTGGAGATCAGTTGTCTGGCGCGGAGCCAGTGGGCCCAAGCCGGTTACGCCAAGCGCCGGGTTCTGTTCCTGCTGCCCAGCCAGGCCTTGGGCAGTAACGTTTGTACCGCTTTGTTTTTACACGCTTTTTTGGAACAATACCGGCCCCGCGAAGTGGGCGTGTTCTGCGCCCGGGGGGCGTCCGATATCTATCTGCGGGCCGGCAATGTAACCGTTTATTCACTCTGGCTGGCCCGCAAGGCCTTGCGGCATTGGGACATGGTGATCGACCTTGGACATCTGGAAAGCCGGCGCGACGTGGAATTTTGGCCCGTCAATATGGAGGCAGACCTGCTGGCGGCCTTCGGTCTGGCGCCGAGCGAACGGTTTGCCGCCGCCGCCAAACCCATGGACGGCACGAGGCGGCCGCGCATCGGCATCTTCCCCTTGGCCTCTTCACCGCTGCGGACCCTGCCGGTGGCCGCGGCCCTGGCCATTGTCGAGGCCTTGGAGGACCGGGCCGAGATCACCCTTTGCCTCAATCGCCATCAACGGCAGGGTCAGCTTTACCGCCGCGCCCTGGAAGGCAAGCTGCCGTCCTCCGTGCGGACCATTGATGCTTTTTCCTCCATTGGCGGCCTGCTCGATGAGGTGGCGGGCTGTGATTATCTGATTGCCGCCGATTCGGGACCGGCCCATATGGCGAAATTATCCGCCACCCCCGGCGTCGCGGTCTATAGCTCCGCTCCGGGCGATGTCCTGCAGGGGCGTTTCACCAATCTGGCCCGGTGGGGGGTGCCCTATGCCGGCGATCATTGCACGGCGCCCTGCGGTCTGGCCGGGGTGCGGCAAACGGAGGATGGCCAAATTGGCTGTATGGGATCATTGGGCGTGGCGGTGGAGGCGCTGCCCCATGCGCCGCGCCGGCAGCAGGCCGCGGCCGTCGACCGCCTGTTCGCCGCGCCGGTGCCCTGTATCCGCCATTTGGCGGAAAACCCCGCGCCGTTGGTGGCGTTCATCCTGGAAGACTTGGCCAAACGTCAATCTTAAAACGCCGAATTGTTGAAACTTGGCCTCGGAAATAGAAAACGGGGCGGACCGAAGTCCGCCCCGTCTCCTTGAAGTCAACCGTTAAGTAGACTTAGAACGACAGAAATGTTCCGAAGAAAAGCACGGTCGCGTCATTCTCGGCGCCACCGGCATTCAGGTTGTCGTCGGTATCGAAGAACTGAACACCCGCGATCATCTTGATGCCGGGTCCGATGTCGTAGCTGCCGCCAATTTCGAAGGCGTCCAACTCATCCTTGCCAAGGTTTAGGCCAGCTCCAACTTCGCGATTGGCGTATTGGATGCCCATGCCCCAGGGACCCGTGGCATAACGCAAACCAACCGTCCAGGCCGTGTCATCGGTATTGGCGCCACTGGTGCCATTATCATCTTCATAATAGCGCGCGCCAAGCGAGAAGCCACTGAAGCCGACCCTGGCGCCGACGGACCATTCTTCGCGGTCTT
>JAYGEB010000338.1:0-4518 GCA_046582595.1 Alphaproteobacteria bacterium | reverse complement strand
GTTCTTCGAGGGCGATTTTGGCAGTCTGGTCCCCAACCTGGACCCGCTCGGCATCAAACCGATCGATTACGGCTTCACCATCGGACGTCAGTCGATTACCTTCCAGGAGGGTATTCTGATCAACGACACGGTCGATGCCTTCGGCTTGGTGCGCAACAATCTCCCCTTCCCCGGCACCTCCAACCTTAGGATTTCGGCGATGTGGGCCTGGGATCGGCTGGACCGCAACGACCGCCTGCGCGGCGCCGAGGAGAACATGTACGGCCTGTTCATCGCCGTCGACGCGCCGGTCAGCACCTACAACATCGATTTGATCTACGTGGACGACAACACCGACAACGGCGACGGATTTTATGCCGGCCTTTCGGCCATCCAGCGGATCAGGGCGTGGGGCGGCATCTCCACCGCCTTCCGGCTGAACACCTCGATTGCCTTGGAGGACGAAATCGCGGGTAATGTTATCGGCGATGGCGTCCTGGCCACGGTTGAAATCTCCAAAACGCCGCATGGCTCCGACGATATCGTCTATTTCAATACCTTCCTCGGCGCCGGTAATTTCACCCAGGCCGGCCGGGAAGCCATCAACGGCGGGCCACTGGGCAACACGGGTATCCTGTTCGCGTCCCCTAATCTGAGCACCTATGGTTCGGAAATCCGTAATTTTGTTAGTGATACGGTCGGTTTCGCGCTCGGTTATCAGGCCTTCTGGGACAACAAGAGACGTAACCTGATTATCGAACTCGCGGGGCGCAAGGACTACGACGATGACGGTAGCACCAGCGAAGATATCGATTCCCTCGGCATAGGATTTCAGTTGCAACAGGCGGTCGGCCGGCACGTACAGCTTCAGTTTGAAGCGTTTTATACCGGCAACGACAGCCTGCCCGACGGCAGCGGAGCCCGCTTCGAAATCCAGATCGTCTATTAGATAGAATGCTGCCGCCGACACCCCATTCATTGCGGGCAAACACGGGGACATGTACTTGTTACGTGTCCCCGAGTTTATTGAGCCGCCGCCGGCCGGCCGCAACGAAATTATATTGAAAGATCACCGTGACGTAATAAGTATTTTTTAGCCCGGTATTCAGGCAGTTTTTTAAGATATATACCGCATTATTAATTACGTCACCGTATTGGTGTCAGCGTATTGGTCAGCGTATTGCCCGTCACTGTATTGCCTAATCCGACAGTGAAGTCCTGTTCCGGGGCGAAGGGCGGCGGGTGGACCAGCCGTCGCGGAAGGCGCGGACAAGGTGATGGAGGAGATAAAACAGGATCGCCAGGATCACCATCAGGATAATGGCCAGCAGTTTCTCACCGAATTCGCCGCCCACGATGGCGCCGCGGCCGACCAGATGCTCGCCCAATATGGCCACTGCCTGCAGGGTGCCGCCGGCGCAGAAGATCACGGCGACCAGGATCGACACTTGCAGGGAATCGAACAGCAGGGTTTCCACATTCAGGGCCCCGCCATCGCGGGCGAATTGGCCGCGGAAACTCTGCCAATGGGACATGACATATCCGATGATGCCGACCAGGGAGGCGAACCAGAACACCACGTTGGAGAAATGCACCTGTGGAATATGAGCCACAAGGTAAGTCTCGAACGGCTTATAAAAATACAGAAATATCAGCAATATGATGATCGCGATCAGGCCGATCCAAAATCTTGGCCGCCGTTCCGTGGATATTGTTGTTGTTTCTTCCGCCATTTTTCTGCAGCCACGCGATTACCCATTCAATTGCGGCGGAATGGTACCCGAAAGATGGCGTTTGTCAAAACAGCCCCGTACAGGCCTTTTTTTCCCAACCCGCGTGTTGACCAATATATGCGGCGCGCTCACATGCGGAAAAAACATCGAGGCCAATTTCGGGGGAGTATTTGCCGAATTAATTGTATAAAATGGGGCAACGATAATGGGGAGGCGTAATGAGTAGCCGTTTAGGCGTGGATGTCGGTGGCACGTTCACCGATTTGTTGCTGTTCAATGAACAGAATGGCGAACTGCGTCTTTTAAAAACGCCGACGACGCCGCACGACCAATCCGTCGGCATTCTGAACGGCATTTCGCAATTGCTCGCCGAGACGGGGGTCAGCCCGTCCGAGATCACCACCCTGTTGCATGGCACCACGGTCTCCACCAACATCGTGTTGGAGGAAAAGGGCGCCAAGGTCGGCTTGCTGGTAACGGAGGGTTTTGAACAGGTCCTGCATCTGGCCCGCAGCCAGACGCCCGGCCCCCTGGCCGGCTGGATGATCATGGAAAAGCCCGATCCCTTGGCGGATCTGGAATTTACCCGGGGCATTCCCGAACGGATGAACGCCCATGGCGAAGTGCTCACCCCGCTTGACGAGAACGCCGCGCGCCAGGCGGCGCGGGAACTGGTCGAGGCGGGCGTGGAATCAATTACCGTCTCGTTGCTGCATTCCTATGCCAACCCGGATCATGAACGGCGCCTGCGCACAATCATCGAGGAGACCGGGACGGATGTGCCGATCTCGCTCTCGTCCGACATTCTGCCTGAATTCCGCGAGTACGAACGCACCCTGGTCACCGTGATGAACGCCTATGTGGGGCCGTCCATGCGGCGCTATCTGGCCAATTTCGAGGAAAAACTGAAAGCCATTCAGTTTTCGCCGCATGTGAACATCGTCCGCTCGGACGGCGGTTTGATGTCCGTGCAACGGGCCTCCATCTCGCCCGTGCATACCATGCTGTCGGGCCCGGCGGGCGGTGTGTCGGGGGCGGCGTTTCTGGCCACCCTGGCCGGCCACGAGGATGCCCTGGGGTTCGATATGGGCGGAACCTCCACCGATGTTTCGTTGATCCAGAACGGCCGGCCGCTGATTTCACGGCAGACATCGTTGGGCTATTACCCCATCAAGGTGCCTTCGGTGGAGGTTCACTCCGTGGGCGCGGGGGGCGGCTCGATCGCCCATGTGCCCATGACCGGCGCCCTGCGCGTGGGGCCGGAGAGCGCGGGGGCCGCGCCCGGCCCGGCCAGTTACGGCCGGGGCGGCGAACAACCCACCGTTACCGACGCCAACCTGCTGCTGGGGCGATTGCCGCCCCGCTTGCTGGATGGTCAGATGAGCCTGGATGTGAAGGCGGCGGAAGACGCCGTGGGCAAGATCGCCCGCGCCCTGGGCCTGGAACTACACCAGGCCGCCCAGGGTATTCTGGACATCGTCAACGAAAACATGTTCGGCGCGCTGCGCCTGGTCTCTGTGCAAAAGGGTCTGGACCTGCGGGATTTTGCCCTGGTGGCGTTCGGCGGCGCGGGGCCCTTGCACGGCAACGCCATGGCCATATTGGGCAATTGTTTTCCGGTCATCGTGCCGCCGACGCCGGGCGTGCTGTCGGCTCTGGGTTTTCTTTATTCCGACGTGAAAAACGAATTCGCCCAAACTTATGTGCGCAACGTCAGCGACATCGATAGCAGCCAATTGATTGAAATTTATGGCCGCCTGGGCCACGAGGCGCGCGCCTGGCTGCGCGAGGAGGGTATCGAGGAGGGACGGCAGGACCTCCAGTATCAGGCCGACGTGCGTTATCTCCGCCAAGGCTATGAATTCGCCCTCCACGTCAATCCGGAAAGTTTGAGCAATGGCGGCCTGACCGATCTAGAGGCCCGCTTCGGCGCGGCGCATGAAAAGCTATACGGCTTCCGCCTGGACCAACCGGTCGAATTGGTAAATCTACGCGCGGTTGGCGCCGGGCAGGTGGAAAAAGTGCAATTGCCGAGTTTCGAGCTGGAGGGCCCGGACGCCTCGGCGGCGGTGGTTGAACAACACCGGGTCTATTTCGATGGCGGCTTTCTAAATGCGAACATTTATGACCGCAAACTTCTCCGCGCCGGCAATCGCCTGGTGGGACCGGCTGTCATTACCCAGACGGATTCGACAACCCTCATCCATCCGGGCCATGTTGGCGCCGTCGATCGGTATCTCAATATCCTGATTTCACCCGAAGGCATGCGGAGCTAGGCCATGAACGATCAAAATCCCGAACGCGGACGGATGTCGCTTGACGATTTGCTGCAGGCGAACAAGGCTCAGTTCGACAAGATTTTCGCCAGCCAGATGAACGAGGCCGGCCTGTTGTCCGTGGATCGCCGCCCCACCACGGCCGCCGACCTGGAATCGGCGAGCCTGACCGCATCGCCCGCCACCTCGGATGCCCGCGATGTCACCCAGCACCTCAACGCCCGTTACGGCGGCGGCTGGTCATCGGAAATTCTGGAACACAAAGCCGAACGGGGCGGCGTCAGCGTGCTGGTCAAGTTAACCGTGGACGGCATCTCGAAAATGCAGTTCGGCAGCGCCAGGGCCAATGGCGACACGGGCAAGGCGTTGCAACGGGCGACCGACGACGCCCTGGCCAAATGCGCCGCCATGCTGGCCGATGACCCGCCGGCCGCGGCCGAGGCAGAAATTGCGCAACGGCGCCCCACCCTGGACGCTCCCCCGGCCGCCCATCAGGCTCCGGCGGGCGGCAAACTCGATGTCGTCACGCT
>JAYGEB010000329.1:0-3786 GCA_046582595.1 Alphaproteobacteria bacterium | reverse complement strand
GGCCG
The DNA here is from genome assembly GCA_046582595.1 of Alphaproteobacteria bacterium. GTDB lineage: Bacteria > Pseudomonadota > Alphaproteobacteria. Next base: position 3,781 of record JAYGEB010000329.1, on the reverse strand, counting down.
CCAACTGGGTGTAGTTGCTCAACTTTTTGATCTCCGAGACGCTGTCCAGCACCGGGCCCGAATGGCCGTGCGCGGTATCGACAATGATCAGATCGGCGCCGGCATCGATCAAAGCCTCGGTCCGGGCCAACCCTTCGGCGCCGATGCCGGTGGCGGCGGCGACGCGCAGGCGGCCTTGCTCGTCCTTGGCGGCATCGGGATAGGTGGTGGCCTTTACCATGTCCTTGACGGTGATCAGGCCGACACATTTGTAGTTCGCGTCCACCACCAGCAGCTTTTCAATGCGGTGTTTGTGCAACAGGCGCTTGGCCTCGGCGCTGTCGCCGCTATCGACGCCCTCGCGCACGGTGACCAGGCCTTCACGGGTCATCAGTTCCTTGACCGGCTGCTTCTTGTCCGTGGCGAACCGCACATCCCGGTTGGTCAAAATACCCGCCAGGCGGCCGGAACCCGGTTCCACCACTGGAATGCCGGAAATACCGTGGGTCCGCATCAGGTTCAAGGCATCGTCCAGGTTCTGCTCGGGGTGAATGGTGACCGGATTGACCACCATGCCGGCCTCGAACTTTTTCACCCGGCGGACTTCCTCGGCCTGTTCCTCGATGCCGAGGTTCTTGTGGATCACGCCCAGGCCGCCCAGTTGCGCCATGGCGATGGCCAGGCGGTGTTCGGTCACCGTATCCATGGCCGAGGACAACAGGGGAATGCCAAGTTCGATGGCGCGGGTAACCTGGGTGCGGGTCGTCACCTGGTTGGGCAGCACCGCCGACGCGGCCGGTTTCAGGAGGACATCATCGAATGTCAGCGCTTCCGGTATCATCATATCGTCGCCTGCCTCCGCAAATTGACGGGCACCATGCCACGCCGGCCAAAATAGCAACAGGGCGCAATTTGCGCCCTGAATATGAATACTTGAGGAAAGAATTTTCGCCGCAAGCTTGGCGCGGATTTCCTTTGGCGACGGCCCAGGGCTGCCACCTTTGGCCGCATCTTAGGGCCGGCTCCCATCGGCGATCGCCTCGGCTTCCATATCGCCGCGCACGCCGGTTTGTCCCTCGTCGCCATACATCGCGGGATAATGCTTCATGAAGGAGGCCTTGATGTCGGCCAGCGGCGTATCGGCGAAGGTGCCATGGTCGGTGACATATTCCATGTGCTTGTTGCCGGCGGCATCATGGGGATGAAAAATCGAATCGGTCCGGCCATCGAATTCCAGCGGCAGGGTACCGAATTTCTCGCACAGGCTCAGGTTAAACACCGGCGTCGCCTTGACCCATTTGCCTTCCAGAAAGATCTCCACATAGCCGTGATAGACGAACAGATCCGTCCGCATCAATTCGATCATGCGCTTGGAGGCCAGATGGTTGCGCACATCGGCGAAACCCAATCGCGCCGGAATGCCAATGACCCGGCAGGCCGCCGCCATCAAGGTGCCCTTGGTGATGCAAAAGCCGCTGCCCCGCTCCAGCACGGTGGAGCCCTTCATGCCGAATTCCGTCATATCGACGCCGTAGGGGTCGTAGCGGAATTCATCGCGCACCGCGTAGTAAATACGCACCGTCTTTGCCAAATCCGTGCCGTCGCCGCAGGCTCGGTGGGCAAATTCGATCACCGCCGGATGGTCGCTATCGACGCAGGCGGCGGGTTGCAAATAGGGCTGCAAATCCTCAATGACGATGGCTTCACTCATGGCGTGGCTTCTTCTTGTGTTAAGTGCCCCCGTATAGAGCAAATATCCGCCCGCGCCTATCCCTCCCGCGCATTCGCCTTGTGGCCCCGATAGCCCGTCGCCACCACATACATCTCGGCCGAACCGGCGCGGGAGGCCTCGGGCTTGGCATGGCGGACCTGGGCGAAGTCCCGCTTCAAAGCCGCCAACAGGCCCCCTTCGCTGCCCCCCTGCCAGACCTTGGCGACAAAACCGCCGCCGGGGGCCAGCACCGCGCGGGCCAGATCCAGGGCCGCCTCGGCTAGGGCGATAATGCGCAGATGGTCCGTTGCCCGGTGCCCCGTGGCGGGCGGGGCCATGTCGCTCAAGACCAGATCGGCGGGCCGGCCCAGGGCCTTGCGGACGGCCGCCTCCGTCGCCCGCTCGGTGACATCGCCAACCAGGTTCAGGCAGCCCGCGACCGGGTCCATCTCGTTGATATCGACCGCCAGTATGGTGCCCCTGGGCCCGAGGGCCTGCAGCAGAACCTGGGTCCAGCCGCCGGGCGCCGCGCCCAAATCGACCACCACCAGGCCTTTTTTCAGCAGGCCGAATTTCTCGTCCAATTGCAGCAGTTTGTAGGCGGCGCGGGAGCGGTAGCCGTCCTTTTTAGCGGCCACCACGTAGGGGTCGTTCAATTGCCGTTGCAGCCAACGGGTGGACGAGGCCTTGCGCCGCCGCGCCGTGCGCACGCGGACCGTCAGATTGCGCCCCGAGGGCCGGGATTTGCCGCCCCCCCCCCGATTTGCCGCTCTTGCCGGCGCCGCCGGAACGCGCGGTCATGGCGCCGGGTCGTTTTGGCCCGGGCCCGCGGCCGCCGTGGCGGGCCGCGGCCGATCCCGGCTCATCAGCGACAACAGCAAGCCTTCGCGCACGCCGCGGTCGGCCACCCGCAGGCGTTCGGTGGGCCAGGTGCGCCTGATCGCCTCCAATATGGCGCAGCCCGCCACCACCAGGTCGGCCCGGCCCTGGCCGATACACGGGTGCGCCGCGCGTTGTTCCGGTTTCATGGCGCGCAACCGTTCCGCCGCCGCGCGGGCGTCGGCGAAGGACAGCCACAAGCCATCGACCCGCTGGCGGTCATACTTTTCCAAGCCCAGATGCACGCCCGAAAGAGTGGTGACCGTGCCCGAGGTACCGATCATCTGCACCCCGCCCTCGCGGATCCGCCGGTTGATGTCATTGGCGCTTTCAAAAGGGCCAAGTTCGCCGGCGATTTTTTGCACCAACGCCTCGTATTGCCCTGGCGAGAATTCGCCGCCGCCATGCCGTTCGGCAAGGCTGACCACGCCGTGGGGCAGAGAGGTCAGGGCGATGGGGTCCATGCCTTTTTCCCCGTCGCACCGGGCCCAGATCAGTTCCGTGCTGCCGCCACCGATGTCGAAAACCAGGGCGAACCGGGCCTCGGGCGCCAACAGGGGCCGGCAGGCGGCGACGGCCAGGCGGGCCTCCTCCGCCGCCGTTATGGTCTCCAGGAACAGCCCGGCCTCCCGATCGACGCGTTTGAAGAAGTCGCCGCAATTTTCCGCCTTGCGGCAGGCGGCGGTGGCGACACAGCGGGCGCGGGTGACCTTGCGCCGGCGCATCTTGTCGGCGCAGATTTTCAGGGCGGCGATGGTGCGGTCCATGGCCTCTTGCGAGAGGCGGTGGGAGCCATCGACCCCTTCGCCCAGGCGGACGATGCGGGAAAAGGCGTCGACCACGCGAAAACCCTCCGCCGCCGGGCGGGCGACCAGCAGACGGCAATTGTTGGTGCCCAGGTCAATGGCGGCATAGATATGCCGCGCCGCGCCGTCCCACGGCCCACCGCCGCGCCCCCGATTTCTTTCGTTTCGTTCCGCCACCGCCCCTTGGCCCCAAAATGAATTGTGACAATTCTTTTGCCCTACCTTGCCCCCTTGGCGCCATCCTGGCAACAGGCGGATGGGCCAAGATGTAACCGGCGGGCTCTGGTTGACATCGCCGTGGCCGCTTCATAGGTTGCCCCATCACTCATGCTGGGGACTCGTCTAATGGTAGGACAGCGGACTCTGACTCCGTAAGTCCAGGTTCGAATCCTGGGTTCCCAACCAA
>JAYGEB010000308.1:0-10676 GCA_046582595.1 Alphaproteobacteria bacterium | reverse complement strand
GAAAGCGGGGATCCAGGGAAACACAAAAAACGCCTGAATACATGGATAAATCTGGATCCCCGCTTTCGCGAGGATGACAAAATTGATCCCTGCCGGCGTTGGCAATTTTATGGCCGCCCGGACTTTTACCCCGCTTACGCGAAAGCGACCTCGATTTATTGAAAATTGGCCTAGCCGCCGCGCAACAATTTGGCCGCCCTGGCCGCGAAATAGGTCAGGATGCCGTCGGCGCCGGCGCGCTTGAAGCCCAGCAGGCTTTCCATCATGACCCGTTCGCCGTCCAGCCAGCCGCGCTCCGCCGCGCCGACCAGCATGGAATATTCGCCGCTGACCTGATAGGCGAACGTGGGCACGCCGAACTCTTCCTTTACCCGGCGCACGATATCGAGGTAGGGCATGCCCGGCTTGACCATCACCATGTCCGCCCCCTCGGCGATGTCCAGGGCGATCTCCCGCATCGCCTCGTCGGAATTGCCGGGGTCCATCTGATAGGTCTTCTTGTCGGCCTTGCCCAGGTAGGTGCCCGAGCTCACGGCGTCGCGGAAGGGCCCGTAAAAGGCCGAGGCGTATTTAGCCGAATAGGCCATGATCCGCACATGCTCGAAACCATTGCCGTCCAGGCAATCGCGGATGGCGCCGATGCGGCCATCCATCATGTCGGAGGGTGAAATGATATTACTGCCCGCCTGGGCCTGGATCAGCGCCTGTTGGCAGAGCACGTCGACGGTTTCATCGTTGACCACGTAATCGTCCCGGATCAGGCCGTCATGTCCGTGCGAGGTGAAGGGATCAAGGGCGGCATCGCACATGATGCCGATATCGGGCACCGCATCGGCGATGGCGCGGACGGAGCGGCAGACGATGTTGTCGGGATTTATGGCTTCGCTGCCCTCGGCATCCTTCAGGGCCGGTTCGACCGCCGGGAACACCGCGATCACCGGGATGCCCAGATCGGCCGCCTGTTTGGCCGCATCGACGGCGCCCTTGATCCCGAGGCGGAAAACCCCCGGCATGGACGGCACGGCAAGCGGCTCGTCATGGTAGTGGACGAACAGGGGCCAGATCAGATCATTGACGCTCAGGGCGTTTTCGGAGACCAGGCGCCGGTTCCAATCGTCCCGGCGGTTGCGCCGCATGCGGGTGCGCGGATATTGGCCATGGGCGCGGGTGGATGTCTCCACGCCGCCGTCCAGTGGCTGCCTTGCTGGATTGACCTTGGCGATCTCTGCCATCTGCCTGTCCTCGTGCTGGCGAATAATCAACGGCAGTTTACTTCGGGATGGACAAATGATCTAGGCGTGCATTGAACACTTGGGACATGTTATGAAGGAACAAGGCAAATTTGCAGCGGAGAAAATGCGGTGGACGGTATGAGTGTTGTCGCGGGTGATACGGCGAAGTCCGCCAACGGCGCGCCGGCAAAAAGGGCGGGCGCGACGGCCAAGAAGGGCCTGCGTCTGAAGAACAATTTGCGCTTCGTGACCGCGACCGCTTTGTTCGACGGCCACGACGCCGCCATCAATGTGATGCGCCGGATGATCCAGGCGGCCGGCGCGGAGGTCATCCATCTGGGTCACAACCGCTCGGTCGAGGAGATTATCTCGGCCGCGATCGACGAGGATGTCCAGGCCATCGCCATCTCATCCTACCAGGGCGGTCATATCGAATTTTTCCAATATATGATCGATCTGTTGCGGCAACGCGGCGCCGGCCATATCAAGGTGTTTGGCGGCGGCGGCGGGGTGATCGTCCCGGAGGAAGTCCGTGCCCTGCACAAATACGGCGTTTGCCGCATCTATACGCCGGAAGACGGCCAGGCCATGGGCCTGCCCGGCATGATCGCGGATCTGGTCAAGCGGGCCGATTTCGATCTGACCCGGAAAATGCCCAAATCCCTTGCCAAGCTGAAGCAGGGGGACCGCGGCGCCCTGGCGCGCCTGATCACGGGCCTGGAAGCCGGCAGCCTTTCCAAGACCCTTGCCAGGGAATTGTCGGCCCTGGCCAGGAAACGCGGCGCCGTCCCCGTGGTCGGCATCACGGGGACCGGCGGGGCCGGCAAGTCTTCGTTGACGGACGAGCTGGTGCGCCGCCTGCGCACGGACCAGCCGGATATGAAGATCGCCATCATCGCGGTTGATCCCTCGCGCCGGAAATCCGGCGGCGCCCTGCTGGGCGACCGCATCCGCATGAACGCCATCGGCCAATTCGCCGGCAAGGGCTCGGTCTATTTGCGCTCGTTGGCGACGCGCGGCTCGGGCAGCGAATTGGCGGCCTGTCTGCCGGGCGCCATCGCGGCCTGCAAGGCCGCCGGGTATGACGTGGTTTTGGTGGAGACCTCGGGCATTGGCCAGGGCGATGCGGCCATCGTGCCGTTCGTGGATATGACGGTCTACGCCATGACGCCGGAATATGGCGCGGCCAGCCAGTTGGAAAAGATCGACATGCTGGATTTCGCCGATCTGGTGGCGCTCAACAAGTTCGACCGCAAGGGGGCCAGGGACGCCTTCCGCGATGTGCGCAAACAATACCAGCGCAACCACGAATTGTTCACCACGCCCCTGGCCGAGATGCCCGTCTACGGCACCATTGCCTCAAAGTTCAACGATGATGGCGTCACGGCGCTGTATCACGGCATCCTCGATGGCTTGCGAGAACGCGGCCTGGCGCAATGGACCTCCACCCTGCCCGAAAACCCGGACCGGGTCTCCTCCCGCCACGACTTCATCGTGCCGGCGGACCGGATCCAGTATCTGGCCGATATCGCGCGCGGCATTCGGGATTATCATCGGCTAACGGCACGGCGTGCGGGCGCGGCGCGGGAGCGGCAGCAATTGCTGGCGTCCCGCGATATGCTGGCCAAGGCGGGGGCCCCGCAAGCCCAGCTTGGCCGCATGGAAAAGCTGGCAGGCGAACGCGCCAAAGCCATCGGCGGCGAGGGCGTCGCCCTGCTGGCGGCCTGGCCCAAAATCAAGGCGGCCTACGGGGCGGAGGAATTGGTCACAATGGTGCGCGGCAAGGAAATCCGCAGCCGTCTGACCACCACCACCATTTGCGGCACGGCCATCCCCAAGGTGGCGCTGCCGCGTTATGAGGACGAGGGCGAGTTGCTGCGCTGGATGATGGCGGAGAATTTGCCCGGCCATTTTCCCTATACCGCCGGGGTGTTTCCGTTCCGCCGCGAGGGCGAGGACCCGACCCGCATGTTCGCCGGCGAGGGCGATCCCTTCCGCACCAACAAGCGCTTCAAGTTCGTCTCCAAGGACTCACCGGCCAAGCGCCTGTCGACGGCCTTCGATTCCGTCACTCTGTATGGCAATGATCCCGGTCCGCGCCCCGACATCTATGGCAAGGTGGGCAATTCGGGCGTTTCCATCGCCACCCTTGACGATATGAAGGTGTTGTACGGCGGCTTCGATTTGTGCCTGCCCACGACCTCCGTCTCCATGACCATCAACGGCCCGGCGCCAACCATATTGGCCATGTTCCTGAACACCGCCATGGACCAGCGCCTGGCGGACTTCGAACAGGACAAGGGGCGCAAGGCCAGCGCAAAGGAATTGGCGAAACTGCGCGCCTGGGTGCATGAGAATGTGCGCGGCACCGTGCAGGCGGATATTCTGAAAGAGGATCAGGGCCAGAATACCTGCCTGTTCTCGACCGAATTCAGCCTCAAGGTGATGGGCGACATCCAGGAATACTTCGTCCAAAACCGGGTCGGCAACTTCTATTCCGTTTCCATTTCCGGCTATCACATCGCCGAGGCCGGGGCCAACCCGATCTCGCAACTGGCCTTCACCATGGCCAACGGCTTCACTTATGTGGAGAGCTATCTGGCGCGCGGCATGAAGGTGGATGATTTCGCGCCCAACTTGTCCTTTTTCTTTTCCGCCGGCATGGACCCCGAATATACCGTGCTGGGCCGGGTGGCCCGGCGCATCTGGGCGGTGACCATGCGGGACCGCTACGGCGCCGGCGAACGCAGCCAGAAACTGAAATATCACACGCAAACCTCGGGCCGCTCCCTGCATGCCCAGGAATTCGCCTTCAACGATATCCGCACCACCTTGCAGGCGCTGGTCGCCAGTTATGACAACACCAACAGCCTGCACACCAACGCCTATGACGAGGCCATCACCACGCCGTCGGAAGAGAGCGTGCGCCGGGCCATGGCGATCCAGTTGATCATCGGCAGGGAATGGGGCCTGGCGAAGAACGAGAACCCAAACCAGGGCTCCTTCATTATCGAGGAGTTGACCGACCTGGTCGAAGAGGCGGTGCTGCGGGAATTCGAGCGCATCTCGGATCGCGGCGGCGTCCTGGGCGCCATGGAGACGGGCTATCAGCGCGGCAAGATCCAGGACGAGAGCCTGTACTATGAAACCCTGAAGCATGACGGCAGCTATCCCATCATTGGCGTCAACACCTTCATCAATCCCGCGCCGCCACCTGAAAATTCAACCTTGGAATTGGCCCGCTCATCGGAACGGGAAAAGAAATCGCAGTTGCGGCGTCTGGCCGCTTTTCACAAACGCCATGCCAAGGCGGCCCCCGCCATGCTGGAACGCCTGAAACGGGCCGCCCGCGATGACGGCAACGTCTTCGCCGTTCTGGTCGATGCGGTCCGGGTCTGTTCCCTGGGGCAGATTACCGATGCCTTGTTCGAGGTGGGCGGGCAGTACCGGCGCAATATGTAGCCGCCATCCCACGGCCCGACACGTTTGCCGGGGTTTACGCCGATTTCGCTGATTGACGGAAGTCTTGTCAACGCCGGCTGATTTTATCGGCGGCAGGGTGAATTTGCGGTCCGAAAATTGTGCTAGGGTCACGTTTGAACCCATAGGGATCGCGTGCGGGCGCGGCGCCTTGGCAAGGGACGCAATTGGCCAAATTCCACCATGCGCCTTGAAACCGGCCCGCGCGTTCCTCTCTTGAGGGTGCCAAGCGGTCTGAATTATTGTGTTGGAGGGCCTCGGGAAAAATGGCTGGAACGACCACGAAGATTGAATTGCCGGGCGCGGCGGTTGATGTTTTCCGCCAGGGGACGGGGCCGCAATTGTTCATGCTTCATGGCGGCGGCGGTCCCGTCGCGGCGATGCCCTTTGCCGACAAACTGGCGGAAAATTTTGAAATTATAGCACCCGTTCACCCCGGTTTCGCGGGTTCGGCCATCCCCGGCCATTTCGATGGTCTGCAGGATTTGGTATTTCTGTATCTCGATTTGATGGATGCGTTCGATCTCGACGACGCCATCATGATGGGCTTTTCCTTTGGCGGCTGGGCGGCGGCGGAACTTGCGGTGATGTCGACCCGGCGCATATCGAAGTTGATTTTGGTCGATTCAGTCGGCGTCAAGGTTGGCGGCCGCGAGGACCGCGATATCGCCGATGTTTTCGCCAGCCCGCCAGAAGAGCTTTCCCGCTTGATGTGGCATGACCCCGCCAAGGCCCCCAATCCCGGCCAAATGTCCGATGCCGAATTGGAAATCGTGCAATCGAACCGGGTCGCGCTGGGCCTCTATACCTGGCAACCCTACATGCATAATCCGAAACTGCCCGGCCGGTTGCACCGCATCGACGTGCCGACATTGTTGCTCTGGGGCGAAAACGACGGTCTGGTGACGCCGGACTATGGCCGGGCCTTTTGCGCCATGATCCCGGGCGCCGAGATGATCGTTATTCCCGAGGCCGGACACGCGCCGCAGGCCGAACAGCCCGAGGCGTTCGTGGAGCATGTCATCGCTTTCGCAAAATAAAAAAACAGAATAGTGGAGGTTCCGTGTCATGAAAGCCTGGTTCTTTACCGAGGACGCCTATCCGCAATTGCCCGATCAGGACAGCTATCGTTCCATCCGGGTTAACCTGCCCAATAAACATTATGATCCCGAAACGGGCGCCGATAATTATCACCAATTCCTGGATATGTGGCTGATGGCCGAAGAACTTGGCCTTGAGATCATGCTGAACGAGCATCATCAGACGGCGACCTGCGTGGTGCCCTCGGTCGCCATCATCGCCGGTATTCTGGCCCGGGAAAGCAAGACCGCGCGCATTCTGGTGCTGGGCAATCCGTTGTCCAATCTGCCCCGGCCCGTCCGCACGGCGGAGGAAATGGCCATGATCGACGTCATTTCGCGCGGCCGGCTGGAATGCGGCTTCGTGCGCGGCGTGCCCTACGAGAGCGCCCCCGCCAATGTCATGCCCTACCGCGGCACCGAGCGGATGTGGGAGGCCCACGATCTGATCATCAAGGCCTGGACCAGCCATGACGGTCCCTTCAACTTCGAAGGGCGCTGGTTTCATGCCCGTCAGGTCAATATCTGGCCCCGGCCCTACCAACAGCCCCATCCGCCCGTATGGGTGACCATCGGCGGCGCCGGCACGGCGGTGCCGGTGGCCGAACACGAATATGTCGGCGCCGTTTTCCTGGCCGGCTATCCGGGTACCCGGCCGATATTCGATGGCTACAGAGATAGCTATCTCGCCCGCCACGGCAAGGATGCGCCGCTCGACCGGTTGGCTTATTGCGCCCTGGTCTATGTGGCCGATGACGAAAGGGAGGCCAAGTCGGGTGGTGAAGCCTTGCTGTGGTACATGACGTCGAACAAGGTGCCCGTGGAATACAGCAATCCGCCGGGATATCACCCGCCGGCGGTGGCCGCGAAAATTGCCCAGGGCAGCATCGGCGGCGCCGGCCTGCCGCTGCGGCCCACTCTCGACAATCAGATGGCGCGGGGCAATATGTTCTGCGGCACGCCGGACCAGGTGTATGAACAAATCAAGGCGTTCTACGAATATTGCGGCGGCTTCGGGCATTTGCTGATCATGGGGCAAGCCGGTCATCTGACCTCCGATCAAACAAGGCGCTCCATGACCCTGTTCTCGACCGAGGTCTATCCCAGGCTCAAGGAACTCACCGCCTCTTACGATGGCGATGCCATGAAGGAAAGCCGCGCCGCCTTGCCCCATAAGGACTTCGCCGATCTGGGCACCTTCGGCGTGGAATTCGCGCGCTGATCCGATGCCAGCGCTCCCTCCCACCCAAAACATTCCGGCGGCCTGGCTTGGCTCCGAATTGGCCGCGCGGCCGGAGCAATGGCTCGAATTCTTGGCTGCCGGCGAAATCGCCGAGCTGGCGGCGGCGGCCAAGGGCTGTCTGGACCGGGGCCTGGATATCGCCGAAATTGCCGCTCCTGATTTCGTTCTGCCCACCCTGGAGGGGCGTCTTGCCAGCCTTCGGGAGCAATTGCTGCGGGGCATTGGTTTTGGCCTGCTGCGCGGTCTGCCGGTGGCGGATTACGGACGGGAACTGGCGGCGGCGATATTTTTTGGCGTCGGCGCCCATCTGGGCCAGGCCCGTTCGCAAAACGGGGCGGGACATCTGCTGGGCCACGTGCGCGATATTGGCGCCAACAGCGGCGATATGAATGTCCGTATCTATCAGACCGCCGAGAGGCAGTCTTTCCACACCGATTCCTGCGATGTCGTCGGCCTGCTGTGCCTGAAGGACGCGGCCGAGGGCGGCCGCTCCCTGTTGGTCAGCGCGGTGACGATTTTCAATGAAATGCTCTGCCGGCGCCCCGATCTGTTGCCCTATTTGTTCGAGCCCCTGGCGACCGACCGGCGCGGCGAGGTGGACCGGGGGCAGAAACCGTATTTTCAGATCCCCGTGTTCAACTGGCATGAAGGGCATCTGACCTCGATCTATCAACGGCAATATATCGACAGCGCCCAGCGCTTCGAAGCGGCCCCGCGCCTGACCCCTCGCCATGTGGAGGCACTGGATATGTATGACGATCTGGCCAATGATCCGCGCCTGCACCTCTCCATGCGCCTGGCGCCCGGCGATATGCAGTTTGTCTATAATCATGCCTTGCTGCATGACCGGACCGGGTTCCGGGATCATGCGGAGCCGGCCGAGCGGCGGCATCTGTTGCGCCTGTGGCTGTCCTGCCCCGGCGACCGGCCCCTGCCGGATTGCTTCGCCGAGCGTTTCGGCGGCACGGCGATCGGCGACCTCGGCGGCGTCCTGGTGCCGGGCGCCCGGCCGCACGCGCCCTTGGACTAGGGTTCGCCATGCGAAGTTTCACCGAACCTTTCGCGCCCTTGAGCGAAGATGCGCGCAGGCGGTCCCGCGAAGCGGCGATGGCTGCGGGGCCAGGGGATCTGGTGGGGGAGCTGGCGGCTTTTTGGCTGTTTGGCTATGGCAGCCTGATGTGGGATGCAAGGTTCCCTCATGTGGCGGCCAGGCCGGCGCGGCTGTTGGGCTGGCGGCGGGAGATGTGCGTCTGGACCGCGCTGGCCCGCGGCACGCCGGATTGTCCCGGTCTCGCCTTGGGATTATTGCCCGGCGGGGTCTGTGACGGCATGGCCTTTAAAATCGCCGGCGCCGGCCGGGAGCGGGCCTTGGAATTAATCTGGGAGCGGGAAATGTGGACCGATATCTACCGGCCCACCTGGGTGTCATTGGAGCTTGATGGCGAAGGCAACGTTGAAACCGGGGGCGGTCCCATCAGCGCCCTGACCTTCACGGTCAACCGGGCGAGCCGGCAATTCGCCGGCGATTTGACGGCGGCGCAAACCATCGACCACATCGCCCGCCCCATCGGCGAGCGCGGCCCCTGCCGCGATTATCTCGCCAATACCATCGCCTCCCTGCGTTCTTTGGGGATCGAGGAAGCCCATTTGAACGCCCTCAACGAGACGGTCAAATCCGGCGGTTAGGGCGGTTGGTATTCCGCTCCGGGGTGGAATACACTTTAACTTACAGTTCGAAATCCTGGATCCAGCCCACTCACGGAATAATTTGATACGATGGAACTTGTCCGTTAACACTTGTTTTGTAAACCGTTCTCCAAATTGGATAAGTATGTGCAATCTGGATTTTCCCGTTCGCAGAATGTAAAATGAACTGCAAATTCACGATAATCATACCGACTTTAGCTGTCCGGCAGGCGGAATTGGAGCGGGCGATCACCAGCCTGCTCGGCCAGACCGGGGTGGAGTTGGTTCCGTTGGTGGTCGTGAACGGCGACAAATATGATCCGGACATCATTCGGCAACTACGCCAAAGGCGGGATATCCGTTTTCATCAAATCACGCCGCCCGGTGTCGCCGGCGCCCGATTTGAAGGCCGGAAGCAGGTTGATACCCCGTACTATGAATTTTTTGATGATGACGACGAGTATCTGCCCGACGCGTTGGCGATCAGGTACCGGCATTTCGAAACTCGGCCGGAAGTCGATGTCGTGGTTGGCAATGGATGGCGCGTTGTCGCCGATAAAAAGCAACTTGTCTGGGGCGATGCCGAGGCCATCGCGGATGACCCCGCATATGCCTCGTTGGACTTGAACTGGCTCGCAAGCTGTAGCGCCCTATTCAAAACGGAAACCGTTGGACCGGAGTATTTCGAGTTTGATTTCCAGTATTTCGAATGGACCTACTTGGCTATTCATCTGGCGCTTACGCGTAAAATCTCATTTGCTCCGGAGCCGACTTTCATTATTCACGATACGGCCAATTCGGTATCCGACAGCGACGCCTATGTCGAAGCGCATGCCATAATGTTGAACCGCATGCTGGATTTTGACATGCTGCGGTCGCTTCGCCACAAGCTGCGAAAAAAATTATCGGCGGCCCATCATAATCTCTCGGAACATTACCGTTACCGCGGCGTTATGTCCGCCGCATGGAAAAGCCATCTCCGCAGCATGTCGGGAATCCATGGCCTGCTCCGGTACGGCCTCTACACGCGCCAGCTAGTTTCCCTTGCGCCGCCGCGCGACGATTGATGGCAAATACCGAAGAGCCCCGATTCCCAGGGAATTGAATCCATGTCGCCAGCCACCGCACATCAGCTTCCGACCGAATTTATTCCAAATGGCCATATCTGCCCGCATTGCAACACCCACGAATTACGGCAATTCCAGGCCAAGGCGCATGATGTCGGATCAAGGGAAATTGAAATTGGGATAATAGAATGCCGACTATGCAAATTTGCATGGCAGTGGCCGGTTTCGCGAACCAGGCAAGAAAGTAGGGAATATTTTCAGGAAAACTATCAAAACAAGGATCCCAATAGCTATTTCGACCCTGTCCTGCGAAAAAAAATTGCTTGTATGGAGCTTGAGTTTGTAGAAACCCTTGTGGGCGCTCCGGGTTCAATTTTAGATATTGGCGCGGGTGATGGAGCATTCTTGCAGGTTGCGAGTGCCGGGGGATGGAAGGCCGTGGGACTGGACCCCGCCGCCGAGCAAAACCACCAGAACGAAAGCGGAGTTCAGATAATTTCAGGCACGGTGGACGACATTGATGTTAATCAGAAATACGATGCGATAACGTTATGGGATGTTATCGAACACGTCGATGACCCTCGAGACCTAATCGAGAAATGTGTTTCGTTGCTCGCTATCGGCGGATATTTGATTCTTGAAACCGGCAATTATCAGAGCGCGGAAAGGATTAGTAATGGGTCTAATACCAGACGTCATAAGTCATGACACGTTTGCCCATTCGCGTCGCGTTATGGAGGCGATTCTATCGGGCGTGGCGGTGAAATCGGCCCAGGCCTCGCAGCAGGCATCGACGATCTCTTCGTAGGTTTGGAAGACGCGGTGTGCGAGTTTGTTCTGGCGCAGGTATTGCCAGACGTTCTCGACCGGGTTCAGCTCCGGGGCGTAG
>JAYGEB010000278.1:0-19941 GCA_046582595.1 Alphaproteobacteria bacterium | reverse complement strand
ACCGCCGCCACGGCGCCGGCCACTGGCAAAATCCAGCGGAGGAAAATCCCGTATCTGCCAGTTGTTGGATTCACGATGGATTTCAATTTAATGCGAATGTGCCGGCCCGCCATGAGTGTCGCGTACTGTTTGCCGGATTGGAAGGCCGCGACACGGGAAGGTGATCGCGGGGCGGCAGACGAGAGGCGGCTCGGGGACAAAATACCGGGCGGCGAGACCTCCGCCCGACCCGTGAAGTCCGGCAATGATAAAGAATTGACGGTGACGGGATATCAAAAATCGTGCTGGCCCGGTGTTTTATCTCTCTTACCCGAACCGTGGCGCACCCGTCCGAAATTTTACAATTTAGTCCCGGTTTGACCGTAAGAACGGCGCAAAGGCGCTAGAAATTGGAGAGACTGTATGTATTCGATGACCTTAAGAGTAACCGCTCCCCCTTCCCGTCCACCCATTAATGGTACCCTCGTGAGTGGACGGGAAAGGGGAGCGGGTGGTTCAGACTGCATTGGAAATGCACCGGCCCATGGCCGGCAGGTCCGGCCTGTTCCCCGTCCGGGCGGCGTGATAGCTTCTTCCGCCCTCTCCAATGTAAACAACGGTGGACGCCATGACCGTATATGATCTTTCCGTAACCGATGCCCTGCTCTCCACCACGCGCGCCGTGCGCAAGCGCCTGGACCTGGAACGGCCCGTGCCAGGGGAGGTGATCAACGAATGTCTGGATCTCTCGCAACAGGCTCCGACCGGGTCGAACCGGCAGGGCTGGTCCTGGATCGTGGTTACCGAGGCCGGCAAACGCGCCGCCCTGGGGGATATGTACCACCGCGGCGCCATGGCCTATTTGAACCAGGCCGAAAAGGACGCCGCCCTGATGGACGACGGCGGCCAGACCACGCGGGTCATCGACTCCGCGCTGTATCTTGCTGACAAATTGGCGGACGTGCCGGTGCATGTGATCCCCTGCATCAACGTGGGGCATATGTCCGACAGCCCGCCGCGCGCCGCCTGGGCCGGCGTCATGGGATCGATCTTTCCGGCCATTTGGAGTTTTCAACTGGCCCTCCGCGCCCGCGGCCTGGGCACCGTCCTGACCACGCTGCATCTGGCGCACGAAAAGGAAGCGGCGGAATTGCTGGGCATTCCCGACGACTTCATGCAGGTCGCCCTGCTGCCCGTGGCCTATACACTCGGCACCGAATTCAAACCCGCCAAACGCCCGCCCATCGGCGAGATCACCCATTGGGAGCAGTGGTAGGGGGGTCTAATACCAAAGGGTCACTATCAATGACCTTTGGTATAATTCAGCTCTCGAAGTCGAGCGCCATCAGGCCGTTCGCCAGTCCACCCAGTTTGCCGGCCACGGCCTGATGGGCGGGGTGTGGGCCATAGCCGTCCAGGGCCGCCCTGTCATCCAAGATCATTACGGCGCCGAAAGTATATTCGCCGGCCCGGTCCGTGAAATTCGGCCCGGCGCTCACCGACAACAGGCCGGGGATCTGGCCCTTCAGGCCATTAATTTCCTTGATGGTCTCTTGAATCTGCTCGTCACTGACGTCGCTCTTCAACGCCACGAGTACCATGTGTGTTACGGTCATTGATGGCCTTTCCTTCCTATCGCCGTCCACCGGCGTTTGATTGCGAGTTTACGGGTGCGGATGCTACAGGGTGATTGGCACAATGTCAGGTTCACCTTTGTTACCATCATTCCAATTGTCTCAAGCCGGTCCGATGTGCCGGGTGAACAGGTCGACGGATTGTTTGCATTCGTCATGGCTCATATCGCCGAAGGCGAAGCGGCAGAGGAAATAGTTGATGCCGCTGGCTTCCGACTGGCGGTGGATTTCCTCGCCGACCCGGTCTGCGGTGCCGATGATGGCCTGACCCATGGTGATCAGTTCATCCAATTCGTCAGGGAAATGCACGTTGATGGGTTTCATGCCGTGGCGGTCCCACAGCACATAAAAACTGTGGCGCCAGACCTTGTAGGCCCGCCGGGCGATGGCCAGGGCCTCTGCCTCGGTTTCGCCAATAACGATATGGCGGCTCATGCCTATGCGGGGCAGGGTACCGTCATCGTGGCCCAGGGCCCGCCACTCCTGGCGATAGCGGTCGGTGATCTGGCGGCTGCCGGCCTCGTCCCGGTTGGTGATGATGTTGACCGCATTTTGCGCCGCCCAGACCGTGCTGTCGGGCCGGGACAATCCGTACCACAGGGGCGGATGAGGCTTTTGCTTCGGCCAAAGCGTCAGAGGCATCTCGCTGACCTGGTAATGCTCGCCGGCGAAATTCAACTCGCCGCCTTGCATGCCGGCAAGTATCAAGTCCAAAGCTTCTTGGTACATGGCCGGCGCGATCTCGTGATCCAGGCCAAAGTAGGCGACCTCGATGGGTGAGATGCCCCGGCCCACGCCCAGTTCCAGGCGGCCGTTGCTCAGTTGGTCAAGCATGCAGATTTCCTCCCACAGGCGGATGGGCGGATACAAGGGCAGACAATAGACCAGGGGGCCGAACCGCAGACGCTTGGTGCGCTGTGCGACGGCGGAGAGAAAAATTCCGGGCGAGGGCGCCGTGCCCAGTGGCGTGGCGTGATGTTCGGCCAGATGATAGGCGTAGAATCCCGCCCTGTCATAGGTCTCGATCAGGCGCAAACGGTCCTCGTAATGGGCCGCCAGGTCATCCTGGCCCCAGTCCAGATGGTCGAAAATACCATAATCCATATCTCAAAATTCCATCATTAAGCGGCCCCAGCCGGGGATTTTGTCGTTGATGCCGTTCTGGCGCAAGGCGTGCCAATAGAGCGCGGTGTTGATGGCGATCACCGGCTTGTCGAGCCAGCGCTCCGCCTCGCCCGCCAGCCGCGCCATGCCGAGATTGGTGCCCACCTGAATGATGGTGTCCACATCCGGTTTGTTCACCTCCTGTAAGGCCCGGCGCAGGGTCCCCTCGCTCTGCTCGGCGATGTTCACGGGGCTGTTGGCCGCCAGGCCTTTCAGGGCGACGACGTCAAAGCCGCATTCGCCGAAATATTGCCGCACCCGCTCATCCGCCACCGGCCAATAGGGGGTGACCACGCCCAGGCGCTTGGCGCCCACGGCATCGAGCGCGGCGCGGGCGGCGGCGGAGCCCAACGTCAGGTTACAGCCCGCCCTGGCTTCCAGGCGCCGTTGCAGGATTTCCGCGCCCTTCGCGCCGTCCCAGAACGACTCGGCGGAAATGCCGATGATAATGTGGTCCACCCCCGCCGGCGTCAGGCCGTCGATGGCGTCATCCAGGGTCGACTTGATCTCGACAACCAGTTTCTCGAAATCCTCGTTGCTGTTCAGGGCCATGTTGGGGATCAGAAACCGGGAGGTGTGGTTGGTCACGCCACGCGGCGCCATGAAATGGAATTCCGGCTCCACGATGGTGTTGGTGGCCGGCGTTACCACGCCGATCTTCGCGCGCCAGCCCAATCTGTCCAGATGCCGAACCTCCTCCACGGCTAATTTCCTCCGCCCGTTTTTTATTATACGCTTAGTTTGCCATAGGCTCCGACGCCGACAAAAAACGGTCCGGCCTTGATGATGTGGCTGGATTTCGGCATGCGCTTGCCGGTGCAGGGATTGTACCAAAGATATTCGACCCAGGCCGAGCCGTCCTTGTCCGCGCGCCGCATGGCCCCCGTCATGCCGTCCCCTCCGCCGCCGCCCAGGCCGCCGGCGATGGTGCCGCCGACCAGTCCGGGGAAGCGGCCATTGGCCCACAAAACGCCCCTGCGGTCGAAGACGAACACGTAGAGGTCAAAAGGCACGAAACCGCCCGATGGCGACATGAAATCGGCAAAGGCCCGGTCCGGGCCCACCTCGGCCATATGATCGGCGGCCTTTTCCGCCAACGCCTTGGCTTCCAGCGGCGTGCCGGGCCGGCGGCAGGGTTCCTCCGCCCGCGCCTCGAACGCCACCACCGCGACCAGCACCGACAGTAGAAAACCGAGCAAACGGCGCGGCGCGGCGGTCATGGCGGGGGCTATCGCCGGCTGAGGACGATGGGCAGGCCGTCCTTGGGCTTGGGTATGGGCAGCGCCTGCCAGCGGGATTGATAGCCTTCGGACAGGGTGATCTGGTATTTCCGCAAAAACTGAAATACGAAGGCGCGCACCTGCATGAGGGCGAAATGCATGCCGATGCATTTATGGGCCCCGCCGCCGAACGGCGACCAGGCGAAGCGGTGGCGGCGGTCCTCGGCCCGGTTGTCGGAGAAACGGTCCGGATCAAACAGCGTTGGCTGGGTCCACAGGCTTTCCGACATGCCGACCAAAACCGGGCTGACCGAGATCGACGTCTCGCCGGGGATCTCGTAGCCGCCGAATTCGAAGGGCCGTTCGGCAAAGCGCGGTATGAACATCACCGGCGGGCGGAAGCGCAAGGCCTCCTTGAACACCCGTTCGGTCACTTCCAGTTTATCCTGGTCATCAAAGTCCAGTTGTTCCGTCCCGACGGCCAGAATCTCCGCCCGCGCCGCATCCTGCCAATCGGGATATTGCGCCAGGGCCCAGATCATCGTCGACAGGGCCGATGTCGTGGTGTCGTGCGCCGCCATCAGCAGGAAATTCAAATGGTCGACGATCTCGTCATCGGTGAAAAAGGCGCCATCATCCGATTCCGCCCGGCAGAACTGGCTGAACATATCATCCCCGTCCCCCGACCGCCGGGCCGGGATAATGTCGCGGAAATAGTCCAGCAGAAAGGCCCGCGCCTTGACGCCCCGGCGCATCGGGGTGAACGGCCAGGGCCGGCGCAGCACGGCGACCGCGGCCGCGACTTCGTCCATGAAAGCCTGGTTCACCCGTGCCGCCTCATCGCCCATTTGCAGCCCCAGAAAGACCGAGGCGCCGAGCTGCAACGTCAGGTTCTTGATCGCCGGATAGAATTCAAACCGGGACGACGGCGCCCAGTTCCGCATGGAGTTGGCGATGCCTTCGTTCAGGCCCAGCATATAGTGGCGCATGGGCTTCTGCTTGAAGGCCACCTGCATGATCTTGCGATGGCTGCGGTGATCGTCGAAATCCCGCAGCATGAGGCCGTTGGGGAACAGCCGCGCCAGTAAATCCCAACCGCGCCGGGAGGCGAAATTCTTGTCCCGGTCCATCAAGACATACTCCAGGGCGTCGGCCCCGCGCAGCACCACCGTTTGGCCGCCGAATATGCTGACCTTGTAGACGTCGCCATATTGCCGCCGCCGGCCGTTATGAAAGCCGATGGGATCTTTCAAGAATGCAAAGGTGTTGCCAAATATAGGCAGCCCCAGATGACCCGGGACATGATCCAACCCAGCCGATGCGGGCCCCGCCTTGATGGTTTCGCTCAATGCCATGATTTTATCATCCTTGGAATTTCGGGTTTGGCGGCGGAATCCGCCGACGGCTTGCGGCGATGATAGCATTTGCCGCGGGAATATTCATTATTCAGACAGTCATCGTGGGCTGTTGGACAAATGCCATGACACGGCCCTTGGCATCCGCGCCAATGGCGTGGATGATGCGCCCGGCAAACAGGAGAGGACGTGATTATGAGTACATTGCAAGGCCAGACCGCATTCGTGACTGGGGGCGGTACCGGTATCGGCCGGGCCATCGCCGAGGATCTGGGCAAGGCCGGGGTCACGGTCATCGTCTGCGGCCGCCGGACCGGGCCATTGGAGGAAACGGTGGCCGCCGTCACCGCCGCCGGTGGCGCGGCCAGCGCGGTGAGGTGCGATCTGACCGACCCCGAGGCCATCGAACGATGCGCCGAAGGCTTGTTGGCGCAGCACGGCGCCATCGATATTCTGATCAACAATGCCGGTTTCAGCTCCAAGATCAGAAGCACCCGTTACATCGGCGCCCAGGAATGGCGCGATGTCATGGACGTCAACACCATGGGCCCGGTGGTTCTGACCAAGGCCCTGTTGCCGGCCATGATCGAACGGGGCAGGGGCGATGTGGTGATGATCTCGTCCATGGCGGCGATCAATCCTTCCATCATGGCCGGCGCCGCCTATAGCGCCGCCAAGGTGGCGGCCCGGGCCTATATGAACGTGCTGGCCCAGGAGATGCGGCCCCATGGCATCCGCTGCATGACGATCTTTCCCGGCGAGGTGGATACGCCGATTCTGGACAACCGCGCCCTGCCGCCCGATGCGGAAACACGGGCGCGGATGATGTTGCCCCAGGATATTTCCGATGCCGTCATGATGGTGGTCCGCCTGCCGCGCCGGGCCTGGGTCTCGGAACTGGCCATCGCCGCCACCGACCCGCGGGATATGACCAAGGACGTGGCCGCCGCCAAGGCAAAACAGAGCATTTGATCATGGAATGGCGCCGGGAGGGTTTCACGATCTCGACCGATCCCGGCCGCCTGGATATGGCCCTGACCGTTGACTACCTGGCCCAGACCTATTGGGGCCGGGGCACGGACAAGGACAGAATCCGCCGTTCCATCGAAAACGCCATCGTCTTCGGTTTGTACGCAACGGACGGCGGGCAGGTGGGCTTTTGCCGGGTGGTGACCGACCATGCCCGCTTCGCCTGGCTGTCGGATGTCTTCGTGCTGGACCGGGCGCGCGGCCTTGGCTTGGGCAAATGGTTGGTGGCGTGCGCCGTCGGTCACCCGGATTTGGCGGGTCTGTTGCGCTTCATCCTGGCCACGGCGGATGCCCACGGACTCTACCGCCAGTTCGGTTTCGAGGCCCTGGTCGATCCGGATAATTTCATGATGAAATCCTAGTTTGGATCGGCTCGCCCGATCCATTCGGCCAAATGCGTCAAATCGCCGAGACGGTGTTGCCGCCGATCAAGCGATAAGCGATCGCGGCATTATCCGCAGCCAGAAAGGCTTTTGAGGACATGGACCCGGCACGGAAAAACAAGATCGGCGCCACCGACGTGGCTGTTACGCAATTCGGCTTCGGCGGCGTCTTTATCGGCGATCCGGATGAAATAACCACGGACCGACAGGCCCAAGATACTCTTGAGGCGGCATACGCGGGGGGCGCGCGCTATTTCGACACCGCGCCCTGGTACGGAAATACCAAGAGCGAGCATCGTTTGGGGCAGTTCCTGCGCAACAAGCCGCGCCAGGATTATGTGATTTCCACCAAGGTCGGCCGCGTTTACAGCCGGCCCGGCGACGTGTACGATTTCAAGGCGAATTCGCCTTGGGCGAAACGTTGGTTGGGCGGGCTGCCCTTCGATCTACGCTTTGACTACACCTATGACGGCGTCATGCGGTCCTATGAAGACAGCCTGACCCGGCTGGGCCTGGCGCGGGTCGATTGCCTGGCCATCCACGATCTGGATCCCCGTCATCAGAAATCGGAAGACGGCGTCATTGAAGCTCTCGGCCAACTGGAGACTGGCGGCGGCTTCACCGCTCTGCGGCAATTAAAAGAGCAGGGCGAGATAAAGGCGATCGGCGCCGGGGTAAACGAAACCGGCATGATCCCGCGTTTTATTCAACGCTTCGAAATGGACTATTTTCTGCTTGCCTCGCCGTACAATCTTTTGGAGCAAACAGCCTTGGAGGAAGATCTGCCGCTATGCCTGGAACATGGCATGGGCGTGGTCCTGGGCGCGGTTTTTGCCTCCGGGATTTTGGCCGGCGGCGACCTGGCCGGCGCGAAATTCCGCTATCAGCCGGCCGCCAAGGACATCGTGGAGCGGGCCCGCGCCATGGGCCGGATTTGTGCGGAACATGGGGTTACCCTGGCCGCGGCGGCCTTGCAGTTTCCACTCCATCATCCGGCCGTCAACTGCGTCATTCCCGGCGCCAACCACCCTGATCAGGTGGTGTCGAATTTGGCTCAATTCGCGGTGGAAATCCCCGACGGCCTGTGGCGTGAATTAAAACAGGCGGGCCATCTACCCCCCGGCGCACCGACGCCCAGTTAGATCGATCCGCGCCCATTCCCGATCATGTGGTCGGCCGCTAGGTGATTAGTCCCGAATCGCTTTACATGGGCGAATAAACAGCATAAAACTAGCATGAATATTGCGGGTTCATAAAAATTTGAGTGCGTTTCATGCTAACGGATGTCGTCGAGACTGTCACCAGCGAAACCGATGGCGCTATTGATCCGCGGGCGCTTGGAAATTTTTTGCATCTGGAGATCACGGCGCTTTCGCGGCTGGCGCAGGTCAACCGCAATACCCTGACCCGCAACCCGGCCTCGTTCAAGGTGCAGGAAGCCTTGAAGCCGGTTGTTGAAATTCTTTCGATCGCGGCAAATCTGACCGGCTCGCCGGGAAGGGCGGTCGCTTGGTTCCTGCATCAGCCGCTTTTGGATTTTGATTTCAGGACACCCCGGGAACTTGTCGCCGAGGGCCACGCGGAAGCCGTGAAGGCGCATCTCCGCATGCTGTCCGATGGCGTCTACAGCTAGGCCGAAACACCCGTTTCTAATCGTCCGCCGGTCTTTTTGGCGCCTTATGGCACCGAAATGGTCACATGCGCCGCTGAGTGGAGGCGGGGCCGCGGCGCGGGGTGGAAGATTCAACCGCCCCGGACAGGTTGCCTTATACATGTCGTCCGATCTGGAAACCGCGTTGGCGGAATATAGCCAGGATCTGCCGGACCGTCCGGGAACCTTTTGCCGTTATGATGTGACGATCGATAGAATTCTTGATCTGCGCGACCAAGTTACATGCGCTGCTTTTGATATTGCGGCGCCCGCGCTCGCCTGCCCGTGGAAGCAAATACTGTTGATCGAAAAAGCCGAGCCGCCAACCTGGCGAATTGTTGATCGCCTCCGGGCATCCGGTGCGTATGGCGCCTTGGTGCCTTCGCAACGGCGCCCCGAGGGGCATAATTTGGTGCTATGGGTTTGGGCGGAGGATACGGTCAAACCGTTCGATCCCAACAACGACTTGCCGCTGCCGTCTCGACCGGATTAAAACATTTTCAATGCAGTCTGGACCACCCGCTGGCCCTACCCGTCCACCCACAAGGGTAGCATTAATAGGTGGACGGGAAGGGGCAGCGGGTGGCCCGGCGCTTCAACATTAGCTGCAAATGCGCTAATCCCGCCCGCCTTCCACGGCGCAATGCTGGGCGCGCCAGCGCAGCATGCCGCCGGCCAGGTTGGCGATGTCGGTGAAGCCGGCGCGGCGCAGGATCACCGTGGCCTGGGCCGAACGCCCGCCCGCCCGGCAGACGGCGACGATGGGCCTGTCCCGGTTCAACTCCTCCGCCCGTTCGGCCAGAATACCCAGCGGGATCAGCTTGGCGCCCGGAATGCGGCCCAGGGGGCCATCGAACTCATCCGCCTCCCGCACGTCCAGGATCTGCGCCACCCCGAGATTTTCCTCCAGCCAGTGCGGCTCCACTTCCCAGATGCCGGCAAAGGTATAAGTGAGGGCGGCCCAGGTTGGCACGTCCTCGGGGATGTCATCGTCGTCGGGCCGTCCGCATTTCAGGTTCGCCGGCACCGCGATAGCCATCTTCTTGGGGTGGTCCAGGCCCAGATTGTCCATGAAGCCGACGAAATCAGCCTGGCTCAACTGCCCGCCCAGACGCGGGTTGAAGGCCTTCTCCTCCCCGACGCTGGTCGCCGTCAGGCCGCGGTAATCGTGACCTGGGTAGAGCAGGCAATGGCTGGGCAGGGTAAATATCTGGGTATGGATGGATTGGTACATCTCGCCCGCGTCACCGCCCTGAAAATCCGTGCGTCCACAGCCCCGGATCAACAGGCAATCTCCGGTGAAGGCCATTTCCTCGGTATCAAGGACATAGGTGATACAGCCGGCGGTGTGGCCCGGCGTGGCTCGGACGCCGAGGTAACGGCCGCCAAATTCCACGCGGTCGCCATGGCCAAGTAGCCGGTCCGCGCCCTCGGCCCCGCCGTCCCCGGACAAGGCGATTTTACTGCCCGTGCTGTCCCGCAACAGCCAGGCGCCGGTGACGTGATCGGCATGGACGTGGGTTTCAAGGGTATAGAGCAGTTTGAGGCCCAGTTCATTCAACAGCGCCCCATCGCGGCGCGCCTGTTCATAGACCGGATCGATCAAGACCGCCTCGCCGGCATCCGTGTCGGCCAACAAATACGTGTAGGTTCCCGATTGCGGGTCGAATAGTTGACGAAAAAGCATGGCCGCCAGTCTCCCGGATTTTACCTTTGTCCGGCGCCAATCGTGGACCGAAGCCGGCATTTAGGCAATACGCCTGATTTTGACATTCTTAGTTTCCAGGTCCGCTTGTGTTGCCGGACCTTGGGGCAGTATTATCCCGCTAATCTTGAGATAAATGATGTCATTTGAGGGACCGCAAAATGAACGATAACAGCCAGCAATTCAAATGGATCGGCAAACGTCCGATCCGGCCCGACGGGGTTGAGAAAGTTACCGGCGCGGCCCGCTACGGTGCCGATCTCAATCTGCCGGGCATGCTGGTGGGCAAGGTTCTGCGCAGCCCCCACGCCCATGCCAATATCCGGAGCATCGATACCTCCAAGGCGGCAGCTTTGCCGGGCGTCAAGGCCGTCATCACCTCCGCCGATATCCTTGATCAACCGAATGTTTATGCCGGGCCGGCCCGGGTGCAGCAGAACCTGTACCATATCACCCGCAACATCATGGCCCGGGAAAAGGCTCTGTACGAAGGCCATGCCGTCGCCGCCGTGGCCGCGGCCTCCACCGCCATCGCCAACCAGGCGCTGAAATTGATCGAGGTGGATTACGAAGTGTTGCCCCATGTCACCAGCGTGGCCGCCGCCATGAAGCCCGGCGCGCCGTTGCTGCATGAAGGCCAGATCACCCTGGGCATGGACCCCGCCCCGGCCGAGCCGTCGAACATCGCCAAGTACGCCGAGTTCGAGGTTGGCGATCTCGCCGCCGGTTTCGCCGAGGCGGACGAAGTGGTGGAAATGGAATTCTCCACCGAGGCCGTGCATCAGGGTTACATCGAACCCCATGCCGCCGTCGCCCGCTTTAACCAGGACGGGCAGGCGGAATTGTGGACCTGCACGCAAGGGCATTTCGTCGCCCGCGCCGTGGTCTGCAAGCTGTTGGGCATGAACCATGCGGATTTGAAGGTCATTCCCTCGGAACTGGGCGGCGCCTTCGGTGGCAAGACGGTTGTCTATCTGGAGCCTTTGGCCGTCGCCCTTTCGCGTAAATGCGGACTGCCGGTGAAAATCGTGATGTCGCGCATCGAAGTATTTCAAGCCTCGGGTCCGACCTCGGACAGTGTCATGAAGGTCAAGATCGGCGCCAAGAAAGACGGCACCATATGCGGGGCCGAGGCGTATTTGTGGTTCGGCGGCGGGGCCTTCCCCGGCGCGCCGGTGATCGGTGCCGCCATGTGCGCTTTTTCCCGTTACGATCTGGCCAATGTCCGGGCGGTGGCCCATGACGTCGTGGTCAACCGGGGCAAGGCGGCGGCCTACCGCGCGCCGGGCTCGCCTATCGCCGCCTATGCGGTGGAAAGCGTGCTGGACGTACTGGGCCGGAAGATCGGCATGGACCCGCTGGCCTTCCGTTTAAAGAATGCCGCCCGCAACGGCTCCACCACCGTGTTCGGCCAGACCTTTAATTCCATCGGTTATGCCGAAACCATCGAGGCGTTGATGGACCATCCCCATTACAAGGCGCCCTTGGGACCGAACCAGGGCCGCGGCGTGGCCTCGGGCTTTTGGTTCAACGGCGGTGGGGATTCCGCCGCCACCTTGGCAATCAACGATGACGGCACGGCCGTCGTGGCCACGGGCAGCCCCGATGTGGGCGGCTCGCGCGCTTCCATGGCGATCATGGCGGCGGAGACCCTGGGCATCGACTATGACCAAGTCCGCGCCACCGTGGCGGACACCGCCAATGTCGGCTACACCCATGTGACGGGCGGCAGCCGGGTTACCCTGGCCTCCGGTCTGGCGGTGATCAATTCCGCCAAGGAAGTGATCAACGAGCTGTGTATCCGCGCCGCCCGGATCTGGGACGTGGACCCCGAAGGAGTGATCTGGGAAGACGGCCATGCCAAGCCGGCCGGCGCCAACGTCGGTGATTTCGAGCCGTTGTCGTTGAAGGACATCGCCGCCCAGAAATCGGCCACGGGCGGCCCCATCGTGGGCAGCGCCGGCGTCAACCCCACGGGGGTGGGACCGGGCGTGGCCACGCAGATCTGCGATGTGGAAGTCGATCCCGAGACCGGCTTCGTCAAGGTGCTGCGCTTCACCGCCGCCCAGGATGCGGGCCGGGCCATTCATCCTTCCTATGTGGAAGGGCAGATCCAGGGCGGCGTTGTCCAGGGCATCGGCTGGGCCTTGAACGAGGAATATATCTATGGCGCCGACGGCCGTCTGGAAAACACCGGCTTTCTGGATTACCGCATGCCGCTCGCGTCCGACCTGCCGATGATCGATGCGGTGGTGGTCGAGGTGCCGAACCCCGATCATCCCTTTGGCGTCAAGGGCGTGGGCGAGGCCAATATTGTCCCCGTCATGGCGGCGATCGCCAATGCGGTGGAGAACGCGACCGGCGTGCGGCTAACCTCGTTGCCAATCTCGCCGCCGAAACTGCTCGCGGCCATGGACGCGGCCAAGGATTAGAGCATTTTCAATGCAGCCTAAACCACCCGCTCCCCCTTCCCGACCACACATTAATGGTACCCCGTGGGGTGGACGGGAAGGGGGAGCGGGTGGCCCGGCGCTTCAACGTTGGCTGAAAACGCTCTCGTCCATCGGCGCCGCGACTATCATAGAGACGGAGTAAATCCATGGAGGCGGTATTCTATCACGGCGGTAAATGGTACGATGAGCAGCCCATGCTGATCGGGCCCATGAACCATGCCTTTTGGATGGCGTCCGTGGTGTTTGACGGCGCGCGAAGCATCCGCGGCCTGGTGCCGGACGTGGAAGAACATTGCGCCCGGCTGATCACCTCGGCCCACAACATGCTGCTGGCCCCCGATATGGAAGCCGGCGAAATCGCCGAATTATGCCGCACGGGGGTGCGCAAACTGTCTAGGGACATGGAGCTTTACATCCGGCCCATGTATTTCGCCCGCGAAGGGTTCCTGACGCCGGACCCCGACAGCACCGAGTTCGTCCTCGCCATCTATGACAATCCCCTGCCGCCCGAGGGGCCGTTCAAGGTTTGTATATCCAGCCGCCGCCGCCCCGCCCGCGACATGGCGCCGACGACGGCCAAGGCCTCCTGCCTGTACCCCAATACCGCCCTGGCCCTGACGGACGCCGCCAAGCGCGGTTTCGACAACGCCGTGGTGCTGGACCCCAACGGCAACGTGGCGGAATTCCTCTCCGCCAATCTGTGGATCGTCAAGGACGGCGTCGCCATGACCCCGGCCATCAACGGCACGTTTTTGAATGGCGTGACCCGCCAGCGCACCATCGAATTGCTGCGCGCCGACGGCGTGGAAGTGGTCGAGAGCACCCTGACCATGGACGACATTTGGCAAGCCGACGAAATTTTCTCGTCGGGCAACCACGCCAAAATCCGCCCCGTCACCCAGTTCGAAGACCGCGAATTGCAGCCCGGCCCCATCGGGCGCCGCGCCAAGGAGCTCTATTTTGAGTATGCGAACGGGTTTTCGGTATTTTAGGCTCCCATTCACTCTGCCTGGGACATTATTTCAAGTTTTGTAGCGGCGGATATTTCGGCCTACATTCGGGGCAGCTGGCCGTATTTCGGGGACACGTAACGAGTACATGTCCCCGTAATACTCCGCCAGTGCGCAGTCTTGGGGTGAATGGGGGGACATGTACTCGTTACGTGTCCCCCTATTCATGGAGCCGCCGCCGGTGGTGGTGAGCGAAATGCTGACCATGTGCATGGTTGACGGATACATGGTCATTTTCTTTTGAGTGGCGCGGCTTGTAGAGGCATTCGCGCCGCCGTCAATCGTTCAGGAAGGCGCGGGTCTGTTGAATGGCCTCGGCCAGCCCGAGGCGTTGTATTTCCACGCCGGGCGGGAAGGCGGTGGTCAGGCGGGTTGGCAGCATGCCGTCCAGCATGACGAAGACGCCCCTGTCGTCGGCCCGGCGGAGCAGGCGGCCATAGGCCTGTTTCAGGCGCAGGCGCGCGATCAGGTCGTCATAGCCCTTGCCGAAGGCCTTTTTGCGGGCCCGGTGCAAGATGTCCGGGCGCGGCCAGGGCACCCGGTCAAAGACGATCAGGCGCAGCGAGCGGCCCGGCACATCGACGCCGTCGCGCACCGCATCGGTGCCCAGCAGGCAGGTATTTTCCTCGGCCCGGAAGATATCCACCAGGGTGCCCGTATCCATGGCGTCCACGTGCTGCGCCAACAGCGGAATGCCGGCCTCGTCCAGGGGCTTGGCGATGCGCTCATGAACGGCGCGCAGGCGCCGGATCGCCGTGAACAGACCCAGCCCGCCGCCCCTCGCCGCCAGAAACAGCTCCCGGTAAGCGGCGGCCACGTCGTTGGCTCTGTTGCGGTTGACATCACGCACCACCAGGATGCGGGTAGCGGTTGGATAATCGAACGGCGAGGGCAGGCTGACCCGTTCCGCCGGCAGGGCCAGATGCAGGGCGCCCGTCCGCACCTCCGCCGAACGCCAGTCATCGGGCGCATCGGGCGGGTTGTCGCGCAGGGTGGCGGAGGTGATGACGACGCCGTGGGCCGGGCGCAGCACCGCCTCGGCGAACGGTTGGCTGGGATCGATCCAATGGCGGTGCATGCCCACGTCCCGGTCCCTGCCGCCGGCCCGCTCAATGGTGAACCAATCGACGAATTGTTCCGGCGTCGCCTGGCCCAAGTCGAGCAGCATGGCGCGCCAGTCCCGCACCATATCGGCGCGGCGTTTCAAGGTGCGGGCCGCCGCCTCGATCCGCACGCGGGTGGAGGTATCCAGATCCTCGGCCTCTCCATCCAGGCGCCCGGTCAGGTGGCGGCCCAGTTCCAGCAGGGGGCGGCGCAGGGCCTCGAAGGCGGCCGCCGTCTCGTTGGCGGCGTGCAACAGCTCCGCCTCGGGCTCCTCGACCGAGACTTCCAGGCCGTAGGGGGAGCGGTCGTTGTCCACGCGGGCAAGGACCATATGGCGGACTCGGGCCAGGAACGCCTCCATGGGACCGCGCGCCTTGCCCTCCGCCAGGCGCGTCAGCCAGCCGGGCGCGGCCAGGGCGCGGGCGCCATGCAGGATGTTCCGCTGGATGGCGAGGCCGTCATCGTCGCCGATCAGATCGCCGATGCGCGCTTCCAGGCCGCGGGCGCGGCCGCCCGTCCGGGCCTGGCCGCCACTTTCCGCGCCCAGCAGCCAACGGCGCAATTCCACGCCCTCGCCGCCCGCCACATGGGCGGCAAAGGCGCTATCGGCGGCGTCGAAAACATGGTGCCCCTCGTCAAAGACATAACGCAGGGGCAGTTGCCCGCTGCCCGCTTCCAACACGGCGCGGATCATCACCAGGGCATGGTTGGCGACGACAATTTCCGCATGCATGGAATCCCGCCGGCTGCGTTCGATAAAGCATTTGGAATAATGCCGGCAGGCGGAATAGATGCATTCGCCGCGCCGGTCGGTCAGGGCGGCGATGGCGCCGCCGCCGAACAAGGTCGCCAGCCAGCTTGGAAAATCGCCGCCCAGCATATCGCCGTCCCGGCTGTGTTCCACCCACCGCGCGATCAGACCCAGCGCGACGGCGCCTCCCGGTGCCGTGGCCAGGGCCCGCGTGGCGTCTTCGTAGTTCAGCAGGCAGAGATAATTTTCCCGGCCCTTGCGCACCACCACGTTGCGGCGTTTCTGTTCCGGGTCCGGGTACAGGCGGTTCAACTCGCCATCGATCTGCCGTTGCAGGTTGCGGGTGTAGGTGGAAAGCCAGACGGTACCGCCGTTCTTGCGCGCCCACAGGCTGGCGGGCGCGATGTAGCCCAGGGTCTTGCCCACGCCGGTGCCGGCCTCGGCCAAAACCAGGCGGGGCATGTCGGCCTCCTGGCGCGGCCCGAAGGCGGCGGCGGCCGCCGCCGCATAGTCGGACTGCTGCGGCCGGTTTTCGGCTGCCCCGCCGATCAATTCGGCCAGTCGCGCGCGGGCGGCATCCGCCCCAATGGCGTGATCGCTGGGCGGCGGCGGGTTTGGCCCGTCTTCCCGTTCGGGCAGACGCTGCCAGGCGTTCAAGGCGCCGCCCGCGCTCTCCGCCGGTACGCCGAGGGCGCCCAGGATGGCGGGTCCCCAGCGCCAGCCCGCTTGCGCCATGGTCATGGCCAGGGCGCCCAGGCGCTCGCGGTTTTCCTTGGTGCCGGCCAACTCTCCCAACAACGCCGCCGCCGCCCGCTGCAAGGTCACGGCGCCATCCGCCGCATCGCCGGGCGGGGCCAGGTTCAGCGCCGTGGCCAAGCCGCCGGGCGTGGGCAGGCAAAATTGCGCCGGCCGGGTGAAGGCGAACAGCTCCAGAACATCGTATGCCGCCAGCGATCCGGTGCCCAACCGGCGGGCCGTGACCAGGGCATGGCAGACGATGGGGGTTTCGGATTTGGCCCGGCTCAACGCGGCCGCGCCCATCAACTCCTCGACCTCGCCCTCCACGCTCAACCAGATGGTCAGGCGGGCGCCCGCGACCATGCTGGGCGCGGTGAAGTTTTGGCTGGGCGATGTCATGGCGGGGTTATCATAAGCCCGGACGGGGCCGCTCACCACCGGTTGACGTAACGGGATATTTCCCTAATGTCCCAGCCCCGCGAGGATAGAGTGACATGACGAAAAATACCGAGATTGCGATGGAAAGTAAGGCTTGGCCGTTTCAAGAGGCGCGGTCTCTATTGAAACGGGTCAAGGGCCAAACGCCGGCGAAGGGCCATGTGCTGTTCGAGACCGGTTATGGCCCCTCGGGCCTGCCGCACATTGGCACCTTTGGCGAAGTGGCGCGCACCTCCATGGTGCGCCGGGCCTTTCACGAATTATGTGATATCCCGACCCGTCTGGTGGCCTTTTCCGATGACATGGATGGCCTGCGCAAGGTTCCCGATAATGTGCCGAACAAGGAAATGCTGGGGCGGTATCTGGGCATGCCCCTGACCAAGGTGCCCGATCCCTTTGGCACCCACGATAGCTTCGGGGCCCATAACAATGCCCGTTTGCAGGCCTTTTTGGATCAATTCGGCTTCGATTATGAATTCGTCTCGTCGACGGCGTGCTACCAATCCGGCCAATTCGACGATGCGCTGCTGGCGGTGCTTGAAAACTACGACCAGGTCATGAACGTTATCCTGCCGACCCTGGGGCCTGAACGCCGGGCCACCTACAGCCCCTTCCTGCCGGTCTGTCCGGATACCGGCAAGGTGCTGCAGGTGCCAATTCTCGAGCGCGACCAGGACGCGGGCACCGTGATTTATGAAAATGACGCCGGGAAAAAGGTCGAGGCGCCGGTCACGGGCGGCCATTGCAAGCTGCAATGGAAGGTGGATTGGGCCATGCGTTGGTTCGCCCTGGATGTGGATTACGAGATGTCGGGCAAGGATTTGATTGAATCCGTGCGCCTGTCGTCGAAGATCTGCCGCATCCTGGGCGCCCGCCCGCCCGAAAGCTTCACCTATGAACTGTTCCTGGACGAGAATGGTGAAAAAATATCCAAGTCGCGGGGCAACGGCCTGTCCATTGACGATTGGCTGCGTTATGCCACGCCCGAAAGCCTGTCGCTGTATATGTTTCAACATCCGCGCCGGGCCAAGCGGTTGTTTTTCGACGTGATCCCCCGCGCCGCCGACGATTATCTGCGTTTCCTCGACAGCTTCAAGAACCAGGAGCCGGCCGAACAAATGGCCAATCCGGCCTGGCATATTCATGGCGGCCGGCCGCCGCAAGAGGAAGTACCCCTGACCTTCGCCTTGTTGATGAACCTGGCGGGCGCCTGCAATTCCGAGGATGGTGCGGTTTTGTGGGGTTTCATCTCCCGCTACGCGCCGGGCGCGACGCCCGAAAGCCACGCAATGCTCGATGCCCTGGTGGGATACGCCATCAACTATTACCGGGATTTCGTGAAGCCCCACAAACAATACCGCCAGCCGACGGAGCAGGAGCGGCGGGCAATGGATGATCTGGCGGCGGCCTTGGAGGCCATGGCGCCGGACTTACCGGGGTCCGATATCCAGAATCAGGTCTATGAGATCGGCAAGGCCCATGAATTCGAGAACCTGCGCGATTGGTTCAAGGCGCTGTACGAAGTGTTGTTCGGGCAAAGCCAGGGACCGCGCTTCGGTTCCTTCGCCGCCCTGTATGGCATTGCCGAAACGGCGGCCCTTGTGCGCCGCGCCCTGGCGGGGGATGATTTGGCGGCTGAATAACAATGAAGCCGGGAGGCACGCCAAATGGAAGAACTCGCCACGGGATATAGTTTGATCGAAGGGCCCGTCTGGGACGATAGCCGGGGTCTGATCTATTCCGATGTTATCAACGGCGGTGTCTTTTGCATTGGACTGGATGATGCCGTCTCTCAGATCATCGAACATCGCCGGGGCATTGGCGGCATGACCCTGCACGAAAATGGCGGCATTGTGGTCTCGGGCCGCAATATCGCGCTCAAACCGTCCGATGGCGGCGCGACCCAGGTCATATTGCCTAATAATCCCGACGGCGGCTGGATCGGTTTCAACGACATCACCACGGATGCCAAGGGCCGCATCTATGCCGGCGCCCTGTCATTTCGCCCGGTTGGCAGCGACGATACGCCGAAACCGGCGGACTTGTTCCTGATCGATCTGGACGGCAGCTACCGCAAGGTGGGCGGCGATGTCATGCTGACCAACGGCCTGGCCTTCTCCCCCGATGGGTCCAAGCTGTATCATTCCGAATCCCGGCGCAACCGGGTCCGCGTTTACGATGTGGAAGAGAATGGCGATCTGAGCCCGCACCGCACCTTCGCCGAAGTGGGCGACATTACCCCTGATGGGCTGGCCGTGGCCATCGACGGCAGCGTCTGGGTCGCCATGGCAGATGGCGGCCGGGTCAATGTGTTCGAGCCCGACGGCAGCCTGCGCCGCAGTATCCCCTGCCCCCTGCCCATGATTACTTCCGTCTGCTTTGGCGGCGAAGATTTGTTGGATTTTTACATCGTCACCGGCAGCCGGGGCACTGACCGGGAAGACGCAGGCACGGTCTATCGCATGCGCGCGGAGGTGGCCGGCCTGCCTGTGACGCCGGCGGCGGTGGCGATACCGTAGTTGGCGAAACGTATTGCTTCGGCAACAATCTGAAATGAACTTCGATCGGAGACGCAATTATGCCCATGGCCGAGCATGCCGCCGCCAATCCAGACAAGATTGCCACCGTCATGGCCGGTTCCGGGCAGTCACTGACCTATGGCGAGATGAACGAAAGAAGTATCCGCCTGGCCCATCATCTGCGCGCGGCGGGCCTGGGACCGGGGGACGTCGTCGCGCTCTTCATGGAAAACAACATCCGCTACCATGAAGTTTTCTGGGCGGCGGTGCGCTCGGGCATGTATCTGTGCGCGGTGAACAAGTTTCTCACCGCCGGCGAGGTCGCCTATATCGCCAATGATTCGGGCGCCAAGGCCATGATCACCTCCGCCAGCCTGGCCGGGATCGCGGAAGATCTGCTGCCCGAGATCGGCGGTTGCCCCATGCGCCTGATGGTCGACGGGGTGATTTCGGGCTACGAGAGCTATGAGGACGTCATCGCGGACCAACCCAACCGCCCCTTGGCGGACGAGCCGCGCGGGGATTTCATGAGTTATTCTTCCGGCACGACCGGGCGGCCAAAGGGTATCCAACGCCCGTTGAGCGGCGAAACCTTCGCCGAGCCGTCCATGCTTCACCATCTTGTCGGCGATCTCTATGGCGCCGGCCCGGAGAGCATCTATCTCTCTCCCGCGCCGCTGTATCACGCCGCGCCCCTGGGCTTTACCACGGCCATTCACAGCCTTGGCGGGACCGTCGTGGTCATGGAGAAATTCGATGCCGTCGAAGCCCTGCGGCTTATCGAAAAACACCGGATCACCCATAGCCA
>JAYGEB010000150.1:0-4402 GCA_046582595.1 Alphaproteobacteria bacterium | reverse complement strand
CGCTTATCCTCGTTCCAAAAAC
Organism: Alphaproteobacteria bacterium; assembly: GCA_046582595.1. Taxonomy (GTDB): domain Bacteria; phylum Pseudomonadota; class Alphaproteobacteria. The sequence goes on along the minus strand of JAYGEB010000150.1, from coordinate 4,380 downwards.
CCGGCACGCCGGCGCCGGCATAGGGGGCATCCTTCGATAGCTTGGAATGCACCCAATCCAGATGCACGGTATCGATATCGCCTTCCATGTTTTGCATCCAATTGGCCTCCTCCATCATGATGGTGGGAGGTCCGACCCGGTCCTCGGGCAGGGTATTGATCTCGAAGGCGGGAAAAGGCGGCGGTTCCTTGCGCGGGCCCAGATAGACCCTGATCATGTGGTTGACCTCCCGGCAGGGATAGGCCTTGATCTTCTCCTTGAAGGTGCTCTCGGGCGGCTCCGAAGGCATGTCGATGCAGTTGCCCTCGGTATCGAATTTCCAACCGTGATAGACGCAGCGCAGGCCGCAGTCCTCGTTACGGGCGAAATACAACGATGCGCCGCGGTGGGGACAGGCCTCGGTCATGGCGCCCATGCGCCCCTTGCTATCGCGCCACATGACGAAATTCTCGCCCAGCAGGGTCATCCGCTTGACCGGCGAATCCGGTTCGGGAAATTCCGATGTGGGCAGGCAGGGTATCCAGTATTCCCGCATCAAATTGCCCATGGGCGTGCCACGGCCCACCCGGCACTGCAGTTCGTTGTCTTCCCTCGAAAGCATTCCGTCCTCCGTGACCTCGAATTCAGCCTGTAAATCCAGCTTACCCGGACCAGATGGCGAAGCCCAGTCCCGTCCCGGTGCCGGCCGGCGTCCGGTATCCCGGCTGATAATCCGTCCAGGCCAAGGGCAGTTCTTCAAGCGCGCCGGCGGCGCAAATCCAATTGCGGATTTCGGAGCTGCCGCCATTCAGCTTGTTTCGCGGCAAGGCGCACAGCGCGGCCGCGTCTTTTTCCTGCAGCGCCCGCATGACCTCGCCATCCAGTTCCTCATCGACGGTGAAATGGCTGAGGCCGCCCGAGGCGAGGATGCCGATGCGGGAGTCCCCCGGATAGGTCTCGATCGCCGCCGAAATCGCCTGTCCCAGCCGGTAACACCGGCGCGGCGTGGCCTGATTGGGCGGAAAATAAGTATTCATGAATATCGGCACCACTGGCGGCGCATCTCCCTGTAACAGCCTGTTATGAACGAAGCCAAAGGCATGTCCCTCGCCTTGGCCGGGCGCCAGGCCGCTGGCGCAGGCGATATCGAACTCGTTGTCAATGAGGCTGCCTATGAGATGGTTGGCCAACCTGGCATCGACGGGATAGTCCCGTGGGGCTTCCTCTTCGTAATACTTTGCCGAAAGCCGCCGCGCCCATTCAGGGCGATTGGGGTTGTCGGCGGGCGGAATGTTACGGATGGTTTCGCCCCGATAGATCAATATGCATGGCATATTGTTATTGCCATACAGCTCGTCCTGATCATCTCCAACGACAATCAGCGTATCGAGGGCTGCGGCGCGAATGGCTTCCCGAATTTTTTGCAGATTGGCCATCGCGGCGGCGTGACGGGCCGCCAATTTCTCCGGTGCGATTTGCGCCGCGGTGGCGGCATCGGCCGCATGCAGCAAATCTTCATAGGTAACGGGGTTTCCCTCCCGATCAAGATGCGGACGCGCGCGGTCGGCCTCAACAAAGCGCGGCCAGTCCGCCAATTCCGCGTTCAGCATCGGCGTGTGAGAAACTCCAATTCCAAGAACCAGCCGCGCCATGCCCCGCGCCCCCCAAAAAACGCCCGCCGTCCGTAGTCTCGACAGGTGACTGTCTCATTGATGAATGGGCCTGGCAACACAACCAAGGCGCCGGCCATGAACGGACAATTCATCTTATCCAGAAATGAAGCAATCTTGTTTCGGCATGGTTTCGCCGGACCGCTTAACCCGCTAAACTGGCGATAATCAGCAGGTGCCGGAGTGGGTAATTTTGCAAACGACAGGTGAATGGCTGGACGGCTTGGGTCTTGGCCGCTATGGCGAAATATTCGAGGAAAACGACCTGGATCTCGATCTGGTCATCGACCTGAGCGACGACGACCTTGAAAAGCTGGGCATCGCGTCCATGGGGCACCGTAAAAAGCTGCTGCGCGCCATTGCCGCCCTGGCGGACAATCCGGCCGATGGCGGCGGCGAGAGCGTGCCGGTGGACGAAGCCACCCCAGCCGAAACAACGCAACCCGCGCCGCAAGCCGCGCCGCAATCTGGCGCAACCGCCAGCGCACCGGGCGAACGGCGTCAGTTGACCGTGATGTTTTGCGATCTTGTCGGTTCCACGGAACTTTCGACCCGGTTCGATCCCGAAGATATGCAAGATATTCTGCGTGCCTATCAAGATACCTGCGCCAAGGTATTCCAACTGTTCGACGGTTTCATCGCCAAATATACGGGCGATGGCATCCTGATCTACTTCGGCTATCCACAGGCCCATGAAAAAGACGCCGAACGGGCCATATTGGCGGGGCTGGCGGTGATAGAGGCCATGCCGAAGCTGAAATTAACCGTGCCGCAGGCTCAGAAAACCGAACTTGCCGTCCGCATTGGCATCGCCACCGGCACCGTGGTGGTCGGTGAAATTATTGGTGAGGGGACGGCCCAGGAATTCGCCGTCGTGGGCGAAACTCCCAATCTGGCGGCCCGGCTTCAGGGCCTGGCGCCGTCAAACGGTATGGTGATTTCCGAACTGACCCGGCAATTGGCGGGCGATGGCTTTGAATGTCTCGACCTTGGCGAACAGGCCCTAAAAGGTATCGATGAACCAATGGCCGCCTGGCAGGTGACGGGCGAACTGGACAGCGAGTTTGACGATGAGACCGGGAGCGCGAAGGACGCCCCGCCCCTGGTCGGCCGGCAGGAGGAATTGGGTCTGTTGCTCCGGGCCTGGCAGCAGAGCAAGGAAGGCTCCGGCCAGGTGGTATCGATCAGCGGCGAGGCGGGCATCGGCAAGTCCCGGCTGACGGAGGCGATCTCCGCCGAGGTTCGAAACGGCGGGTTTACCCGCATCACCCTGCGCTGCTCGCCGCATCATACGAACAGCGCCCTTTACCCGATCATTGCCCAGTTGCGGCGCGCAATGGGCTGGACCGGCGATGATGATGGTGAGAGTAAATTGGCAAAAATGGAAACCGTGTTGTCCGGTTATCAGTTCTCGACGGAGGAAACCGTTCCCCTAATTGCCGCATTGTATGCCCTGCCGCTTCCCGAAGACCGCTACCCGCCATTGACATTGAGCCCGCCACAGCAGCGGCTCGCCACCCTGGATACGGTTCTGGCTTGGTTTCTGGAAGAGGCTGAACAAAATCCCGTGCTCGCGGTTTGGGAGGATATCCACTGGGCCGACCCAACGACGCTGGAACAGTTGGCAATGATGATCGAGCAGTGCCCGACCGCGCCAATTCTGAACGTGCTCACCTTCCGGCCTGAATTCGTGCCGGCCTGGCCCACCCGTTCCCATACCGTCCCGTTGACTTTGAACCGGCTGGAACGGCCGGAAGTCGAAGCCATGATCCGGCATCTGGCGGGCGGCAAGAGGCTGCCGGGGGAGGTGATTGAACATATCGTCGCGCGTAGCGACGGGGTGCCGCTCTATGTCGGTGAATTGACCCGGGCCATTCTGGCTTCCGGGTCGCTCACCGAAAGTGACGACAGTTACGACCTGAGTGGACCCTTCAGCGACCTTTCGATCCCGGCGACCTTGCAGGATTCGTTGATGGCCAGGCTCGACAAGGTTCCCACGGTGCGTGAAGTGGCTCAACTGGGCGCGGTATTCGGCCGCGAATTTCCCTACGATATGTTGCATGCCGTGGGCGTGATCGAGGAAGGGGCCTTGCGTGACGGACTTGACCAACTGGTCGATGCGGAACTGCTGTACCGGCGCGGACGGCCGCCGTACGCGAAGTACATGTTCAAACATGCATTGATCCAGGATGCCGCCTACCAGTCATTGCTGAAACGTACCCGGCAACATTATCACACGGAGGTCGCGGCGCTGCTGTCGGACCGGTTCGCCGATACCGTTGATGCCAATCCAGAAATCCTCGCGCATCATTATTCCGAGGCTGGCGATAACGGCCAGGCAGTAAATTATTGGCTGCGGGCCGGACAGTTGGCCATGCATCGGTCCGCCAATCACGAGGCAATCGGGCATTTGAACAAGGGCTTGGCCCTGCTGCCGGACGGAGATGGAAATGCAAGCCAGGAACTTGCCATGCAGCGCCTGCTGGGTACCGCGTTTATGGCGACCAAGGGCTATGGCGCGCCTGAAACCGCCGAGACTTTTGACCGGGCCCGGCAGCTTTGCGCCATCGTTCGCGACGACAGCATCTATCCCGTGATGTTTGGTGTTTGGGTCAGCGCCCTTACGCGTGGCATGCACCCATCAGCCAGCGAAATGACCGTCGAAATGCAAAGTCTCGTGGCACGGACCGATGATGCCTATATAAATTTGCCTGCAAATTTGATGTCGGCT
>JAYGEB010000045.1:0-3123 GCA_046582595.1 Alphaproteobacteria bacterium | reverse complement strand
CCACGCGGCCATCCTTGACCCCGACGTCGCCGCGATAGCCCTCAGTGCCGGTACCATCAACAATGGTGCCGCCAACAATCTTCAAGTCGTAATCCATGCCACGCCATCCCCAACCGATAACTCAAAAACGACATTCCAACGCCATTCTAAAGGGTTCGGGGGAAATGGTGAAGCGGCAAGCCTATTCGGATTTGATGAGCGTCTTCAGGTAGGCCCGGTCTTCGTCACTCCAGGCGGCGGGATCTTCGCCGTGGGCGAGGGAAGCATGCAGTTCCATTAACTTCCAGACCTCGGCTTCCGTTTCAGCTACGACCAGCCCCGGACAGGCTTCCATTTCCGGATAGTCCCCGCAGGCGTATGAATATGATTTCGTCATGAAGGTCTCCCATTTTCACGGATCGTTTGAATATTTTCAAGATTCCTCGAATGTCGGCAGGCCGTCGTCAAGTTTCACCCAAGGCTGTTGATGGGAGACATAGACATGGCCGGTGGGCGATGCGATGGCGGGATCGTCGATGGTCGCCGCCAGGAACCAGACCTGGCCCCGCCAATCCTGATCTTCCACCTGCCCACGGGCGGCATAAGTCAACGAGGTGCCGCAGGTGCCGCAGAAGCCGCGTTCGACCCCTGGCGAGGTTTCGCAGACCTTGATTTGACCCCGCACGACCTGAAAATTTTCCTCCTTCCCGACGCACCAAGTGGCGAACCCCGCCCCCAAGGCTTTTTGGCAGGATCGGCAGTGACAATGGGCCGATGATTCCGGCCGCCCTTGAAAGCTGTAACGCACCGCGCCACAGAGGCAGCCGCCTTGATATCTTTCATCTGTTTCAGTCATCCGGGATGCTCCGCAATGGATCTGACGCCCGCGCGAGGGCCAACGCGATGTTCAAAACACTCAGGAAAAATAACAAAAATAAGCGAATATTCTCTCCGATTTCAATCTCAATATATTGACATTATTGGACTTATTCTGGCCATATGCGAGACAATAAAGTTTCCAACATAAAAGAATTTCTAACAAATGAAAATGGTCCGACCTTCCCTCGCTGAACAGCCTCAAGGCGTTTTCCGCCGCCGCCGAAACGGGCAGCTATTCCCAGGCCGGCAACGCCTTGAATGTCACCCACGCGGCGATCAGCCAGCAGGTCAAGGCCTTGGAAGCGCGCCTGGGCGTCTCGTTGATCGTGCGCCAGGGGCGCGGCATTGCCCTGACGGCGGAGGGCACGGCGCTGGCCCGCGATTTGGCGGCCGGTTTCGCCGCCATCCACGGCGCCATCGAGAGGCTGCGGGACGGCGAAATCCGGTCATCCGTTCAAGTCACCATGTCGCCCGCGTTCGCCGTCAGTTGGATGCTGCCGCGGATCATGGATTTTCAGCAACAACACCCCGGCATTACGCTGATGGTGAACCCGACGGCGGAAGTCATGGAATTAAGGCCGGGCGGCATCGACCTGGCGATCCGATACCGGGAAAAAGACCGCCTGGAGGCGCCCGTGGAAACCGTTCTGATTGCCGACATGGTTGTCGTCGGCACACCCGGCCTCATGGGCGATGGGCAATTTACCGATCCAGCGATGTTGGTGGATATTCCCTGGCTGCAGGAACTGGGCACCAACGAGGTCGCGGATTGGCTGGCCCGTCACGGCGTTGCCCTGGAACGGCCCCCGAGCATCACCCATATGCCCGGCAACCTGATCATGGCGGCGGTGCGGCGAGGCGACGGCATCACCTACACCGCGCTGCCCTGGGTCGAGACGGAACTGCAATCGGGGCAGCTCAAGGAGTTGTTCCGGGAGACAGCCTTCGGCGTCTATTATCTGGAAATCGGTCCCGGCGTGGTCCGGGCCCCGGTGCGGGCCTTTGTAAACTGGCTGAAACAACAGACCGGAACCACCGTGACGGCTCCCGCCTGAGGGCTTCAGGGCTGGGACGGACTAACCCCCCGTCCATGCGGCGCCATGAAGTCGATGAGGGGGCCGGCGGGGACGATTTGGGTCGGGTTGACGGCGGCGATGGTGTAATAGCCCGCCTTCATGCGCATGAGGTCGATGGTCCCGGCGATCCCCGGAATTTGATAGAGTTCCCGTGTATAGCCCCACAGGTTGGGATAATCCTGGACCCGCCGCAGATTGCATTTGAAGTTGCCGTGATAGGCCAGATCAAATCGCAAAAGGGTGGGAAAGAGCCGCCAGTCGGCTTCCGTCAAGGCATCGCCCAGCAGATAGCGTTGCCCCTCCAACCGCCCTTCGAGCCAGTCCAGGGTCTCGAACAAGGGGAAAATGGCATCGTCATAAGCCGCCTGGCTGGAGGAAAATCCACAGCGGTAAACGCCATTGTTGAGGGTGTGGTAGATGCGCTCGTTCACCTCATCGATCTCGGCGCGCAAGGCCTCCGGATACAAATCCGGTCCACTGGCGCCGACCTGATCGAACGCCGAATTGAACATGCGGATGATCTCGGAGGATTCGTTATTGACGATGGTCTCCGTCTCGCGGTCCCACACGGCGGGCACCGTGACCGGGCCGGAATACTTCGGTTCCGCCTTGGTGTAGATTTCATGCACATGGGTGGCGCCGTTCACATAATCGGGGATCAGCCCATCGCCCTCGCGGAAATGCCAGCCCTGGGGGTGCTTGACCGCATCGGCGATGGAGATGGAGATGATCTCCTCCAGCCCCTTGAGGTGGCGGTAGATCAGGGCGCGGTGGGCCCAGGGGCAGGAATCCGCGACATAGAGATGATAACGCCCAGCCTCCGCCTTGAAACCGCCCCGGCCGGACGGTCCGGGCCCGCCATTGGCGGTGATCCAGTTGCGGAAGGTGGAATCGAACCGCTCGAAACTGCCCCCCGATTTCTCCGTGTCGTACCAATCCTCGTGCCAGACACCGTCAACCAGCAGACCCATGAGCCCATCCCTTTTGTATTTTTACGACCCGCCTAGAGCCGTTCCGATCTAATGTGAGTCACACTACACGACATTTCGTCATCCTCGGGCGCAGCGAAGCGGAGACCCCCAAGTCACTGGCGATCCAGGGCCGCGAACACTTGAGTCTGTTGCCCTGGATTGCCGGGTCGGGCCCACTGCTGTCCGGTTTAACTTTAGATTTATTCCAGTTTGCATCA
>JAYGEB010000026.1:0-2954 GCA_046582595.1 Alphaproteobacteria bacterium | reverse complement strand
GCCGCCGCCCTTGCCCGCCATGATGACCAGTTCAACCGGCTTCTTCGGTTGCCAGCCCGCCGCAATGGCTCCGCTGGGTACGGAAACAGCCAGGCCGAGACCGGCGACGGCGCTCAAACTCAATACGGATAGCAGGTACCTATTCATGATATCTCCTCCCTGTGCAAGATATGACAGATTGACCGACAGTTGTTATCGTCCTGATATATGTTATATCAGAGAAATCCCCGTATCGAGCGGAAATACCGGTATCGAGCAGGTATTTTGCCCTGAAAAACGTGTGAACGACCGTCAATGGCGCTATCGTGAGCGCCAGAAAATGATGAGAGAAAACGAGCCATGTCGATAACTTCTGACCGCGTTCAATCCACCACCGCCTCGGATACCTTGAAGCGGAAATCCAAGGACGGTTCCGTGATATCGGGTGGCCATCTGGTCGCCAAGGCGCTGAAAAACGAGGGTGTCGATACCATCTTCACGCTTTGCGGCGGCCACATCATCGACATCTATGACGGTTGTATCGATGAAGGCATCAGGATCATCGATGTGCGTCACGAACAAACCGCGGCCCATGCCGCCGACGGCTACGCGCGGCAGACCGGCAAGCTGGGCTGCGTGGTGACCACGGCGGGTCCGGGCTGCACCAATGCCATGACCGGCGTGGCGACGGCGTTCCGTTCCGAAAGTCCCATCCTCCACATCGGCGGTCAAAGCTCCCTCGGACAACACAAGCAAGGTTCCTTGCAGGACCTGCCCCACGTGGACATGCTGAAGCCGATCACCAAGTTCGCTTCGGGCGTGTTTTCCACCGAGCGTATCGCCGATATGGTTTCCATGGCGGCACGGGAATGTTTCACGGGCGCCTATGGCCCGTCCTATCTGGAAATCCCGCGGGATATTCTGGATGCGGAAATACCCGTTGAAAAAGCGGTTATCCCGGCGCCCGGCCACTACCGCGCCTCGACCAAATCCATTGGCGATCCCAATGATATTGAAAAGCTGGCGGATATCCTGGTCAAGGCCGAGCGGCCGGCGGTGCTGTTCGGCCAACAGGTCTGGGCCAGCCGCTCGCATGAAGCGGCCATCGAATTCGTCCGGGCCCTGGATATTCCCGCCTACATGAACGGCGCCGCGCGCGGCATGATGGCAAACGACGATCCACACCATTTCGACCGCACCCGCTCGGATGCCTTCAAGTCCGCCGACGTCATCCTGATCGTCGGCACGCCATTCGATTTCCGCATGGGCTACGGCAAGCGGATTTCGGCCCCGACCCTGATCCAGATCGACCAGAGCTATGCCACCGTGGGCAAGAACCGCGACATCACCATGGGCCTCGCCGGCGATCCCGGCGCCATCCTCAAGGCGGTGGCCGATGCCGCCTCCGGCCGCATGGACAAAGGCGCGCGGGGGAAACGCCAGGACTGGATGGCGGAATTGCGCCAGATCGAAGCGGCGAAACTGGAAAAGCTGATGCCGATATTCCTTACCGACAGCACGCCGATCCATCCCTACCGGCTGGCCTGGGAAATCAACGAGTTTCTCGGCGATGACACCATATATATCGGCGACGGCGGCGATGTGGTGACGATCTCGGCCCAGGCCGTGCGGCCCCGTGGCCCCGGCCAATGGATGGACCCCGGCGCCCTGGGTTCCCTGGGCGTGGGCACCGGCTTCGCCATGGCCGCCAAGCTGGCCCATCCCGGCAAGGAAGTGATCTGCCTGTATGGCGACGGCTCCTTCGGCATGACCTCCTTCGACATGGAAACCGCCCAGCGCTTCGGCGCGCCCTATTTGGCGGTGGTCGGCAATAATTCGCACATGAACCAGATCCGCTATGGTCAAATGGCCAAATACGGCGAGCAACGGGGCAACGTGGGCAATTTCCTAGGCGACGTGCCATTTTCCAAATTCGCCGAGATGATCGGCGGCTACGGCGAGGAAGTACGCGAGCCGGACCAGATCCAGCCGGCTCTGCGCCGGGCCCGCGAAGCGATCGCCAAGACTGGCAAATGCGCCGTCATCAATGTCTGGATCGATCCCAACGAATACTCGCCGGGCACCAAAAACCAGACCATGTACAAATAGCCGAATTTTAGGACGCGCAAATGACCGCACTTGAAGGCGTTAGAATCCTCGATTTCACCCATGTGCAATCGGGCCCGACCTGCACCCAGCTTCTGGCCTGGTTCGGCGCCGATGTCATCAAGGTCGAGCGTCCCGGCGTCGGCGACGCCACCCGCGGCCAGTTGCGCGACATTCCGGATGTGGACTCGCTCTATTTCACCATGCTCAATCACAACAAGCGGTCGATCGAGTTGAACGGCAAGAACGAGACCGGAAAGGCCGTGTTGGAACGGCTGGTGAAATCCTGCGACGTATTGGTGGAGAATTTCGCCCCCGGCGCCCTCGATCGCATGGGCTTTTCTTGGGAGCGCGTACATGAGCTCAACCCGCGCATGATCGTGGCCTCCATCAAGGGCTTTGGGCCGGGGCCTTACGAAGATTGCAAGGTCTATGAAAACATCGCCCAGTGCGCCGGCGGCTCGGCCTCCACGACCGGAATGTTTGGCGATATCCCCATGGTAACCGGCGCCCAGATTGGCGATTCGGGGACCGGTCTGCTGCTCGCATACGGCATCGTGACCGCCCTGTTCCAAAGAGAACGGACCGGATTGGGACAAAAGGTCTCGGCCTCCATGCAGGATGGCGTGCTGAACCTTTGCCGGGTGAAACTGCGCGATCAACAGCGCCTCGCGGCGGGGCCGCTGGACGAATATTCCCAATTCGGCGAAGGCATTCCCTTCGGCGCCGCGGTGCCGCGGGCGGGCAACGATTCCGGTGGCGGCCAGCCAGGGCGCATCCTCAAATGCAAGGGCTGGGAGAGCGATCCCGACGCCTATACCTATTTCATAACCCAGGCCGCCGCCTGGAAAAATGTCTGCGAGGTCATC
>JAYGEB010000501.1:0-2082 GCA_046582595.1 Alphaproteobacteria bacterium | reverse complement strand
AATATTTGTTTGATTTCTTCCTGGCCCAGCAGGGCGATGACATATTGCTGGATGGCGAGGCGGCCCGCTTGGAAGCCTTGGCGAAACGGCTGAGCATGTACCGCCTGCGGGCGGATGTCACGATCACGGCCCTGCCGGACTGGGAGGTCGGGGTGGTCTTTGCTGGCGACATGGGTCTGGGCGGGGAGCCCGGCGCCGCGAAAGCCTTTGGCGAGGGTATCGTCTATCTGGATCCGCGCCTGCGGGCGGCGGGCGCCCGCGTCATGGCGCCGGCGGGGCAGGCGGACGAAATTTTGACGGACTTGGGATTTAGCGCCGGCGAAACCTCCGACTATGACTATGTGCGCCTTGGTTTGGCGCTGCCCGACAGCGGCCGGGATTTGGTGGTGGATAAATCGCTGATGCTGGAAAGCAATCTGGATGCCCTGCATGGGGTGGATTTCGACAAGGGCTGTTTCGTCGGCCAGGAGCTGACCGCCCGCACCAAGTACCGCGGCCTGGTGCGAAAACGCCTGCTGCCCGTGACGATCAAGGGGCCGTTGCCCGCGCCCGGCGCGCCCTTGATGGCGGGCGAGCGGGAGGTCGCCTCCATGCGTTCGGGCCAGGGCGACCGCGGCCTGGCGCTGGTCCGCCTCGACCGCCTGGCGGAAGCCGGCGGCCTGGGGCTGAGCCTGGCGGCGGACGGCGCGACGGTGACGCCGGCCATGCCCGATTGGGCCGAGTTCGAATTGCAGGAACCCGAAACGTGAGCATCCGCCATGGCGACGGCCTGATCCGCTGTGCCTGGTGCGGCGATACCGATCCGCTCTATATCGCCTATCATGACGAGGAATGGGGCGTCCCCGAATGGGACGACCGAGCCTTGTTCGAAAAACTGATTTTGGACGGCTTTCAGGCCGGCCTGTCGTGGCTCACCATTCTGCGTAAACGGGACAATTTCCGCGCCGCCTTCGATGGTTTCGATCCCAGCCTCATCGCCAAATACGGCGATGCCAAGATCGAGGCGCTGATGGCGGACGCGGGCATCGTGCGCAACCGGGCCAAGATCACCGGCACCATCGCCGGCGCCAAGCTCTGGCTCGACATCATGGGCGCGGGCAAGGGCGCCTTCGCCGACTATCTATGGTCGTTCGTGGAGGGCAAGCCGGTGGTCACGGCGGCCCGCTCTCTGGCCGATCTGCCGACCCAGGACGAGGCCAGCCTGGCCATGTCGAAGGATCTGACACGGCGCGGCTTCAAATTCTGCGGCCCGACCATCAGTTACGCCTTCATGGAGGCGGTGGGCATGATCAACGATCACGTGGTGGATTGCCACCGTCACGGCCAGGTCTGATAGCAATGCAGCCGCGGGTCACGGCGGAGTTATGGGTCAAGGCCCATATCCGCAGATGCAACGCGCTGGCAATCCCAGCCATGGTGGTGCGGCGGGGCAATGAGGCGGCGGGCGCCGTGATCATCAAGGTCAACCACCTGGGCCCCGGCTGCATGGTCCTGGCCCCGGCCAATACCATGGAAGGCGGCCGGCAATGGCGCCGGGCCACCGGCGATGATCTGGTTGCGGAGGCCGAGGCGGATGCCTATATCGCGCGGCAACTGAACATGGACCCGGATATCTGGGTACTGGAGATCGAGGACCGCGAGGGCCGGCACCTGGTGGACGACATCGTCGAATGAGTTTCCCTATTATCGATTGCCACCAGCATTTCTGCCGCCTGGGCCAAGGCAACTACCCCTGGCTGGAACAGACCGATCCGCCGCCGGATGAAAAGGGGACGTTGCCTTATTATTTCTTGCCGCCGATCATGTTCGAATGCCTCATCACGTGACAAAGCGAGGCAATCGTTGCGAGAAAGGATTGTTTGCGGCGTATTTCACGCAAAGGCCTGCCCCTTGGTTCGCAGGAATCTATCCAGAAACTGAAAAAGCTGACGGTGCGAGTGCTACAATACCGACCATAGAGACGACCGATGAGATGGTATGACAGATAAGGGTAGCGTCCCCTTTGTAATTTCAACTTCGCCGCCGGCAAGAACCCCGCCCCCGTGGTGGTCTCCACCATCAAACTGCGCCAGACCGGTCCAG
>JAYGEB010000486.1:0-5435 GCA_046582595.1 Alphaproteobacteria bacterium | reverse complement strand
AGCGTGATCGTCAGCCGGGCCCTTCCCGATGCCCGCGACGGTCTCAAGCCCGTGCATCGCCGTATCCTCTATTCCATGCACGAGACGGGCTATACCTCCGACAAGCCGTACCGCAAATCCGCCCGCGTGGTGGGTGATGTCATGGGCCGTTATCATCCCCACGGCGATCAGGCGATTTACGATGCCATGGTGCGCATGGCGCAAACATTCGCCATGCGCCTGCCGTTGTTGGATGGCCAGGGCAATTTCGGCTCCATGGACGGCGACCGCGCCGCCGCCATGCGTTATACCGAGATCCGCATGGACAAGCCGGCCGAGATGCTGCTGGCGGATATCGACAAGGATACCGTCGATTTTCAGGATAACTACGACGGCTCCGCCTCCGAACCGAAGGTTCTGCCGGCCATGCTGCCCAATCTGCTGGTCAATGGCGCGGGCGGCATCGCCGTCGGCATGGCGACGAATATTCCGCCCCATAACCTGGGCGAGGTGATCGACGGCTGTTGCGCCTATCTCGATGATCCGAATATCACCGTCGAGGGTTTGATGGAACATATCCAGGGCCCGGATTTTCCCACCGGCGGCTTGATTTTGGGCCGGACGGGGATACTTTCGGCGTTCCGCACCGGCCGCGGCTCGGTCGTCATGCGCGGCCGGACGGCGGTGGAGACCATCCGCAAGGACCGGGAAGCCATCATCGTCACCGAAGTGCCCTACCAGGTAAACAAGGCGGGCATGATCGAAAAAATCGCCGAAGCGGTGCGCGCCAAGCGGATCGAGGGCATCTCCGATCTGCGCGACGAAAGCGACCGCACCGGCGTCCGCGTGGTGATCGAGTTGAAGCGCGACGCCGTGGCGGATGTGGTCTTGAACCAATTGTTCCGCTTTTCGCCGTTGCAAACCTCGTTCGGCGTCAACAGCCTGGCCTTGAACCGGGGCCGGCCGGAATTGATGAATCTGGCGCAAATGATGGGCGTCTTCGTCGATTCCCGCGAGGTGGTTGTGACCCGGCGGACCAAGTATCTGCTGGGCAAGGCGCGGGAGCGGGCCCATATCCTGGCCGGGCTGGCCATCGCCGTGGCCAATATTGATGTCATTATCGCGCTGATCCGCTCCGCCCCCGATCCGGCCACCGCGCGGAGCCGGTTGATGGACCGGGACTGGCCCGCGACAGAGGTCGAGGAGATGATCCAGTTGATCGACGAGCCGGGCCGCCGGGTGGTCGATGGCGTCTATCAACTGAGCGAAATTCAGGCCCGCGCCATTCTGGATTTGCGCCTGCAGCGTCTGACGGCGCTCGGGCGCGAGGAGGTCGGTGCGGAATTGCGGGAGCTGGGCGGAAAAATCCTGGATTATCTCGATATCCTACGTTCCGAGGACCGCTTGAAAAGCATCATCCGCGAAGAACTTCTGGATATGAAAAAACGCTTCGCCACGCCCCGGCGCAGCGAAATCGTCGAGGCTGAAGCCGACCGGGAAGACGAGGACCTGATCCAGCGCGAGGACATGGTGGTGACCGTCTCGCACAAGGGCTATGTCAAACGGGTGCCGCTGTCGACCTATCGGCCGCAGCGCCGCGGCGGCAAGGGACGCCGGGGCATGGCCACGCGGGACGAGGATTTCGTCTCTCAACTGTTCGTCGCCAATACCCACACGCCCATGCTGTTTTTCTCCTCCACCGGCAAGGTCTATCTGTTAAAGGTCTTTCGCCTGCCCATGGCGGCGCCACAGGCGCGGGGCAAGGCCATGGTCAACCTGTTCCCGCTGGAGGCGGGCGAGACCATTCATACCGTCTTGCCCCTGCCGGAGGACGAGGCGGAATGGGCCGACCGCTATGTCATGTTCGCCACCGCGTCCGGTTCCGTGCGGCGCAACGAACTCGCTGATTTCAAGCGGGTCCAGGCGAACGGCAAGATCGCCATGAAACTGCCCGAAGGCGACCGCATCGTCGGCGTCGCGATCTGCGACGCCAACGACGATATCCTGCTCTCCGGCCGGCGGGGCAAATGCATCCGCTTCCCGGTGATCGATGTGCGCGTTTTCAAAAGCCGCGACAGCGTCGGGGTGCGCGGTATCCGCCTGATCGGCGACGATGAATTGATCGCCATGTCGATCCTGCGCCATGCCGATTTTGAAAGCGACACGCGGGAACGCTATCTGCGTTGGTCCAATGCCCGCCGCCGGGCCGAAGGAGACGGCGAGACCTCCGGCGCCGCCGCCGAGCCTTTGCCAAACCCGCCCGAACAGGCCGCGGCAATGGAAGCGGCGGAACAATATGTGCTTTCGATTACCGAAAACGGTTATGGCAAACGTACCTCGGCCTATGAATACCGGGTCACGGGCCGGGGCGGCCAAGGCATCATCAATATTGAAGCTTCCGACCGCAATGGCCCCGTGATTGCCTCCGCTCCCGTGGCGGAGGATCACCACATCATGCTGGTGACCGATACCGGCCGCCTGATCCGTACCCCGGTGCACGATATCCGTATCGCCGGCCGCAATACCCAGGGCGTCACCCTGTTCGACGTGGAACCGAACGAACGGGTGGTTTCCGTCGCCTGGCTT
Source organism: Alphaproteobacteria bacterium (assembly GCA_046582595.1). Lineage (GTDB taxonomy): Bacteria > Pseudomonadota > Alphaproteobacteria. The sequence continues at coordinate 2,870 of JAYGEB010000486.1, read as the reverse complement.
TCCGAACAAGGCAATGGCGATAGCGATGATGACGGCAACGGCAACGGCAATGGCAACGGGAATGGCGACGGCACCGGTAACGGGAATGGCAATGGCAATAGCGGGGCCGGGGATGGTGAATAATTCCACGGAAACCCAGGCTATTGGTCGTTTTCACCTTTCCTTGACCGCTCCGACCGGTTAATGATCCCCCCAGTCTAGTCGGTTTTGCGGGGGAGGCGGTTTTGGCGAAGGGTCGTGTCGGTTTCTATCCGGGTACTTTCGATCCCGTTACCTTGGGGCACAGCGATATTATTCAGCGCGCCACCAAGCTGGTTGACCGCCTGGTCATCGGCGTTGCCATAAACCTTAACAAGAGCCCCATGTTTTCCCTGGACGAGCGGGTGGAAATGGTGCGTGCCGAATTGGAGGGCATGGCGGACAAACTGAATGGCTGTACGGTTGACGTGCATCCCTTCGACATTCTGACCATACATTGTGCCCAAGAGCACGGCGCCGGCATCATCATTCGGGGATTGCGGGCCGTGGCGGATTTCGAGTACGAGTATCAACTGGTCGGCATGAACCGGCAACTGGACGCGGACATCGAAACGATCTTCATCATGGCCAACCACGAATATCAGTTTATTGCCTCTCGATTAGTGAAGGAGATCGCGCAATTGGACGGTGATATTGCGGCTTTTGTTTCGACACGGGTGGCCCAGCGGCTGTGCGAGCGGACGGGCCGGGGCTAGAGCATGTTTTTTTAAACCTGCTCGGACTCTTAAGGAAAGAGCAATTGAAAATTGCCCTATTTCAATTTTTAGAAGGACGGCGACATGCTGTTAAGACGGCTTTTTTTTGGTTTCATCATGGCCTTGGCGTTGCCGGCCATGCAAGCGGGAGCGGCTGAATTGGAAAATACCATCTATCTGGAACTCAAGGATGGGCGCGTGACCATCGAATTGCGTCCCGACCTGGCGCCCAATCATGTGGCGCGCATCAAGGAATTGGTCGGGCAGAAATTCTATGACGGCATCGTCTTTCACCGGGTGATCGAGGATTTCATGGCCCAAACCGGTGATCCCACGGGCACCGGCACGGGTGGTTCGGGGCAACATCTGGATGCTGAATTCTCCAAGGAAAAGCATTTGCGCGGCACCCTCTCCATGGCCCGGGCGGGCGACCCTAATAGCGCCGATAGCCAATTCTTCATCGTCTTGAAAACCGCACCCTGGCTGGATGGTCAATATACCATCTGGGGCCAAGTCACCGACGGCATGGATGCGGTGGACAAGATCAAGATGGGCGCGTCGGGCAGCGGTGCGGTGAACGACCCGGACAAGATCGTCACCATGCGGATGGGCGCCGACGCGGAATAACGCCCGGCGGGCTCCGTTCAGGCCTGGCGCATATCTGTCGAGGATACGTTCAGACCTTAAAAAATTAAAGCATTTTCTTTGCTGTCCGCGCCATGGATGTTGATTTATTTGATTTTGATTTGCCCAGCGAAGCTATCGCGCTGCGCCCAGTCAGGCCGCGTGACGGTGCCCGTTTGCTGCATATCGGACCGGCCGGCCGCAAGGACCGGAGCATTCGCGATCTGCCCGGTTTGCTGCGGGCCGGGGATCTGCTGATTTTCAACAATACCCGAGTGCTGCCCTTGCAATTGACCGCGCGGCGGGGCACGGGACGGATCGAGCTGACCCTGCATCAATCGTTGGGCCGGGGCCGTTGGCGGGCCTTTGCCAGGCCGGCCAAACGCCTGCGCGCGGGCGATATTCTGCTGGTTTCCGAAGGTTTTGCCGCCACGGTCGAGGGACCCCACCGCAATGGCCAGGTGGTGCTGGATTTCGCCCTTTCCGACGAAATACTGATGGCGGCGCTGCATCGCTTCGGCACCCTGCCCCTGCCGCCCTACATCCGCAAACACCGGGCCGTGGACGCGCGGGATGCGGAGGACTATCAAACCATCCTGGCCCGCCACGATGGCGCCGTCGCCGCGCCGACCGCCGGTCTGCATTTCACCGAGGAATTGCTCTCCCGCCTTGGCGATGCGGGGATCGAGCGCGGTGAAGTAACCTTGCATGTGGGCCCCGGCACGTTCCTCTCCGTCACCGCCGCCGATACGGATGACCACGTCATGCATGCCGAATGGGGCCGGGTCGATGCGGATTTGGCGCGGCGGATCCGGGAGACCAAGGCCCGTGGCGGCCGCGTGGTGGCGGTCGGCACCACCTCCCTGCGGCTGCTGGAGAGCGCTGGCCAGGAAGCCTTCGCGGGCGAGACGGATATATTCATCACGCCCGGTTACAAGTTCGCCGTCGTCGACATCCTGTTGACCAATTTCCATCTGCCCCGGTCCACCTTGTTCATGCTGGTCGCCGCCTTCGCCGGGCTCGAGGTCATGCGGGCGGCCTATGCCCATGCCATTGACAGCGGTTACCGTTTTTATTCCTATGGCGATGCCTGCCTGTTGGAGGGCGCCTGAACCGCACCGGGTTTGCCGGAGGCTCCAACTCTTGAGAGGATGGAGCTATGACAAAGAACACATCGGCAAGATATTCACCTGAACATTCGCAAATGGCAAATTGACTCGATATGTCGTATATCTTCAACTTATGAAACGTCGCGGACAAAAACCAAATCGGCGAATTGCAGATTCAGACAAATGGAGCAATGAATATCTCCAGAAACTAGCCGCGCGCGTAGTCTACCAAGGAAGCCCACACCACAAACGATCGCCAGGCGACTACGGTTTTCACCCTCCAGTAAATCCTCGTCCCTCGAAGTCACTATGTGATGGAATTAAGACAATTTTAAAGGTTGAAGCCACAGTACCCGACTTAATAAGATAAAGCCCTGAAGTGATTCATACTTTGAGACTCACC
>JAYGEB010000469.1:0-1755 GCA_046582595.1 Alphaproteobacteria bacterium | reverse complement strand
GGCCCTCATCACCCAACGGCAGAATTGCCCGGGTCATGCCCATGCTGGGAATTTCGTCGGGGCCCTTACTGGCTTTCATCCCGAGCTTGGTCTCGTAGTCCTTGAGGCTCTGATCGATATCCTTGACGCGCACCACAATATGATCGATCCACTTCGGCATGACATTATCCTCCAATATTTCAAATTCCGGTTAAATTTTTGCACGAATTGCCGCGCCGTGTCTCTATCTCGAAGCGGTAAAATGATAATATTCTTTCCACGGCCGTCTTGCGGAGACGGCGGCATATGTTTTGGGGAGGCTTGTCGATGAAGAATTTTGCAGGAAAATTGGCGGTCATAAGCGGCGGCGGATCGGGCATTGGGCGTGAACTTGCCGAACAACTTGCCGGGGAAGGCTGCCATCTCGCGCTATGCGATCTTTTCCCCGAGCCCATGGCGGAAACCGCCGATCGGTGCCGCCAGGCGAACCGGGAGGTAACCGTCTCTACTCATCTGTGCGATGTCTCGGACGAAGTTTCCGTCGTGGCGTTTCGCGACGACCTGCTCGAGGCTCACGAAACCGGGCATGTCAATCTGGTCTTCGCCAATGCCGGGATCGGCGGCGGCGGCAGTTTCATCGAGGATGACCGGGAGGACTGGGAGCGGACCTTCGCCGTTTGCTGGTACGGTGTCTATTATATGGGCCGCACTTTCCTACCCCTGCTCATCGCCGCCGATGAAGGTCATCTGATCAATACCAGTTCGGTCAATGGCTTTTGGGCGAGCCTTGGACCCGGCGTTGCGCACACGGCTTATTGCGCGGCAAAGTTCGCCGTGAAGGGCTTTTCCGAGGCCCTGATCACGGACCTGCGGCTGCACGCCCCGCATGTCAAGGTCTCGGTTGTCATGCCCGGTCATATTGGCACCAACATCGCCATAAATTCGGGAAAAGTGCTCGGAAAGCCCGACCCGATGGAGATGACGGGGCCGGAAGTCGCAAAGCTCCGCGAGCAATTGATCAAGCGCGGCAAGCCGGTGGGAAATTTGCCCGATGACGCCATTCGCGGCGCCATCAAACAACGGGGCGAGGACTTTCGCGACAAGGCCCCGACCACGGCGGCAGAGGCGGCGGCGATCATCCTGGACGGCGTGCGGGAAGAGCGCTGGCGCATTCTGGTGGGCGAGGACGCCCATGTTCTCGACGACCGGGTCCGGGCCACGCCCGAGGAAGCCTATGAGGAGGCGTTTACCCAGCGGCTGCATGCCGATCGCCATCTAAATTTCACCGCCGACCGGTAATATTTGTCGGCGGGCGGACCGGCCTGGGACTTGCATGAATAATAGACCGCGCAGTGCCATCATTGGCGCCGGCATGGGGGGCCTGGCGGCGGCCGCGGCGCTTCGCCGCCTCGGGTTTCAAGCTCACGTTTACGAGCAGGCGGAGCGCTTCACGCGGATCGGCGCCGGCATTCAGATGAGCCCCAACGCCGTGCACGCCCTGCGTGGCCTCGGACTCGACGGGAAGGTCCGCCGCATGGCCTTCCAGCCCCGGACCTGGAACAACCGGGCCTGGGACACCGGCGCCGTGAAATTTGAACTGACCTTGGGGCAAACGGCGGAGCAGAAATTCGCCGCGCCGTATCTGCAAATGCATCGTGGTGACCTGCACGCGGCACTTTTATCCGCCGTGCCGGCGCGGGATATATCATTGGGCAAACGGTTGGTTGAGGTGGCGCCGGCCTCGGCCGGATCCCGGCTGTCATTCGCCGACGGCAC
>JAYGEB010000443.1:0-1989 GCA_046582595.1 Alphaproteobacteria bacterium | reverse complement strand
GGTTTTTTCGGAACACATGCCGAGGGTCACGGCTTATCTGGAGGCGAACCCCGATGTCCGTGTGCCGGGAGAGGAGGGTTTTGCCGCGCTGGCGCTCGATCTGGCCGATGCCAAGAAAAACAGGACGGCAGGCCGCGTTGGCACCCGTATCAATTATGACCGCCCCGGTTCCAACAGCCTGTTCAAGTCGGGGGCGCGCAAGGCGGCTAAATTCAAGGGCCCTCCGTACAAGGAAAAACTTCTCCAGCATCGGAAAGACTGGGGGGAAGCGCATTTGTGGAACGTGATGAGACGGGCATCCAAAACCCTCACGCTCGATTTTTATGCGGCGGCCCTCGATTTAACCCACGACGAAAACGGCAATCTCCAGCGGGTGGAACCGGAACGGCGTATCTATGGAATGTTGTTCGTGCGCACCATGCTTCTGTCCGCGCTGATCGCCTTTCTTTGCCTGCTGCTCGGCTATCCGGTCGCCCATCTGCTGGCCTGGTTGCCGCTACGGTATTCCAACCTGTTGATGATCCTGGTTCTGCTGCCTTTCTGGACGTCTCTGTTGGTGCGGACGACGTCCTGGATAACGCTGATGCAAAGTCAGGGCGTGTTGAATGATATTATGGTCGCCATCGGCATTATTAACGACGATGGCCGCATTCAGATGATGTACAATCAGATCGGTACCCTCATCGCGATGACGCATATTCTGCTGCCTTTTATGATCCTGCCGCTTTATTCGGTGATGAAAACCATCCCGCCCAGCTATGTGCACGCGGCTCGCTCACTGGGCGCCTCGCCCTTGACGGCGTTTAACAGGGTTTATTTCCCGCAGACCACGCCGGGGATCGGGGCGGGCGTTCTTCTCGTCTTCATTCTGGCCATTGGCTATTACATTACCCCGGCCCTGGTCGGTGGATCGTCGGGGCAATTGATCTCCAACCAGATTGCCTTCCACATGCTGACATCGCTGAACTGGAGCCTGGCCGCGGCGCTCGGAGGGATTCTCCTGTTCGCGGTCATTGTTCTTTACGGGCTCTATGACCACTTTGTCGGCGTCGACAAAATGAAACTCGGTTAGGGAATTCGGACGATGGCATTACCAGCCCATGCAACGACCGGCGAGAAGGTCTGGCATTACTGTTACCTGGTGATCTGTGGTTTGGTTTTCCTGTTCCTGATCGCGCCAATTATCGTCATTATTCCGCTTTCCTTTAATGCCGAGCCTTATTTCACCTTCACCTTAAAGATGATCACTTTCGATCCGGAAGGGTATTCCCTGCGCTGGTATGACAAAATCCTGACCTTCGGCATGTCGAATCCCGACATTCCGCGTGACCGTGTCTGGTGGAACGATGTCTGGCAAAACGCGACATGGCTCCACGCCCTGAAGAACTCCATCATCATCGGCGTCGCCTCGACGGTCTTGGCTACCGTTCTTGGAACGCTTGCCGCTCTTGGCCTGTCGCGCCCGGAAATGCCGTTCCGCCGTGTCATCATGGGGTTGTTAATCTCACCGATGATCGTGCCGCTGATTATCACCGCGACCGGCCTTTTCTTCTTCTATTCCGCCACCGGCCTCGCTCATACCTATGCCGGCATCATCATGGCGCATGCGATGCTCGGGATTCCCTTCGTCGTCATCACCGTCACGGCAACGCTGGTCGGTTTCGATCACTCGCTGACCCGCGTCGCCGCAACGCTGGGCGCCCCGCCGTTGACGGCCTTTCGCCAAGTCATCCTGCCGCTGATCCTGCCAGGCGTCATTTCCGGCGCTCTTTTTGCGTTTGTGACCTCTTTTGACGAAGTGGTGGTGGTTCTGTTCGTCGCTTCCTACGATCAGCAGACGATCCCGTTGCAAATGTGGAACGGCATCCGCGAACAGATTTCACCGACCATCCTGGCGGTGGCCACTATCCTTGTTATCTTTTCCATCGTCCTGCTGACAACCATCGAACTGTTGCGGCGGCGAAGCGACCGGTTGCGCGGCATCACGCC
>JAYGEB010000223.1:0-8607 GCA_046582595.1 Alphaproteobacteria bacterium | reverse complement strand
CCGGCGCCGATGCGCCGCCCGCGCGGAGCGGTGCGCTCTTGCGCACAAGCGTGAGCGAAGAAAATTAGACTTGTTCCGATGAATATCGAAAAAAGTCTAATCAAACTCCACGAACTGGTCGATGGCGGCGCGGTCATAGCCCTTGGCGGCGACCAGCAACTGCCGGGTGTAGCCGTGTTCCGCCGTGCCGGCACGGAGTTGTTCGCTGCTCATTTCCTCGACGAAGACGCCGCGGTTCATCACCGCGATGCGGCCGCACAGATGGGCGACGATGGCCAGGTCGTGGCTGACCATGATGTAGGTCAATTGCCGCTCGCGGCGCAGGCGGGCGAGCAGGTTGAGGACTTCGGCCTGGACGGAGACATCGAGGGACGAGGTCGGCTCGTCCAGCAGGACGATTTCCGGGTCCAGGATCAGCGCCCGGGCGATGGCGATGCGTTGGCGCTGCCCGCTCGAGAGTTGATGGGGATAGCGGAAGCGGTAGCCCGCGCCCAGGCCGACTTCATCCAGGGCTTTCAGGACGCGGGCTTCCCTATTGTCCATGCGGTGAATGATCAGCGGTTCCTTGAGGATATCATTCACCGTATGGCGGGGGTGCAGGGAGCCATAGGGATCCTGGAAGACCATTTGCAGACGTTTGCGCAAACCGCGGGTGCGTTTCCGCTCCACGCTGGCGCCGTCGATGGCGATGACGCCGCGCCAGTGCGCCACCAGGCCGGCGATGGCCCGCAATACCGTCGACTTGCCCGATCCAGACTCTCCGACCAGGCCGAAACTTTCGCCCCGCGCGACCGCGAAATCGACCCCCCGGACGGCGTGTACCCGTTTAGAGCCGGCGCCAAAGGAGATGTCGAGATTTTCGACCTTGATCATGGCGCGCCGTCCTTGGCCAACAGCCAGTCGTCGTCGCGCCGCAAGACCGGCAAGGTTTCCTGACGCCGGGCCAGATCGGGCAGGCAGTTCAACAGGCCGCGGGTGTAGGGATGTTCGGCCCGGTGCAGGGCGCCGGCCTCCAGCACTTCCATGATCTGGCCGCCATACATCACCAGAATGCGGTCGCAAAAGGACGCGACAAGGTGCAGATCGTGGCTGATAAAGATCAAACCCATGCCCCGGTCGCGGACCATATCGTCCAGCAACGCCAGCACCTGCAACCGCACCGTGACGTCCAGGGCCGAGGTCGGCTCGTCCGCGATGATCAGGTCGGGGCCGGGGATCAGCATCATGGCGATCATGATGCGCTGCCCCATGCCGCCCGAAACCTGATGGGGGTACAGGACATAAACCTTCTCCGGCTCCCGGATGCGGACGGTCGCCAACATCTCCACGGCCCGCTGCTTGGCCTGCCGCCGGTTGGCATTGGTGTGCGCCCGGTAGGCCTCGGCGATCTGCCAGCCCACGGTCATCACCGGGTTCAGGGAATAGCGCGGATCCTGCATGATCATCGAAATGCGCCGGCCGCGAATTTTCCGCATGGTCCGGGCCGATGCCCCTCGTAGATCGATGCCGTCGAACTCAATACGGTCCGCGCTGACGCGCCCCGGCGTCAGGCCCAAAATGGCCCGTCCGGTCTGGGATTTTCCGGAACCGGATTCACCCACGATACCCAGCCGCTCCTGGCCGACTTCGAAGCTGATGCCGCGCACCGCCTCGACCACGCCTTTCGGGGTATCGAAACTGACCGACAGGTTCTCCACGTGGAGCAGCGGCTTGGCCATCACGACGGCCCGCCGCTGCGCGGGTCGAGGACGTCGCGCAGGCCGTCGCCCAGCAGGTTGAAGCCCATGGAGACGACCAGAATGGCGAGGCCGGGAATAGTCGCGAGCCACCATTGGTCCAGCATGTATTGCCGCCCCGTGGAGATCATGGCGCCCCATTCGGGCAGGGGGGGCTGGGCGCCCAGGCCGAGGAAGCCCAGGCCGGCGGCAGTCAAGATAATGCCCGCCATGTCCAGGGTCAGGCGCACGACCACCGAGGACAGGCACAGCGGCGTGACATGATGCAGGATAATCCGCGCGGTGGAGGCTCCCTGTACCCTGGCGGCGAGGATATGTTCGGCGTTGCGGATAGTCAGGGTTTCGGCCCGCGCGATGCGGGCAAAGGGCGACCAGGTGGTCAGCGCGATGGCCAGCACGGCGTTTTCCAGGCCCGGTCCCAGCGCGGCGACGAGGGCCAGGGCCAGGATCAGGCGGGGGAAGGCCAAAAAGATATCGGTAATCCGCATCAGGATGATATCGGCCCAACCGCCCACATAGCCCGCCACCGTGCCCACCAACAGCCCGACGGGAACCACGATGATGGTAACCAAGCCGACGATATACAGGGTTATCCGCGCGCCCCAGACGATGCGGTCATAGATATCCCGGCCCAACTCGTCGGTGCCGAACCAATACTCACTGCTTGGCGGCAGCAATCGTTTTGACAGGGTTTGTTCCGTGCCGTCGCCCCCCGTCAGCCAGGGCGCCGCCGCGGCCATCAAGACAAGAGTAACGATAATCACCAGTCCCAACATGGCGATGGGGTTGGCGGCGAAGGCCAGCCAGGCCAAATAGATCCGCTGACAATGGGCCTGGGCGGCGGATCGCGGCGTATCGGATAGCAGCCAATCTTTCAGACCGGCGGCGCGCCATTGCTGGGCGGGCGGGGGGGTCATCCGCGCGCCCTCGGGTCAACCAAGCGGTAGAGAATATCCGAAAGCATGTTGATGCCGACGAAACAAATTCCGACCACGACGGTGCCGCCGATCACCGCGTTCATGTCGGCGTTGAATAGCGAAGTGGTGATATACTGGCCGATGCCGGGCCAGGCGAAAATGGTCTCGGTCAGGACGCTGCCTTCCAGCAGGGAGGCGTAGGTCAGGCCGATGATGGTGATCAGTTGCACCAGCACATTGCGGAAGGCGTGTTTCCAGATCACCGCGCCTTCCGACAGGCCCTTGACGCGGGCGGTCAGAATATATTCCTGATTGAGTTGGTCCAGCATGAAACTGCGGGTCATCCGCGCGATATAGGCCAGGGCGAAGGTGGCCAGCATGGCGGCGGGGAGGACCAGATGAGCCAGGGCATTGCGGAAAATCTCCCATTCACCCTGCAGGGCCGAATCCAGCAGGATGAGGCCGCTGCGCGTCTCGACGATGCCGTCGTAATAGACCGCGATCCGTCCCGGCCCCGGCAGCCATTGCAGGCCGGCGTAAAACACCAGCAACGCCACCAGGCCAAGCCAGAAGATCGGCACGGAATAGCCGAACAGGCCGATAATGCGGATCACGTGGTCAATCCAGCGGCCTTGATTGACCGCCGCCAGGACGCCCAGGGGAATTCCGAGGAGAACGCCGAAGATGGTGGCGATGGTGGCCAATTCCAGGGTGGCGGGGAAGAAGCGGATGATGTCGTCCAGCACCGGCCGGGTGGTCATGATCGAGGTGCCGAAATCGCCTTGCGCGATGTTGGAAAGATAAATCCAATATTGCTGGAGCAATGGCTTGTCCAGGCCAAGCCGCAGCCACACCGCGTCGTAGACATCTTGGCTGGCCCGGTCGCCGACGATGGCCAGGACCGGGTCGGCCGGCATTACGCGGCCGATGATGAAGGTGATCGCGGTCAGGCCGATAAAGGTCAAAATAATCGAGCCGCCATGTTTGGCAATGGCGGTCAATCTGGCTAAATACGGCTGCGGCGGAACAGGGGGATCGTCCTGTTCCGCCGCGCCGCTGGAGGTCTTCACGCCGTCTGCGTTGGGCGCCACTATTTGGTGATGGTCCGGTAAAACACCAGATCGAAGTTGGCGCCGGAGACGAAGTTCTTCACGTTCTTGCGGCTGGCCACCTGCTCGCTTTTTTGGAACATCACCGTGAAGGGGCCGTCCATCTGCACCTTGCGTTGCAGCTCCATGTAGAGTTTTTCCCGCTTCACCAGATCCAGCTCCTTGGCCGCGCTTTCGGTCAGGGCGTTGATGGCGGGATCGAACCACGAGGTCCGCCAGGCCAGCTTGCCGGTCAGCTTCGCCGCCATCCGGTTGTCCGGATTATGGGCGAAGGCATCCGCGTTGGAATGCGGATCGACATAGTCCGGCGACCATTGGGCGACGATCAACTGATGCTTGCGGGCCCGGTATTTCGGCCACAAAGTCTTGCCTTCCGACAGGATGATCTGGGATTCCACGCCGATCTTGGACAGGGATTGCTGCACCGATTGGGCAATTTCGGGGTAGGGGGATCTCTTCAAGGTGTCGATGACGATCTTGAAGCCACCGCCCGCATGTCCGGCCTCGGCCAGCAGGGCCTTGGCCTTGGCCAGATCAAGCTTGAAGGGCGTCTCTTCCAGGGAACCCCACAGACCCGAGGGCCAGAACGCCTGGTGGATCTTGTATTGCCCGGCCAGGAAGGAATTCGCCATGCCCTTGTAATCGACCACATAGCGGATCGCCTGGCGCACCTTGGCCTTGCCCAGGATGGGATGGGCGTTGTTGGTCGCCATGTAGATCAGGGCCGCCTTGGGATAATTACCGACCACGATGTCGCTGTTCCCCGCCAGGCCCCTGATCTGATCCGGCGTCAGGTCGCGGGCCATGTCCGCGTCGCCCTGTTCCACCATCAGGCGCTGGGCCGAACTTTCCGGTACATGGCGGATGAGCACGCGTTGCATGGCCGGCGCGCCGTGGCGGTAGCCGGGATGGGATTTCAGGGAAATGATCTCGTTCGCCTTCCAGGTCCGCAGGCTATAGGGTCCGGAGCCGGCGGAATGGTTTTTCAGCCAGCCATGGCCCAGGTCGCCGTCCTTTTCGTGCTTCAGCACCTCTTTCATATCGACCACGGAACCGACCCCGGCGGACAGCGCGTTCAGCAGCAGACCGGGCGAAAAATCGGCCGTCATGGTGAGGGATACATACGGGCCGTCCAGCGGCTTGATCAGGCCGTCCACATTATCCTTGTTCCAGCCGAACTGGGTCAGGATGAAGGACGGCGTCTTTTTCAACTTGACCACCCGGCGCAGGGAAAAGGCCATGTCGGCGGCGGTGACCGGATTGCCGGAATGGAATGTCTGCCCGGCCCGCAGCTTGAAAACGATGGTCTTGCCATCGTCGGAAATCTGATAGCTCTCGGCGACGCCGCCGGCCAGCTTGCTCAAATCCTCGGCCTCGAACATCATCACGCGGTCATAGAGGTTGGCGATAATTTCACCGCCCGTGAATTCGAACACCTCCGCCGGATCCAAGGTGATCAGGTCATCGATATTCTTCGCCATGATCAGCATGTCTTTTGGCGTGCCGGCGTTGACCGGGCCCGCCAAGGGGAGTGCCGAGGCGGCCGCGAACAGGGCGGCCAGCGCCGCCCGCTTCATCGGTGTTTTCAACTTCATGATGCTCTCCCTCGCAGGCCTGGAACGATACCCTTTGCCGCCGATATTGTCCGCCCTGGCGGGCGCGCGGGCAAGGCGGGATTAGGCCGGGCGACAAAATAACAGCGGGCGCGGCCCGGTCGTGACGACCCCGAAGCCGGCCATGGAACCCTGGCCACGTCGCATCCAAGGGCCTCGCCCCGCCAACGGCCCCGAGACGGATTTCATTCAGCCAAAACCGCCGGCGCGGTCTTGACCGGCGTTCGGGGCGCCATTCGAGGTACCCGCGATGCTTGTTATTGCCTGGCCTTGCCGCGCCGCGCCGCATAGGTTCCACGGCAGGTCTCCAACTCCCAATTTCCCCGTTCGTGGGTTCCCGACAGCTTGATCTCAAAGGCGCCCTCGGCGCGCGCGTCCTCATCCGCGCGTTTATTCGCCGCCTGAATTTGAGCCTCTTCAATGGCTGCTATATCCTGCAGCAAACTCGCAAACACATAGCCGAGGCGTTTGCCGTTCCGGTCCACGGCCAGCCAGTTTTCGCCCGCCACCTTGCCCGGCACGTAGATTTCACCGCCCTTGGTCAAGGTCGCGACGATGGCCGCGCTGACATTCGGGGCGGCCCGGACATTGGCGTTCCGCAGCGCCACGAATGTCCCTTCAATGGGCTCAAGGACAATCGCGGGCGCCGGCGTCCGTTTGGATTGCAGCCGTTGCAACCGCAGTTGCGCCAACTCCGCGAACAGACCGTCCGGGTACTTTTTCAGATAGGCGCCGAACATGGCCGCTTCATCGCTATCCTTGACCGAATTCCAGAAGGCCAATTCCATTCTGTCCGGGTCCGCCGGCGCGGCAACAGGTTTCGCTGGCGCGGCGACGGGTTTCGCTGGCGCCTGGCGCGCCAATTCACGGGGTACGAAGAGGAAATCGCCGCCCGCGTGCCCGGCCTTTGCGATGTTGGAATAGCGCGGCGCCGGCGCGCCATTTTGGACGGCCTTGGCGCGCAATCGCTGAAATAATGTTTGACCGTCTAAGATGCCGCCGTTGTCTCCAAGCACCTCCAGAAATGCCTTGGCGAAGGCTGAATGACCGCCCGCGCCCGCGGCGGCCACCGGTTGCAAACCGCCCGAAACCAGGGCCGTGCGGGAGCGCGTTTTCGCCAGGCGTTGCAACCATTGATCCCGCGCAGCGCCCGCTTTTGGCGGGGCCTTCGCCGCTCTCGCCGGCCCTCCCGCTTCATAGCTGTCCGCCACCACCATGACATGCAGGGCCGCCATGGCGGCCAATCGATGGCTCAGGTCATCGTTGGCAATCCAGTTTTTGCCTTTGTCCGGCTCCGCATCCACGGGCAGCCAGAAGCCCGCTCCCGATTCTGGGTCCAATGCGCCATGCCCGGCGTAATAAATCAGCAAGCGGTCCTTGGCCGTCAGCGTGCTTTTCAACCAATCCAGCGAAATCAGAATTTGCGGCCCGGTGGCATTCAACAACAGGGTCACTTCGAAGCCGTACTTGCCGCGCAGCAACCCGGCCGTGGCCACCGCGTCGCTAATCGCGGTGGCTAGTTTGGGCAGATGGGCATGGTCGTCGTTGCCGATCACCAGGGCGTGGTAGCGGCCGTACCCCTCCCCCGCCGCCGCTTGCGCCAGGCTGGGCAACGACAGAAAAAGCGTCAAAAGGAAGCAAAACATCCCCTTCCGCCAAGTCAGCGATCCATCAATCATTACGACCCCCAGGAACGCAACGAAGTGACAATAATACGACCGAAATCGCAATGGTATTTGCATGATCTTACCAGCCGGACACCGCGTCCGCGAGAGGGCAATAGCCGGAACTTTCTGGCTCACTCAAGGGGGGCAGTCCATTTATGTCCCCTTATTCTCCCCTTATTCTCCCCTGATTCTCTGGCTCCCCTGGCCATCGCCCACCAACTGGCGGCCGCCTGGCTACGCGGGGACTAGCCGAACCGCCGGCCAATCCTCCCGTTCCCCCAAGCGCAAGAATTATGGTGGCATGACCGCTTTTCCCCCGTTTTCCAGGGGAAAGAGCGGATCGTGTCTCCCTAATTCGCTTTCTCAAAATGATTCCAACACCACCGGCAAGCACTAATTAGTAAACTGTCGCCGGAACCGCCGGAACCCCTGATAATTCTCGATATCGCGCCCACCCCAGGCTCGAAGTCGGGGGTATTGCGGAAATAGGCTATATGCCAATTGAAGCTTGAAGAGTGCCAGGAACGGACATTGACAAACCGTAGAAATGCGGAAAGTCCATCAAATCCATTTAATGCTGCGGATTTCGAAATCTGTGTTCATATGATACTTCAGATAATTGTCGTGCGCCTAATCCGCAGCCTTGTGTTGCGCTTCCATCGCGTCGAAGGATAGCCGCCAGAACTCTGCAAGGAAGCCGGCGGACCCCTGTTCCGAAATTTCGGATCGATTGCCGTCGGTGTCATGGGCTTGGCCGAAAGTATAGCGCAAGTCCGTTCCCTTCTCTGTCTCCGTCAGGTGATAGGTCTCGGGCATGCTAACGCCTTCGCGCCCGGGATCGGCGATCCGGGTGGAGAAATACTCGAAGGGTTCCCAGTCGGCAATCCAATAACGGAAGTCTGCCATCTCATGGGCGCAGTGATACCCCGTGCCCGTGCCGATGCGATCTTTGGTATTTTCAACGGTGACCGAATTGATACTATCCATCCAGCGTTGTTTCAGCTCAGGTGCCGTCAACAGCTCCCAAACGACCGCAATCGGAATCTCGAAATGGCGGCGAAAGGTAAAGACACCGTCCGCCTCCTCCAGAAAATGACGCTCGCGCTTGGATCGAAATTTCTCCCAGGCCTTGGCCAGGTCGTAGACCTGCATCGAAACCTCGCCAAAATGCTCAAACGGTTGCGAGAACGCCATCAGCGCCGCTTTAATCTCCATCGCCTCGACCGCCGCGTCGCTGAATAGGGCATAGCTTCGCACGCCGGTGGCTTCGCTTGCGTTGGTTTTAGCCATGCGGTGAACCAGGATGACGTCCGCGCCGGAGATGTCCTTCACTGGGCCGACCTGCATCTCTTCGAACTCGCCATGATGGGCCATGATCTTTAGATCTAGCATGCTGACATTGGCGCATGCCCGGCATGGACAAGTGGTGTTGGCGATGATGTTCTGTCGACAGTTGGAAAACGCGTTGTAGGCCGGGCCCTCAATATGATAGCCAGCATGTTGCAGAAAATCTGCTATCGGCTATGACAACTTGGCCGCTCTCGAGCGTATCGAGGGGACGATAA
>JAYGEB010000185.1:0-13934 GCA_046582595.1 Alphaproteobacteria bacterium | reverse complement strand
ACGGCGGCCCGGCGCTCATGCGCCGCCCGCGGAGCGGGGAAAATCAAAAAATTTAGTCGCCGTCGGCAGGCGGTTCGGCGCGGCGGCCGAAATCGGGGGCGTCGGTGTCCTGACCGGCCTCGATGATGCGGCGGCGGATATCCCGGCTGTTGGCGAACAGGCGCAGCAATTCATCGCCCTGGCCCCAGCGGATGGCCCGTTGCAGGGCAAGCAGGTCTTCCGTGAAGCGGCCCAAGGTTTCCAGCACCGCCTCGCGGTTGTTGAGGAATACATCGCGCCAGAACTCCGGGTCGGAGGCGGCGATACGGGTGAAATCGCGAAACCCGCCGGCGGAATATTTGACCACCTCGCCCTGGGTCACTGTTTCCATGTCATCCGCCGTGCCGACAATGTTGTAGGCGATCAAATGCGGCAGGTGCGAGGTGATGGCCAGCACCAGGTCATGGCGCTTGGCATCCATGATTTCGACCCGGCTGCCTAGGGCCCGGACAAAGGCGGTCAAGCGCTCCACCGCAGCCCCCTCGGCATCTTCGCCCGGCGTCAGGATCCACCAGCGGCCGTCGAACAGTTCGGCAAAGCCTGCCTCGGGTCCGGATTTTTCGCTGCCCGAAACCGGATGCCCTGGCACCAGATGCACGCCGTCGGGAATATGGGGCCCCAGATCCCGCGCCACGCAGCCCTTGACGGAACCGACATCCGTGACGATGGCGCCGGGCGCCAAACCGGGCGCCATGGCCGCGCCGACCGCAGGATAGCTGCCCAGGTGGGAGCAGACGATAACCAAATCGGCGCCCG
This sequence comes from Alphaproteobacteria bacterium, assembly GCA_046582595.1. GTDB lineage: Bacteria > Pseudomonadota > Alphaproteobacteria. The sequence goes on along the minus strand of JAYGEB010000185.1, from coordinate 13,139 downwards.
CCACGCAAACGGCCGGATCCTCGTACATGGCATCGACGATGCCCAATTCGACCGCCTTCTCGCGGGTCCGCGCGGTACGCGCGCAACCAACAATATTATCAACCAGGCCGGCCCGCTTGGCGGAGAGGGCGATCGAGGAGCCGATCAGGCCAACCCCGATCAGGGCCATGCGCTTGAAATGCGGCGTTTCGGTATTAGCCGCCATTCGCGGCACTCAAAAATTCTTCCAGGGCCGCCACGACGGATCGGTTTTGATCTTCCAGGCCGATGGTAAAGCGCAGGTATTCCGGCAGGCCGTAGCCGGCGATGGCACGGGGCAGAATACCCTTGGCGCGCAGGAATTCCTGAGCCGCCTCCGCCGAACGGGGACCTTTCGCTTCGAATTGTATGGTCAGAAAATTGCCCACGCTGGGAATATAGTTCAACCCCAGGCGGGTGCATTCATCCTGCAGCCAGGGCAGCCAACGGTCGTTGTGAGCCCGCGCCTCGTCCGTATGCCGGACATCACCCAGGGCCGCTAGGCCGGCCGCCTGGGCCGCCGCGTTGACATTGAAGGGGCCGCGCACCCGGTGAAAGACCCGTGCCACCTCCGCCGGGCAATAGGCCCAGCCCAGGCGCAGGGCGGCCAGACCGTAGATCTTGGAGAATGTCCGGGTCATCACCACGTTGTCGTGAGCCGAGACCATTTCGATGCCCGGCGCATAATCGTTGCGGCTGACGAATTCCGCATAGGCGCTGTCGATCACCAAGAGGACATCGTCGGGCAGGCCGGCGCGCAGGCGCGCCAACTCGGATTGCGGCAAATAGGTGCCGGTTGGATTATTGGGCTTGGCCACGAAGACCATTTTCGTCCGTTCCGTCACCACGGCCAAAAAGCCATCGACTGAAGCGGTGTAATTGATTTCCGCCGCCTTCACCGGAGTGGCGCCCGATGCCATGGCGCCCAGGGGATACATCAGAAATCCATGCTCGGAATAGACCACTTCATCGCCGGGCCCGGCATAGGAATGGATCAGGTGGCTGATAATTTCGTCCGAACCGTTGCCGCAGATCAGCCGGTCGGCATCCAGGCCGTACATCTCCGCCAGACCGGCGCGCAACGTGGCGGCGGCGCCGTCGGGATAGCGGTGCAATTCGGCGCCCGCCTCATGGTAGGCCGCAACCGCCTTGGGCGAGGGGCCGGTCGCGCCCTCGTTGGCGGATAATTTCATGATCCGGGCCAGGCCCTCGACGGAGGCGTCGCCGCCCACATAGGGAGAGATATCCAGGATACCCTTGATGGGCGTTGGCGTGGTCATCGCTCCGGCTTCGCCAGGTCCAGGCGCAAGGCCTTTGCATAAGCCCCCAGAATTGCGACCCGTGACAGATCCCCGGCCAGGTTCTCGTGAAACTTCGCCATGCCCTGGTCATCGGGGGTCACGAAACCATCCAATTCGACCAGTTGCAGGCGCTGACCGGATTGACCCAGTTCCTGCACCGCTAGGGGATGGGGCGTGAAACCGCAGGTGCCCAATAGTTCCACCACCCGGGCCAGGGACACGTCCTGATCCGTTTCGATGGCGATTAGGGTAGCGTCATGGCCGCTGGCCTCCGGCGTCATCTTGGCCACGGCCAAAGCCTCCAGTTGCTCGAACCGGCCGGTGGGGGAGGTAAAAAATGGCAAGCGCCAGATCACCCGCGGTCCCGCCTGGTCATCGCCCTGGCTGGCCAGCGCCGGCCACCAGGGCGCGGCCTCGCCATTTTGGGGAAACGGCAGCAAGCCGATGGCGCCCGGCTCGTCATCGACCAGGCGCAGTACCAGCGAGGGCGAGGTGTGCAGGGACATGGGCACGGAAGAGCCGAAATGGTTGCGCGCCAGATCCCAGTACCCAACGGAACGTTCCGGCGCGCAAACCGCCACGCTGAAAGGGCCTTGCAGCGCCGTCGCGCCGTTGATCAACTCGCGCCAGATCCGGATCACCGAGGCCGTCTGTAGCTGCCCCTGGTGGCGCTCCGCCAACTCCCGCGCCATGGTGGCTTCACGGTTCGGCCGCATGGCGGGGGCGTTGCCGCCGGTTTTCTGCTTCGCCTTGATAACTTGGTCGATCAGCGCGATCCGCTGCACGATTTTCTCGTGCATATCGGCATCGATGGCGTCGATCTGGCGGCGCAAGTCATCCAGGTCCGGCGGATTCGGCGCTTTCTTCGGCATTACAATGATCCTCGCCAAGGGCGGTCGGTTTGCAAGGTGAGCCCGGATGGCGGTGATACACGTCCCGTTCACCAGGGGCAAGACAAAGGGTGGGCAAATTGCCGCAAAGATTGCCTTGACAGCGCCGGCCCGTCCTTTTCGGCCTCCGCGGTGTTGGGTTATGTTAATATCCTTGGTATCGGGTCAGAGGCGGGAGCAAACATCATGAGCAACACATTGATGGGCAGAGGCGGGCAGCAAGTGGCTGTTGCCGTGGTGACGGGTCTGTTGGCCTGGGTCAGTGGCCACGGCATTTTCGCGGTGGTGGCCTCGATTGTGATTGCGGTCTTTATGCTGGCCGTGTTGCAGACCGGTGAGCGGTGCCTGGAAAAACTGACCGCGATCAATGAAAAGCTGGACCGCCAAGCATGAAAATTTGGGCTAGATCGAGCCCAAGAATTCGGCGATCGCGTCCATGGCCCCGCGCCAATTGCCCGCCTGCGCATGGCCGGAGCGTTTGCGCGGCGTCAGGTTGTGATCGCCGTCGGGGCACCAATGGAATTGCATGTTGTCCGGCAGCTCATAGCCGGCCACGTCGGCCCGGTTGCCCAAGGCGTCACGCTCGCCCTGCACCATCAGGCTGGGCGGGGCGAGTTCCGCCAGATGGTCCGTGCGCGGATGGTCGGGCTTGCCGGCCGGATGAAAGGGATAGCTCAAACAGACCAGGGCGGCGATTTCCGGCGCCTCCGCCTCCGCCGCCAAAAGGGTCGCCATGCGCCCGCCCATGGATTTGCCGCCAATGGCGAGAGGCCGCCCGCCGACCTGGACGATGACCTGGGCGATGACCCGCCGCCAGGTCTGCAATAGAATGGGCTGGCGGTCCGGCGGACGCTTCTTGCCGGTAACTCTTCGGATGGCCATATAAGGGAATTCGAAGCGCGCGGTCCGGATGCCGCGCGCGCCCAGGCCTTCGGCGAAGGCCGCCATGAAGGGGCTGTCCATGGGCGCGCCGGCGCCGTGGGCCAGGATCAGCGTAAGTGGGGCCCCGTTTGGGCCGTCGAACAGGATATCGGTCATGGTGGACAGCATAATGCAAAATGAAGGCGCCATCCGCCTGTCGATTTTCCTCGGCGTGCTGGCGGTGATGGCGGTTTGGGAGCTGGCCGCCCCCCGCCGCGCCTTGAGCCAGAGCAAATGGCGCCGTTGGGGCGGAAATCTGGGAATCGTGGTGCTGAATACCTTGGTGGTGCGGCTGTTGTTCCCCATTTTGGCCGTCGGCACCGCGATTTGGGCCCAACAAAGGGGCTGGGGACTGTTTAATCTGACCGAACTGCCGGGCTGGCTGGAAGTGGCCGCCGCCGCCGCCCTGCTGGACATGGCGATCTACTGGCAGCACCGGCTGTTCCACAAGATCCCGCTGTTTTGGCGCCTGCACCGCATGCACCATGCGGATCTGGATTTCGATGTCACCACGGCGTTGCGATTTCACCCCGCCGAGATCGTCGTCTCCATGGTGATCAAGCTTGGCCTGGTGCTGCTCCTTGGTCCCGCCGGCCTGGCCGTCTTGATCTTCGAAGTGCTGTTGAACGGCACCGCCATGTTCAACCATGCCAACGTCCGCCTGCCCCTCGGCCTGGACCGATGGCTGCGGTGGCTGGTGGTAACGCCGGACATGCACCGGGTGCATCATTCGGTCCTGCCGGGGGAATACAACCGTAATTTCGGCTTCAACCTGCCCTGGTGGGACCACTTGTTCGGCTCTTATCAGGCCCAGCCGGGCGCCGGGCACGAGGCCATGCGCATCGGCCTGCGGGCCTATGGCGGGAGGGTTTGCGCCAATCTGCCGTGGATGCTAGTGCTGCCGTTCAAACCCCTGGGTAACGAATTCGAGGATGACCGCAATGACGAAGGTTGAGGTCGACAGCCTGCCCGTATCGGTCATTACGGGCTTTCTGGGCAGCGGCAAGACGACCCTGCTGAACCGCCTGATCCAACATCCCCATATGGCCAAAACGGCGGTGGTGATCAACGAATTCGGCGAAATCGGCATCGATAACCTGCTGGTCGAACATATCGACGACAACGTGGTGCTGATGTCGAGCGGCTGTTTGTGCTGTACCATCCGGGGCGATTTGGTGGATACCCTGAAGGATCTGTTCAAGCGCCGGGCAAAACAGGAAATACCCGATTTCGACCGCCTGGTGATCGAAACCACCGGCCTGGCCGATCCCGCCCCCATCCTCCATACCCTGATGTCCGACCCGTTCCTAATGTCCCGCTACCGCCTGGACGGGGTCATATCCACGGCGGATGCGGTTTTGGGCCTGGACACCATGGCCAAGCATGAAGAGGCGGTGAAACAGGCGGCGGTGGCCGACCGGGTGGTGATTACCAAGGTCGACTTGGCCGACGACGACACCATCGACGCCCTGGAAGATCATCTGCGCGGCCTGAACCCCGCCGCCGGCATTCACCGGGTGGCGAACGGCGATATCGACCCCGACCTGCTGTTCAATGCCGGTCTTTACGATCCCGAAACGAAAACCCTGGATGTACGGCGCTGGCTGCGCGCGGAAGCCTATGGCGAAGATCAAGGGCCTGGCCACGATCACGGGCACGACGTCAACCGCCACGACGATCAAATCCAGGCCTATTGCGTTTACCTCGACGAACGTCTGCCCTGGGAGCAGGTCGCCAGTTGGCTGGAACTGCTGACCACCTACCGCGGCGACGATATTTTGCGCATCAAGGGCATGCTGAACGTCAAGGAAAGCGAAACCCCGGTGGTGGTTCACGGCGTCCAGCATATCTTCCACCCGCCGGTGCAACTGGATGCCTGGCCCGATGATGACCGCCGCTCCCGCATCGTCTTCATCACCCGCGACCTGAGCCGGTCGGTGGTGGAAAACATGCTCGCCGCCCTGACCAAGAAACCGGGCGACGGCGCCATTCACGAAGCCTGAGCAAGATCGGGGTCTATTCGCCGCGCTGGGCGTTTTTCCACTCTTCATAGGCCTGGAGCGTCTCGGCGTTGGGCGGATAGGTGCCGAAGGTGGGGTGGCCGGCCTCGACGCGGGATTTCAAAAACCCTTCCATGCGTTCCTGTTCGCGGCCATCCCTGGCGACCTCCTCCGCCATCGCAGCCGGGATCACGACAATGCCGTCGCCGTCGCCAAGCAGAATATCGCCCGGCATGACGGCGACGCTGCCGCAGGCGATGGGACATTGCAGATCGGCGCCGAAATGGCTGTGCAGGCTGGCGGGTGCCGCATAACCGGCGCAGAAAACCGGCAGGTTCCCGGCCGCCACCAGGGCGCCGTCCCGCACCGGGCCGTCGCTGACCACCGCCGCCACGCCGCGTTCTTGCAGCCGGGCCGCCAATATATCGCCGATCACGCCGGCGCCGCGCTCGCCGCGGGCATCGATCACCAGGGCCATGCCGGGGGGGATATCTTCCACCGCCTTGCGGGGCGGATAGTCCGGGTCGCCCAGCACCTCGACCCGGCTCAAATCCTCGCGCATGGGGATAAAGCGAAGGGTATAAGCCGCCGCGACGAAGCGGCAATTGTCCGGGTTCAGGGGCCGGGCCCCGACAATGAAACAATTGCGCAGGCCCCGTTTCAGCAATTGCATGGTTGCCGTGGCGGTGGAAATTCCCGCCAACAGCCGCCGCGTCTCCGGGTTCATAGCAGGCCCCGCCCGGCCAGGTTGGCCATCAGGGCGCCGATGCCAAAGGTCCAGGGGGGGATCTTGTCGGTGTGGTTGACCTGGTTGGTCAGACTGCCCAGCAGGGGATTGGCGATGGTGACAAGATCGCCCAGGTGATGGGTAAATCCCCGGCCCGGCGCATCACGGTCTTTCGTCGGCGCGAACAGAGTGCCGGTGAACAGCAACAGGCCGTCGGGGAATTGATTATGGGGCCCACAGGCATAGGCCGCCAGATCGGCCAGGTCGCGGCTGATTTCGGCCAGGGATGATCGTCCTTGGAGCTCGAAACCGTCCACGCCCCGGACCGACAGACTGATATCCATGGCCCGCACATGGTCCAGGTTGAAGCCATTGTCGAACAGCCGGATAAACGGGCCCACGGCGCAGGAGGCGCGGTTATCCTTGGCCTTGCCCAGCAACAAGGCGCTGCGCCCCTCGAAATCGCGCAGGTTCACGTCGTTGCCCAGGCAGGCGCCGACGATCTTTCCGGACGGCGCGATGGCCAGAACCACTTCCGGTTCCGGATTGTTCCAGGTCGACTTGGGGTGGATGCCAATCTCCGCCCCGGTGCCCACCGCCGCCATGGGCTGGGATTTTGTAAACACTTCGGCGTCGGGGCCGATACCGACTTCAAGGTATTGCGACCACAGGCCCCGTTCGCTCAATACCGCCTTGATCCGCGCCGCATGGTCCGAGCCGGGAACGACATCGGCCAGGGATTGTCCGATCTCATCGCTGATCGCCGCGCGGACTTCCGCCGCCCGGTCCGGATCGCCCTTGGCCTGCTCCTCGATCACCCGCTCCAGCATGGAGCCGACGAAGGTAACGCCGCAGGCCTTCAGGGCTTGCAGGTCGGCGGGCGCCAGGAAATAGGGCCGGCCGCCGTCGCGGTTCTGGTGGGCGCTGTTGTCCAAGATGGCCTCCACGTCGCCCAACCGCGCGCCTTTCCCCGCGCCGACCGCCGCCACCGGATCAGCCAGAGCCAGCAGGCCGGCCAGCGTGGGCGCGATGGCGGACAGATCATAAACGCCATCCCCCGCGATCAGCACCGGTGTCGGTCCGCCGCCCTCCCCCGGCAGCCAGATGCGGCCGAGCAGGCAGCCGTCGGTTCCGTCTTCCGGCAAGGTATTCGCGGCGTTTAGTGAAATCGTGGTCATGGCGGTCCGATCCCTGGAATTCCCGCAGCCCAGCATGGCAAGCCCAGTATGGCAAGCGGGCGGTCCGGGCGAAAGACGCAAAGCGGTTGTTGCGCCCGGCACAAAATGGTTACATTTCCCCGTTTGCCGATCATTGTCTTTCGCCGCCACGGCACAGGATGGAAAATGCCCGCTCACGCCCGATTGATTGCCGTTGTTTCGGTGTCCCTGTATCTGCTGAGCGGCCTGGCGCCGGCCCAGGCGATGACCGCGCGGGAAAAGGATTATCAGGATTGGCGCCTGCGCTGTGAAACCAAGGACGAGGGCGGTCCGGAACGCTGTTTCATCATGCAAATCGCCAAGAGCCTAAAGGATAAGCGCGATATCCTGCGCATCGGCGTGCGTTACCCGGAGCCGGACCAACCGCCCATGGTTTTTTTGACCTTGCCCCTGGGCGTCTATTTGCCGGCGGGATTGTTGTTGCAGATCGATAATGGCGAGACCTTGAAAATCGCGGTGGAAATTTGCCTGCCCAACGGTTGTCACACCCGCATCACCCTGGACGGCGATCTGCTGAAGAGGCTGAAGGCCGGGCGTCTGGCCAAACTGGCCTTCCATGACAGCCGGCAGCAACAGATCACCGTGCCGGTTTCCCTGGCCGGCTTTACCGCCGCCCTTGCCGCCCTGAAATAAGCAAAGGAGAATTTCCAATGCCGGAACAAACCTGGCCCATGCTGGCCGCGGTGAAGGAGTAACCGGTCATGCCGGACGATCGCATCGAAGCCGCGGCGCGGCATCTGTTCCAGGCCGCCCAGGCCGGCGACAAGGGCGCGCCCCTGCCCGGCGATATCGCGCCAGGGGACGTGGCGGCGGCCTACCGGGTGCAGGACCGTTTGCAGGCATTGTGGGTGGAGGCCGGCGCCGGCGCCATCGCGGGCTGGAAAGTCGCCCTGACATCCAAGGTCATGCAGGAACTGGTCGGCGTGGCGCAACCTTGCGAAGGCGCCATCTTCGCCAACCGGATCCATCATGGCGATATCAGCTTGCCCCATGATGTTTTCGTGAACATCGGCGTGGAATCCGAGATTGCCGTCCGTCCGGCCCACGATCTGCCCGCCGCCTCCGGCCCTTATGACCAGAAAAATATTCGGGCCGCCGTCGCCGCCTGCATGGCGGCGATAGAGATCGTCGATGACCGGGCCATCGACTACGCGCTGATCGACGCGCCGCTGTTGCTTGCCGACAATGCCTTCAATGCCGGCTGCGTGCTGGGCGAGGAGGTGGCTGATTGGCAAGGCCTCGATCTGGCCACGCTGGCGGGCCGCATGCTGATCAATGGCGAGGTGGCGGGGAAAGGTGTCGGCGGCGACGCGCTGGGCCACCCTTTGGTGCCCCTGGCCTGGCTGGCCAATAATCTGAACCAGCGGGGCACCATGCTGCGGGCCGGCGACGTGGTTCTGACCGGCTCCATCGTCGCCACGAAATGGCTGCGGCCGGGCGATCACATGGTGACGGAGGTGGACGGCCTGGGCCGGACCAGCCTGACCGTGACCTGAAGGGGAAGACGCAATGTCGGAATTCCAACAGGGTTTGACTTTTGCCGGCTTGATGCTGCGGGCCTTGGCCCGCTGGGGCGGCAGGGTCGCCTTCAGCGGCCATGGCGGTAGTTTCACCTATGCCCAGTGCCTGGATCTGGTTGGCCGCTATCAGGCCGTCATGCAAGGGGCCGGCGCGGCGCGGGGCCAGCGCATCGCGCTGCTGAATGCCAACCGGGCGGAGGCCTGGCTGGCCGGTGTCGCGGTCCAGGCCCTGGGCTTGTGCTTAACCGCGCTGCATCCCCTGGGCGCTTATGAGGACCAACGGTTTATTTTGGAAGATGGCGAGATCGACCATCTGTTGGTGGATACGGAATACTACCTCGAACGGGGCGCCCAGTTGGCGGCGGCGACGGCGCGGTTGCAACGGGTCTTCACCCTGGGCCCGGCGGTTTACGGCCTGGACCTCCGCGCCGGGGCCGAGGCGGCGGGCGCGGTTTCCCCCCACTTGCTGGCGCGGCCGGACGACGACGTCATGTTGAACTACACGGGCGGCACCACGGGCAAGTCGAAGGGCGCCATGCGCCGCAATCATTCCGGTGTCGCCATGGTTAGCGCCATTCTGGCGGATTTCGAATGGCCCGCCGATATTGTCTATCTTGCCGTCGCGCCGATCTCGCACGTGGGCGGCACCAAAATCCCGCCGATCCTGCTGCGCGGCGGCCGGGTGCATATGCAGCATGGCTTCGACCCCGAGACCGTGCTGGACGCGATCGGGGCCGAGCGGATATCGGCCGCGCTGATGGTGCCGACCATGGTCAACATTTTGCTGGATCATCCAAAGTTGGATGACGCCGATCTGTCCAGCCTGGAATTGCTCATGTACGGCGCCGCGCCCATGTCGCCCACCCGCCTGCTGGAGGGGCTGGAGCGCATCGGCCCGGTATTCAGCCAGCTTTATGGCCAGACCGAGGGCTACCCCCTGACCGTGCTGCGCAAGGGCGATCATAACAAGGATGATCCGGGCCTGTTCGCGGCTTGCGGCAGTCCCTGCGCCTCGGTCCAGATTGCCTTGCTGGATGACGATGGCCAGGCGGTGCCCAGCGGCGAGGTGGGCGAGATTTGCGCCCGGGCGCCCCAGGTCATGGACAGCTATTGGAACCGTCCCGAACAAACGGCGGAAACCCTTGAGCACGGCTGGCTGCATACCGGCGACATGGCCTGGGCCGACGACCGCGGCTACCTCTATATCGTCGACCGCAAGAAGGACATGATCATTACCGGCGGCTTCAATGTTTTCCCGCGCGAGGTCGAGGACGTCATCACCGCCGACCCGGCGGTCGCCATGGCCGCCGTGATCGGCGTGCCGGACGACAAATGGGGCGAGGCGGTAAAGGCCGTGGTGGTGCCCCGCCCCAACTTCCAAATAGATGCCGCCGCCCTGATCCAGCGGGTCCGCGATGCCAAGGGCGCGGTCCATGCCCCGAAATCCGTCGATATTGTCGCGGAGATACCGCTCACGCCCCTGGGCAAGCCCGACAAGAAGGCCCTGCGCGAGACCTATTGGGCCGGCCGCGACCGCCGCGTCGGATAAACCTGGAAACAGCCCGATGCCGGCTGGTGGCATTGGTCTATTGCCAAACGCCGGATATTGAAATATTGCCGGACAGGGTCGATGTCCCGAAACTATTTGGGGGGAGAAAATCCCATGCCTAGTTACAGTGCGCCGGTAAGAGAACTGCGTTTCATCCTGAACGAGCTGCTGGCCATTACCGATTGCACCGAAATCCCCGGCTACGGCGATGTCAGCGCGGATCTGGTGGATGCCGTCCTGGACGGCGGCGCCAAGGTCGCGGAAGAGATTTGGGCGCCCTTGAACCAGATTGGCGACGAGGAGGGCTGCCGCTTCGAAAACGGCGTGGTGCGCACGCCCACGGGCTTCAAGGCGGCTTTCGATGCCTGGTACGCGGGCGGCTGGAACGCCATTTCCTCCTCGCCGGATTGGGGCGGCCAGGGCCTGCCCGGCGTTCTGGGGCTGGCGATCGGCGAAATGGCCATGTCGTCGAACCTGTCCCTGTCCACCTACATCGGGCTGTCGGGCGGGGCGGCCAGCGTCATTCAGTCCATCGCGCCGGAGCATCTGAAGCAGCTTTATGTGCCCAAGTTGATGTCGGGAGAATGGACCGGCACCATGAACCTGACCGAGCCCCATTGCGGCACCGATCTGAAATTGATGCGCACCAAGGCGGTGGAACAGGACGACGGCACCTATGCCATTACCGGCACCAAAATCTTCATCACCGGCGGCGATCACGACATGGCGGACAACATCGTGCATCTGGTGCTGGCCAAGGTGGAAGGCGAGGGCGAGGGCCTGCGCGCCGTCGCCCTGTTCCTGGTGCCGAAGATTTCCGTCAACGACGACGGCAGCTTGGCGCAAGGCAACAACGTGGTTTGCGGCGGCATCGAACATAAGATGGGCATCAAGGGTTCGTCCACCGCCGTGCTGCATTATGACGGCGCCATCGGACACCGCCTCGGCCCGAAGCCGGAACCGGAAGTGGAGGGAGACGACGGCAAGAAGAAAAAACGCTCTTCCGGCGCCGGCATGGCGGGCATGTTCCAGATGATGAACGGGGCCCGTATCGGCGTCGCCTATCAGGGCGTGGCGCTGTCGGAAGTGGCCTATCAGAACGCCGCCGCCTACACGCGGGAGCGCACGGCGGGCCGCGCCCTGGGCGGCGCCAGGTATCCCGACCAGGCGGCCGATCCCATTGTCGTGCACCCGGACGTGCGGCGCATGCTGTTGCAAATGCGCGCCTTCAACGAAGGCGCCCGCGCCCTGTTGATGTGGCTGACCCACGAGGTCGCGGTGGGCCGCCATGACGGCGATGAGGGGCGCAAACAGCGGGTCGACGATCTGTTCAACCTGCTGACGCCGGTGGTGAAGGCGCATTTCACCGACGTCGGCTTCGAATGCGTCAACATGGCCATGCAGTGTTTCGGCGGCCACGGCTATGTGCGCGAACACGGCATGGAGCAGTTCGTGCGCGATGCCCGCATCTCTCAATTGTACGAGGGCGCCAACGGCGTCCAGGCTCTGGACCTGGTGGGCCGGCGCATGGGTGTTGACAATGGCCGCCCGGCCCGCGCCCTGTTCGCGGTGATCGGCGAATTCATTTCGGCGCAATCGGACGAGGACATGGCCGCCTTCACCAAACCGCTGCAATCCGGTCTCGATGACCTTATGGCCGTCACCATGTGGCTGGCCCAGAACGCCATCCAAAATCACGAGGAGGCCGGCGCCGCGTCGGTAGATTTCCTGCGCCTGATGGGCACCGTGGCCGTCGGTTTCATGTGGGCCCGCATGGCCCGCATCGCCCTGGATCAATTGGCGGCGGGCACGGACGAAGAGGCCTTCTATAAAATGAAGCTGAATACCGCGCGTTTTTACATGGGCCGCGTGATGCCGGACACCACATCCCTGAAACAGCGCGCCATGGCCGGCGCCGAAGTCCTGATGATGCCCGGCGACGAGGCTTTTTGAGTTGGACCATTTTCGGGTTTGAAAGGTTCGATCAAGGCCGCGACGCCGGGCCGACGCTTATGCGCTGCCGGCGCGGAGCGGTGTGCTCTCGCGCACAAGCATGAGCGAAGAGAGCGAGACCCGATTCATTCAATGCCAAAATGGGCCTAGGCAGCTTTCTTGAACAAGCGGCGGAAGTTGGCGGTGGTCAGCGCCGCGACCTCGGCGCTGCCCAGTCCGCGCATCTCGGCCAGTTTGGCGGCGGTATGGACGACGTAGGCGGGTTCGTTGTCCTTGCCCCGATGGGGCATGGGCGCCAGGTAGGGCGCGTCGGTCTCCACCAGCAGGCGGTCCAGGGGGACCTCCATGGCGGCCTCGCGGACCTCGTCGGCCTTCTTGAAGGTCAGGATGCCGCTGAAGGAGACATAAAATCCGATCTCGAGGGCGGCGCGGGCCAAGGCCAGCCCAGAGGAAAAACAATGCATCACGCCGGGGAAGGCGCCCTTGGCGGCCTCGTCCCGCAGGATCGCGATCATCTCTTCATCCGCCGCCCGGCTATGGACGATCAAGGGCAGGCCGGTGTCCCGCGCGGCGGCGATATGGCGGCGGAACAGCGTTGCCTGGATATCGCGGGGGCTCTGATCATAGTGAAAATCCAGACCGGTCTCGCCGATCCCGACAACTTTTTCATGACGGCTCAACTCGATCAGACGTTCCGTGGTCAGGTCGGGTTCCGCCGCCGCATCGTGGGGATGCAGGCCGACGGAACAATAGACATTGCCGAACCGCTCGGCGATTTCCAGGATGCCGGCAAAGCGGTCCACGCGGGTGCATATGGTCACCATTCCGCCGATCCCGGCGGCGGCCGCCCGCGCCATCACGCCCTCCAAATCCCCCGACAACGAGGGGAAATCCAGGTGGCAATGGCTATCGACCAGCATCATTTAAGTCCTATCATACTGATAATATTCATATAAAATATTTCCGATGCCTTGTAGGTGCAAAATAGGTGTAAAATTGCTTAATCTTGAAACATGCTAACGCCTGTCGTTGCGTTGTCCATG
>JAYGEB010000172.1:0-12471 GCA_046582595.1 Alphaproteobacteria bacterium | reverse complement strand
ATGGCCGCCCAGTTGCTGCATCCCGACCTGGAACGACACCCGGGTCCGGGTCGAGGGTTGAATGAACACCATGGCCAGGATCCTGCCCGCCAGGGGCTGGTCCTGGTCCGATACGCCCTTGGCCCGGCCGGCGCGGGCGGCCTTGCGGGCCTTGGCGTCGTCCAGCATGCCGCGCAGGGCGGCGCCATCGATCTGGTCAATATCCAGAAAATGGCGCGGTTGGCTCATTGCCCCAGGTCCCGGCAGACATCTTCCAGCGCGGCAATGGCTTCGTCCATGTGGCTTTCCTCGATATTCAGGGGCGGCAGCATGCGCAACACATTATCGCCGGCGGGCGGCACCAAAACGCCCTTGCCCCGCATGGCCGTTACCAGATCCATGTTGGGGAACTTGCATTTGATGCCCAGCAACAAGCCGCGGCCGCGGACATTCTCGATCACCGCATCGTTGCGCCGACACAGCTCTTCCAGGCGGCCGCGCAGCAGATCGCCCAGGCGTTCCACGTTCTCGATGAAGCCATCGGCCAAAATGACATCCAGCACCGCATTGCCGGCGGCGGCGGCCAAGGGGTTGCCGCCGTAGGTGGAACCATGGGTGCCGGCAACCATGCCCTTCGCGGCCTCCGCCGTGGCGATGCAGGCGCCAATGGGAAAGCCGCCGCCGATGCCCTTGCCAAGGGTGGCGACATCGGGCTTCACGCCGGACCACTCATGGGCCAGAAAACGACCGGTGCGGCCCATGCCGGTCTGTACCTCGTCAACGATCAACAGCAGCCCGTTGGCGTCACAGACCTGGCGGATTTGCCGCATGATGTCGTCGTCCACCACCATCACGCCACCCTCGGCCTGGATCGGCTCGATCATGATGGCGGCGGTCTTGGGGCCGATCGCCGCCTCGAGGGCCGCCATGTCGCCAACGGCCACGTGGTCGAAACCATCGACCTTGGGCCCAAACCCGTCCAGGATTTTCTCGTTGCCGGTGGCCGCGATGGTCGCCAATGTGCGGCCATGGAAACAGTCATCGAAGGTGATGACCCGGTAGCGTTCCGTGTCGCCATTGACGTGATGATGGCGCCGCGCCAGCTTGATCGCGCATTCGTTCGCTTCGGCCCCGGAATTACAAAAAAAGACCGTGTCGGCAAAGCTGTTGGCGACCAGGCGGTCCGCCAGGCGCTCCTGTCCGGGGATGTTGTACAGGTTCGAAGTATGCATCAAGGTGGCGGCCTGTTTTTGGATTTCCGCCACCAGATGGGGGTGGCCATGACCCAGGCACAACACCGCCAGGCCGGTGGCAAAATCCAGGTATTTGCCGCCTTCGGTGTCGTACATATAGGCGCCTTCACCCCGTTCAAATGCGATATCAATTCTGCCGTAGGTTGGCATGACCGCTGCCGTCATGGCGGGTCCCTCCTGTACGATGATCGCGGCTTTTCGGCGCCGCTTGGGAAAGGGGGCGGATTATCTATGCAATGGCCCGCCTGTCAATGCGCCATTGCGGGTTTTTACGCCGCGCTCTCGTCGGAATCGGGCGGAACGCCGAAATGTTCCCAACGCTGGCGCCCGCCTTCAATGTCGAGATAGTGCAGCAGGGCGGAGACGGGCCGGTTATCGAAGGCGCTGCCGGTGCCCGACATCAGGGCCTTTTCCGCCTCGTCGAAGCTCATGCCCGGCCGGTAGGCCCGGGCGCTGACCATGCCGACAAAGGCATTGGCCACGGCAACGATGCGGGCGGTTGGTATGATATCCTCCCCTTCCAGACCGGCGGGCTGGCCGCCGCCGTCCCAGCGTTCCTGGATTTGCCGGATGGTGTCGGCGACGGGACCTTCAAATTCCACGCCCTCGATCAATTCCGCGCTGGTGAGGACGGATTGACGGATCATGGCCAGTTCTTCCTCGGTCAGCCGTCCAGTCTTGGTCAGCACCTCGTGGGGGACCGTGACCTTGCCCAGGTTCATCAGGGCGCCCGCGATATCGCAGGTCGCGACGGCCGCCTCATCCAGGTGCATGGCCTCGGCGATGGCGGAGGAAACTTCGGCGACCCGCGCCGAATGGTAGGCCGAGAACGGATCGCGCCGGTCAACCACCGCGACGCAGGTTTGCACCAGATCCCGCATAACCTTGGCGCGGCGTTCCCGCTCGTCCACCAGATCGGTGATGTCTTCCAGGATCATCAGGACGCCGGAAAGGTCTTCGCCATTCGAATACAGGGGTATGTGGTCGGATTTGATCACGCGGCGGCCGCCGTCCATTTTCTCCACCCGCCATTCGGTTACCGGCTGGCGCTATTCGATCACCTGTTCGTTGGCGCGGCGCAAGGGTTCCGCCCGGTCGGCGCCCATGGCGTTGAGCAGATTCTTGCCGACCAGATCCCCGGCATCGATACCGGCCTCTTCGCCGGCCTTGGAATTGGCGAAGACCACCTCGCCGTCGAGGTCAATGGCGGCGATCGCCGTGGGCTGGCTGTCGGTCACGACGCGCAAAAAATCGCTCATGGATTGCAATTGGTCGTTCGAATTGCGCAGGTGTTCGGCGGCGACGGCGACCCGAACCGACGAACCATGGCGCCAAACCGCGAATATTACCGCCGTAATTGCGGCAATGACCAGCCAAAGGCCGATCAACAGAAACAATTGCCGGCGGTCGGAGACCGCCAACGCCTCCTCCCGGTCAACACTGCGGATCAACGCCCAGGGCAAGCCCTGGATGCCGCGGGAGGTCGCGACAACGTCCTTGCCCTGGTAATTGGCGAAGATGCCGAAGCCGCCGATCCGCTCCAGCAATTTGGCCGCGGCCAGACGGTTAGAGTCGAGGGCCAGGCTTTTTTTCAGCGGCTTGGTGCCATCGGCAAGGGGCGATAGGTATTCCACCGTGGCGCCGGATTTGCGCACCAAATAGGTCTGGCCGCTTTGCAGCGCCTCGCCCGGTTGCGCCAGACGCTCGAACAGGTCATCGCCAACCATGCGAATGCCCAGTATGGCGCCAACCTGATCAGCCGGCCGGTTTTCGCCCTGGACGGCGAACACCGGTTGCAGAAAGGCCATTGTCGCCCGACCCGTGGGCCCAAGATAAAGGTCGAGGACGCCGCGCGTGCCCAATTTCGTGCCGCGGACGAAATCATGCAGCCGGCTGTCCATGGGCGGGGTGCCCGGCGTGGCAACCAGGGTCGGCCCCTTGCGGTCCAACAGGGCCAGGCCGGCGACGCCAACGCGCTCTACATTGGCCTGCACCTCCAGGCCCGTTACCGGGTTGCCGAAGCCGGATCGCTCGGCGGTGACCACCAGCAAATTACCCATGTATTCAGCCTGGGCGGATTGATCCGTGACGGCGCCTGATTGGCCTTCAAAGAGAGACAGCTCGGTCAGGTAAAGCTGTAGGGATAGATTGTCCGCCAGTTCGGTAAGAGTCCTGTACTGCTGGTCACGCCATTCCAGCACCGCCTGGGCGCGGCTGGCGGCGACGATGCCAAGACGCACCTGCCATTGGTGCAGATCGCGCTCTCCCTCGGCGGCGACAAAGCGATGGACGCCAAACATGCCCAGAATGGCGCATAGCAACAGCACGACGCCCGCCACCACGACACTGCGGTTCATTATGGCCAATGGTCTGCCTCCAGCGTTGTCGGCGCTTCATGCCAATGGGTCACGGGCTTTCGCGCATCGGTCTCATGATACACGAAAATGGCAAAAACCGGTGTACTTCGGGTTTGTTTGCCGTCTTACTGCCTGGTACGCCGTCATCACCAATATCTCAGCGATTCCAGGGACAATTTCTGCGATGCGAATACCGTTCCTCGCGGTCGCCATGGCGCTGGCAATTAACATCCTTTGGGGCGCCAATCCGGTCGCCGTAAAGTTGGGGTTGGCCGCCTTCCCACCATTGTGGAGCGCTTTTTTCCGCTTTGCCATGGGTATTTTGTGCATTGCCCTTTGGGCCCGCGTCAGCGGCATACGATTGTGGCCGGAATACCGCGAATGGCCCGGCCTGTTCGTCCTGGCGGCCTGGTTCATGACGCAAATCGCCATGATGAATTATGGCATCAATCTGACCTCCGGCGCCTCGGCCGCCGTCATGACGGCGACCTTTCCATTGTTCGCGGGGATATTCGCCCATTTCATGATCGCCGGGGACCGTCTCAACCTCGGCAAGGCGGCCGGCTTGCTTATCGCCTTTCTTGGCGTTGGATTGGTCTTGACGTGCGGGCGGATGCCAGATGAATTGAGCCGCGCCAATCTGGGTGATTTGATTCTCCTGGCCAGCACCATTGTTTTGGGCTGGCGTTGGATCTTCACGGCCCGTCTGGTCAGCAAGATCGAGCCGGCCCGCGTGGTGTTATGGCAGATGCTGTTGTCTTTACCGGCCTTCGCCGCCGTCGCGGCGTTGTCGGAGGACATCGTCTGGCGGCAGGTCGGCTGGGTGCCCATCGGCGCCCTGGTATACCAGGGCGTCGTGGTCGCGGGCCTGGCCTTTATGGTCAATGCCTGGTTGATCAAGCGTTACAGCCCCTCGGTCATGTTCAGTTTTGCCTTCATCTCGCCAATTTCCGGCGTTGCCTTGAGTGCCCTGCTGCTGGGCGATCCCTTGACCTGGGATTTGGCCATGGGAACCGTTGGGGTCGGCATCGGCCTGATCATATTGACCCGCCGCGCCCAGGCCCGCTCAGAGGGCTAGTACATTGAGTTGCCGCGCGGCATAATCGCGACAGGGAGTCACCAAGCATGAACGCCGAACCGGAAATTCGTTACAGCGCCTGTCCCCACGATTGCCCATCGACCTGCGCCCTGGAGGTCGAGAAGCTGGATGCGCGCACCATAGGCCGCGTGCGCGGCGCCAAGGACAATGCTTATACCGCCGGGGTCATTTGCGGCAAGGTTGCGCGTTACGCCGAACGCATTCATCATCCGGACCGTTTGACCCAAGCTCTGCGGCGCACCGGCGCCAAGGGTTCGGGTGAATTCGTGCCCATCGGCTGGGATGAGGCCCTGGACGAAGTCGCCGAGGCCTTGCTTCAGGCCGAACAGCGCCATGGCGCCGAAACGGTCTGGCCCTATCATTACGCCGGCACCATGGGTCTGGTGATGCGCGACGGCATCAACCGTTTGCGCCATGCCAAGAAATATTCCGGCATGTACGCGACCATCTGCGTAACCTCCGCCTGGAACGGTTTCATCGCCGGGACGGGGCGCTTGGCGGGCGCCGATCCGCGGGAAATGGCCAAGGCCGATTGCCTGGTGATCTGGGGGACCAATCCGGTCAATACCCAGATCAATGTCATGACCCATGCGACGGCGGCGCGCAAGGGCGGGGCCAAGATCGTGCACATCGATACCTACCGCAACGGCACGGCGCTGCAGGCGGATCTGTTTCTTTGTGTACGGCCCGGAACCGATGGCGCGCTGGCCTGCGCGGTCATGCACATCCTGTTCCGGGACGGCCTCGCGAACCGCCCGTATATGGCAAAATACACCGACTGCCCGGCCGAACTGGAAGCGCATCTTCTCGACAAGACGCCGGCCTGGGCCCAGGCCATCACCGGCGTTCCCGTGGCCGATATCGAAGCTTTCGCCAAGCTGGTCGGCGAGACGCCAAAAACCTTTTTCCGTCTTGGCTATGGCTTCTCCCGGCAACGCAATGGCGTCGTCAACATGCATGCGGCATCCTGTATCGCCGCCGTGACCGGGGCTTGGCTGCATGAGGGCGGCGGCGCCTTTCACAACAATGGCTCCATCTATCATTGGGACCGGAAGCTGATCGAGGGCTTGGATGTGCTGGATCATTCGGTCCGGGTGCTGGATCAATCCCGGATCGGCCCGGTATTGAGCGGCGACGCCGGGGCCCTGAAGGACGGCCCGCCGGTGACCGCATTGTTTATCCAGAATACCAATCCCATGCGGGTGGCGCCGGATCATAATTCGGTGCTCCGGGGCTTTGGCCGGGACGATCTGTTCACCTGCGTGCACGAACAATTCATGACCGAGACCGCCAAGGTGGCGGATATCGTGCTACCGGCAACCATGTTTTTGGAACATGACGATATCTATCAGGGCGGCGGCCATCAATATATCGTCCTGGGGCCAAAAGTGGTCGAGGCGCCGGGCGAATGCCGCTCCAACCATGAAGTGATCGTGGCGCTGGCCAAGCGTTTGGGGGCGGAGCATCCCGGCTTTGAGATGACGCCGATGGAAATTATCGATCACACCTTGCAAGCCTCCGGCTGGGGCGATGTGGAGAGCCTGGCCGAACGGCGCTGGATCGACTGTCAGCCCGATTTCAACCGGGCGCACTATATCGACGGCTTCAACCATCCGGACGGCAAGTTCCGCTTCGCCCCGAAATGGCGGGATGTTCTCCCGCATGGTTTCGGTCCGGAAGGCGGCTGGGAGCAGATGCCGAAACTGCCCGACCACTGGCCCGTTATCGAGGAAGCCACCGAGGCCATGCCTTTCCGATTGGTGACCGCGCCGGCGCGGGGTTATCTGAATTCCACCTTCTCCGAAACGCCGACCTCCGCCGCCCGTGAAGGCAAGCCCACCGTGAAGATACATCCCCGTGATGCCGCCGATTTGGCCGTGGAAGCGGACGACACGGTCACTTTGGGCAATGACCGGGGCGAGGTGCCCATCGCCGTTGAAATCTTCGATGGCGTGCGGCGGGGCGTGGTGGTGGTGGAAAGTATCTGGCCCAATGACGCCTTTGCCGGCGGCAAGGGCATCAATGTGCTGACCGGGGCCGACCCGGTGGCCCCCGTGGGCGGGGCCGCGTTCCACGACAACCGCATTTGGATCAGGAGGAAATCATGAGCCGGATTGAAACTTCAGGCGAGATTCTGAGTCCCTTCGCGGCGGGTACGGCGTTCATCGACGGCGCATACGTTCCCGTCGCCGATGCGCGCATTCCGATTACCGATTGGGGTTTTCTGCATTCCGATGTCACCTATGACGTGGTCGCGGTTTGGGGCGGGGGCTTTTTTCGCCTGGATGATCATCTGGACCGCTTTTTCCGCGGCATCGGGAAACTGCACATGCGCGCGCCGCACGACCGGGCGGCAATGACCGAAATTCTGTCTGAATGCGTCCGCCGGTCGGGCCTGCGGGAAGCCTATGTGAAAATGACCCTGACCCGGGGCACACCGCCGCCCGGCAGCCGCGACCCAAGGGATTGCGAGAACCAATTCCATGCCTTCGCGATCCCCTATGTCTGGATCGCGCCGCTGGAAAAACAGGATCAGGGCCTGCATCTGACGGTGAGCGGCGTGCCCCGCATCGCGCCCGAATCCGTTGACCCCACGGTGAAGAATTTTCACTGGGGCGACATGGTGCGGGGCCTTTACGAAGCCTATGACCGGGGCGGCGATACCGCCGTGTTGACCGACGGCAAGGGCAATATCACGGAAGGTCCCGGCTTCAACCTTTTCGCCTCCATCGGCGGGCTGTTGATCACGCCGGCGGACGGCGTGTTGCGGGGCATTACCCGCAAGACCGTGATCGAATTGGCTGAAAGCCTTAACATCAAGGTCGAGGTGCGGACCTTGGCCGAGGCCGAGTTACGCCAGGCCGGCGAGATCTTTATTTCCAGCACCGCCGGCGGCGTCATGCCCGTTACCAAGCTGGATGACAAGCCCGTTGGCGATGGCGGGCCGGGCCCTCTCACCCTGCGATTGCGCCAGATGTATTGGGACGCCCACGACGACGGTAAATACGTTACGCGGATCGATTATCTCTCGTCTCGTTCCAATTGAGACGGAAATGCCAAACCGGCCGCTCCCCCTGCGGTTCAACGAAAGTTGATATCGCTCAAATTCCAGGCCGCCGGCATCTAGCGGATTTCAACTATCCGTTCACGGCATCCTTGAGAGCTTTTCCAGCCTTGAATTTTGGCTGTTTGGACGCGGCGATTTGAATGGCTTCTCCGGTGCGCGGATTGCGGCCTTGGCGCGCGGCCCGGTCGGCAACGCTGAAATTTCCAAATCCAACCAGTTGAACACTGTCGCCACTCTTCAAAGCTCCCGTAATGGTGTCGAACACGCTGTCGATCGTTTTGCCCGCATCACTTTTGGAAGTGCCGGTCGCTTCGGCGACGGCGCCGGCAAGTTCATTCCTGTTCATCGCAAATATTTCCCTCTGAAGAATCAATGGAATCATGCTGTGATGTATACACCAATTCAGCCACTGAGTCCGGGAAGGCGCCGGCAGCCGAAAATAATCTGACGGTGGACGGGCTGGTCCATCTCCAAAATGGTCTAGCGGCCCGTGCCAGCGGCCTGCAGGGGCCTCTTCAAGGCGAGGGCCAGGGGTACGGTTGTCAGGGCGAACAAGCCAACCATGGCCAAGGTCTCGGCGACGCCGTAACGGTCGCTGAGAATACCAAAGATGGTGGGTGAAATAGCCCAGGCGCCGATCGTCAGGGTCATGAACAGGCCGAAGCCCCGGCCATGGCGTTCGGGCGCGACGAATTCCGCGACACTGGCATACAGCACCGACGAGGTGCCGTTCAGCGCGATGCCGACCGCCGGCAGCAGTATCAGGCAAACCTCCAAGGGAAGGGGCAGCAGCAACAATATCCCGCCGCCCGTGGCGAGCTCGCTCAGCACCGCCGTGCGGACGATGCCCAGGCGTTCCGCGATCAGGCCGCAAACCAGCTTCCCCGCCGCGCCGCCGGCAAAAACCAAAACCAGGGCAAAACCAACCGTCTCGATCGCCGCCCCCTTGCCGATCAGCAGGAACGGCAGGAAGGTTATGAAGGCGGCCCGGCAGGCCCCATCGATCATCGATGTGGCCGACAACAGAACATAGCCCCGGCGCTGGCGAATGCCCCAATTCCCCGCCTTGGGTTCCGTCCGGTCAACGGCCCGGGGTTGGCTTGGCCCGGGTGGCGGGCCGCCCGCGCCGAGCAGGCGGAACAACAGCAAAACGCCCAAGGCGGCAACAATACCAAAACCCCCGTAGGCGGTGGTGATGACGCGCCAATCAAGGCTGGCCAGGGCCACGGCGGCCAAACCGGGGACGGCCATTTTTCCCAGGTCGCCGGAGAAATTATAGATCCCCAAAGCGGCCCGCATGGGCCCGCCACCATAGGCCCTGGCAACAATGGCGGAATTCAGCGGATGCTGCGGGCTGGTGCCAAGGCCCGCCATGGCCAGCGCGAAGGCGAGACCCAAGGCGCCTCCCGAAAATCCCAACAGGCAGAAACCCAGGCCCGCGAGGGCGGTGCCGACGGCCAGAATACGCCGCTCTCCCCACCGCTCGGAGGCCAAGCCGGCCGGCAATTGGCCAATGGTCATGGCGCCTGAATAGGTTGACGATATGGCGCCGACCTGGCTCAGGCTCAAGGCGAATTCCGCTTGCCAAAGGGGCAGCAGAATGACGATCAGGTCGGAAAACCCGTCATGGATAAAATGCGTGCCGCATGATGCGCCGAGGATACGCCGCCGGCGCCCGGCGCCGGCCGCGGCTACCATTCCGCGCCGGGCGGCCGTTCAATGGTTTCCAGGAAGCGCAGGATATGGCCGTGCAGGGCAGGTCCCGCGCTGATCACGGACTTATGCCGGGGATCGGGCAGGTTATAGGTGAATTCCTCGCCCTGGGCGTTGGTATTGACGCCGCCCGCCTCCGCCAGGATCAGTTCGGCCGCCGCGATGTCCCAATCGCTCTTGCCGGACAGGGAGATGCAGGCATCGTAGCGGCCCTCGGCCACCAGACACATCCGGTAGGCGATGGAATTGACCATGTGGATGGTAACATCGGCGGGTTCATGCAGCGGGCCGGCGTTCTTGAACAAATTCCGCCCCGTCAGCAGGCGGGCGCCTTCGAAGTCGGGCGTGCCGCTGACCCGGATTGGCGCACCGTTCAAACGGGCGCCGCCGCCCAGCACGGCGTCGTAAAATTCTTCCTTCGCCGGATTATAAACCGCCGCCGCCACCGGCCGGCCGTCGCGGACCAGGGCGGCGCAAATTGTAAATTCGGGGCGTTGCTGAATAAAGGCGCGGGTTCCATCAATGGGATCGACAACCCAGACATCCCGGCAATTCATGCGCTGGGGATCGTCTTCGCTCTCCTCCGACAGCCAGCCGTAGGTGGGCCGGATGTCCAGCAGCTTCCGCCGCAGCAGGTCATCCACCGCATGATCGGCCTCGGAAACCGGATCGTCGTCACCCTTGTCCCAATGCTTCACGCCGTCATGAAAATAACTGAGCGCCAGGGCGCCTCCCTCGCGTACCGTTTCCAGCAACAGGGCGTGGCATTGTTGCAACTCATTCACGTTCCGGCCACCATCAAACCATCAATGCGCAACGTCGGCGCGTTGCTGCCGTAGCGGAAGCTCAAATCATCCGCCGGGGTGGTCTCCAGGAACATCTCCTTCAAGTTGCCCGCGATCGTCAATTCGGAGACCGGGTGGCTCAACTCCCCGTTCTCGATCCAGAAACCGGCGGCGCCACGGCTGTAATCGCCGGTGACCCCGTTGACCCCGAAACCGATAAGCTCGGTGACATATAGGCCCGAAGAGATTGCGCCCAGCATATCTTCCGGGCTGATGGCGCCGGGGCGCATATACAGGTTGGTGGTGCTGGGCGAGGGCGGGCCGGAGGTGCCGCGGCTGGCGTGCCCCGTGGTGGTCAGGTTCAGTTGCCGCGCGGAGGCGGTATCCATGATCCACGTGGTCAGTTCGCCATTCTCCGCCAGCAGCCATTCGCGGTTCGCCACGCCCTCGCCGTCAAACGGTTTCGAGGCCAGGCCGCGCGGCCGATGGGGTTCGTCAACGATCGTGACGCCGGATTTGAACACCGCCGTGCCCAAACTATCCTTCAAAAAAGAGGTCCCCCGGGCCACGGACGTGCCGCTTATGGCGCCGGAAAAATGCCCCAGAATAGAGCGGGATACGCGCGGGTCGAAGACCACCGGCACCTTCTGGCTCTCGGCCTTGCGGGGGTTCAGGCGTTTGACCGCCCCTTCGCCGGCCGCCAGGCCGACTTTTGCCGCGGCCTCCAGATCGGTGCCGTGCCGGGCCGAGGTGAAATCGTAATCCCGTTCCATCGCCGTGCCCTCACCCGCGATCACGGAGGCGAACAGCGAATGCGACGAAGTTACATAGCCGCCCGCGAAACCACCCGATGTCACCAGGGCGATACGGTTGCGGCCCCAACCGGCGCCGGCGCTCTCTGAATTGCTGACGCCTTCGACGGCGAGGGCGGCGCCTTCGGCCTCCGCCGCCAGCTCGTAAAGGCGGTCCGGGGTCGGTTCGCTTGGGTCGTTGAGGTCCAGATCGGGAAAATCCCGCGCCAGGCGATCAGGATCGGCCAGGCCGCAATAAGCGTCGTCAGGCATGGCGGCGGCCATGGACAGGCCGCGTTCGAGCAATTCTTCCAGGCTGGCAAGCGATATATCGGTCGACGATACGATAGCCTGCTTTTTGCCCATGAAGATGCGCAGGCCCAGGTCCTTGCTCTCCGAACGCTCCAAATCCTCGCGGGCGCCGAGGCGGTAGCTCACCTCCAGCGAGGAGGCTTCGAACATGACAGCATCGGCGGCATCCGCGCCGCCCCGTTTGGCCTTTGCCACGAGGTCTGACAACAGGTCCAGGTCATTGGCTGTGCCGGCCGGTTGTTGGCTCATGCGGCAATCTCCGCCGTGGTGGGAATTCAAATAACGCGCCTGTATAGGCGCCGCGCGCCGGCTTCGCGAGCGCCCGTCGGGACGCTAGAAATCGGAAACGATGCCCTTCCGCTCCCAGTCCCCATAACGGGTGGGCTCAAGACCCTTGGGGCCGCCGATCTCCTTGACGGGTTTTACGGCCTCGGTCCCGGTATCGGCTTGGTCCTTCTTGGCTGGTTTCGGTTCGGTTGAATTGTTCGTCATCGAAGCTGTCTCCTATGCGGACCGCCGGGTTGTGTTACTAAGGCATCCCCTCGGAAGGTAACAGCGTCCGGGCATGGACACCAGCGGTTGGAATTAATTTGCAATGAGTGACACGGGGCATCGATCGCGGACCGCCGCCCTGCGGCTTTTGCAACGGGTTCTGGATCGCGGCCAGATGCTTGATCTGGCGCTGGCCGATGAATTGGAAGCGGGCGGGCGGATGAGCGGGCTGGCGCCGAGGGACCGTGCATTCACAAGACTGTTGGTGGTCACCGTGTTGCGCCGCATGGGGCAGATCGACGACGCCATCGACCGCTGCCTGGATCGCCCCTTGAACAAATCAGCCAGGCCGGCCCGCCATGCCCTGCGCCTCGCCGCCGCCCAGACCATGTTTTTGGGCACCCCGGACCATGCCGTCGCCGACGGCGCGGTGCGCCTGATGGGGCCACGGCAACGGCATCTGAGCGGTCTGGTCAATGCGGTGGCGCGGCGCCTGATTCGCGAAAAATCCACCATTTTACCGGCGCAGGACGAAATCGCCCTGAACTGTCCCACCTGGCTTCGGGATATTTGGTCCGAGGCGTATGGTGAAGAGGCGACGAAAAGCATGATTGGGGCCATGT
>JAYGEB010000007.1:0-5308 GCA_046582595.1 Alphaproteobacteria bacterium | reverse complement strand
GCGCCAGCACGGCGGCCCGGCCCCAGGGGATGAATTCGTGCGATAGACCATTTTCGGGATTGAAATGGGCGATCAAGGCCGCGACGGCGGCCCGGCGCTTATTCGCCGCCCGCGCGGAGCGGTGCGCTCTTGCGCACAAGCGTGAGCGAAGAGAGCCAGGCCCGATTCATTCAATATCGAAAACGGTCTAGAGAGGCGGGCCTGGGACGTGGACGATCAGGGCTTCACCAATTATACAACACTGGCCTCAACGTATCGCCGAATTCACGAGGCGAGCAAAAGACGCAATTTCAAGGATCGTTGGCATGGCCGCCCCGCAAGGAAGAGAAACCGCGCGCGTATCGCCGCGGCTTGGCTATCCGTTGTTGGCCATCACATGGCTGTGCTGGGGCTTCAGCTATCCGGCCACCGCGATCATGCTGCGCGAACTGGATGTGTGGAGCAGCCGGTTTTTGATTATCACCGCCAGCGCCGTCATATTGCTGGCTTTTGGCCGGCTGCGGGGCGCCAGCCTGTCCGTGCCGCGCGCCCATTGGCCGGATCTGATCATCGCGGCGCTGTGCAACATGGCGGTCTTTCAGATCTGCATGACCTTTGGCGTGCAGCTTCTCAGCGCCGGACGGACCTCGGTGATTGTTTACACCATGCCCCTGTGGGCCAGCATTTTCGCGGTTTTGATCTTGCGGGAGCGCCTGACCTGGCCCCGTTTGGCGGCCTTGGGGCTAGGCTTGGCGGGCCTGGCGGTGCTGATGGGACAGGACCTCGGCCATCTGCGCGACGCGCCCCTGGGGGCGGGCCTGACGCTTGTAGCGGCCGTTGCCTTTGGCCTTGGCACGGTCTGGATGAAACGGCGCATATGGCATAACGACCTGACCGTGCTGGCGGGCTGGCAACTGCTCATCGCCGCCATTCCCGTCGGACTGATTTGGGCCTTCAGTGGTGATGGCCTATCCCTTTCCAGCCTTTCCCAGAAAACCTGGCTGGCCATCCTTTATCAGATATTCATAGCCAACGCCCTGGCCTATTTCGCCTGGTTCCGCGTGGTCGCCGCCTTCCCCGCCAGCGTTTCGGGCATCGGCGCCATGGCGGTCCCCGTGGTCGGCGTGTTGGCCAGCGCCTGGCTGCTGAACGAGAGCGTGGGGCCGTGGGAGTGGACCGCGCTGGCGCTGATCATCGGCGCGCTGGCCACCAACCTCGCCTCTAGCATGATGGCGCGTTAGAGCCCTGACCGAAACCGTGCCCGTGCAAAGGGGTGTGGCGTCCCCACCCATGGGCGCTGTACCATTGCCGCCAAATGATTTGCAGAGGAGTGGCCGGCCCATGAGTTCGGACGAGTTGAGTTGGGACAAGGAAATCGCGGAAATCCATCTTCGCCGCGCCCTGGCCAAGGGGCATGGCGGGGAAGAGGCCGTGGCGCGGCATCATGCCAAGGGACGCCTGACCCTGCGGGAGCGGATTGACGCTCTTATCGATCCCGGCTCCTTCAAGGAAACCGGCATGGGCGCCGGCGGGGCGGAAAAGGATGATGCGGGCAACTTGACCGGCTTCACGCCGAGTAATTTTATTCTTGGTTTCGCGCAAATCGAGGGGCGGCCCATCATCGTGGGCGGCGAGGATTTCACCATCGGCGGCGGTTCGCCCACGGTCGCCGGGCTGCGCAAGAGCGTTTATACCGAAGAGCTCGCCTGCCGCTACAAGGTGCCCCTGGTGCGCCTGCACGAGGGCGGCGGCGGTTCCGTCCTGGGCGCGGCGGGCAAAAAGGGCGGCGGCCCGGTCGGCGCCTCCGTCGCGGGTCCACCACGCTTCAAATCGGTCGGCGAGGCCATGGCCATGGTGCCCGTCGCTTCCGCCGCCCTGGGGCCGGTGGCGGGGCTGCCCGCCGCCCGTCTGGTGGCCTCCCATTTCGTCACCATGAGCCGGGACACGGCGCAAATTCTGATCGCCGGGCCGGCGGTGGTGCAACGCGCCCTGGGCATCACCATGACCAAGGAGGAGTTGGGCGGCGCCGATGTCCATGCCGCCAACGGCGTCGTCGATGCGGTGGCGGCGAACGAGACGGAAGCCCTGGCGCAGATCCGCGAATTTCTCGGCTATATGCCCCAGAATGTCTGGGAATTGTCGCCCATCGTCGATAGCGGGGATCCGGCGGACCGGGCGGAAGAGAAATTGGCCGCCATCATCCCCCGCAACCGGCGCAAGGCTTTCGACATGCGCAAATTGATCGGCCATGTGGTGGACCGGGATTCGTTCTTTGAAATGGGCCGCAAATACGGGCCGGGGCAAATCACCGGCCTGGCCCGCATGATGGGGCAAAGCGTCGGCATCCTGTCCAACGACGGGCGCTTCTACGCCGGTGCCATGACCTCGGAAGGGGCGCAAAAAGTGCGCCGATTCATTGAGATTTGCGACACCTTTCATCTGCCCATGATCTCGTTGATCGACGAGCCCGGCTTCATGATCGGGCCGGAGGCGGAAAGCGGCGGCGCGATCCGCTATGGCACCGCGGCCGTGCTGGCGGCGGCGACCTATTCGGCGCCCTGGGCCTCGGTCCTGGTGCGCAAGAACTACGGTGTCGCGGCGGCGGCCCATTATGGTCCCGACGCCTATGTACTGGCCTGGCCCTCGGCCGAGATGGGCGCGCTGCCGCTTGAGGGCGGCGTCGCGGTGGCCTTTGGCCGCGAGATCGCGGCAGCCGAGGATCCCGAGGCCCGGCGCAAGGAGCTGGAAGACGAGTTGGCGGCCCGCTTCTCACCCTTCCCGCGTTCCGAATCCTATGCCTTTCACGAACTGATCGACCCGCGCGAGACCCGGCCCATGTTGTGCGATTGGATAAGGTTGGTGCAACCGCTGTTGCCGCAATTGCTGGGCCCGCGTCACTTCGGCATCCGTCCTTAGAGCGCTTCCGGGCTATCGCGGGTCATTTGATGGCATCCATAAGCCATTCGGTTAGGCGCCTCGCGCGGCGCGATGTGGTTCATCGGGCAAGTGGCGCAACACGTCCGAATGGCTTAGGTTCGCCACCGAAGGCCGCCTTCCAAGGCCCCGTGGCGGCGTTGCGGTTCTTGGATGATATCCCAATCAACCTGCGAACCGCGCCTACCCACGGAGCCTTGGAAGGCGGTCAAATGGCCCAGAATAGCCCGGAAGCGCTCTAATGCGGAGCAAGGAACTCCGCCTGGCCCTGGTCTGCTACGGCGGGGTCTCCCTGGCCGTCTATATGCATGGGGTCAGCAAGGAAATCCTGAAACTGGTCCGCGCCTCGGCCGATCATCAGGCCGGCACGGAAGCCGGCGAACGCGGCGCCAACAGCGACTATATAGACACCGAAGCCGTCTATCTGGATTTGCTGCGGCAGATCGGCCGCCGGCTTGATCTGCACGTGGTCGTCGATGTCATCGCCGGCGCCTCGGCGGGGGGCATCAACGGCGTTCTGCTGGCCCGCGCCCTGGCCCTGGATTTGGCCTTTGACCCGTTGCGCGCCATGTGGCTGGAAAAAGCCGATGTGGCCGAACTGCTGGCGCCGGAACGCAAGGCCTCGGTCTGGAGCAAATGGATCTTGCGTCCCGTGTTGCAATGGGGCCTGTCGCGGCAAAAGTTGGCGCATCTGGCGCCCAACCCGGAGATGCGGGAGAAACTCTCCCTGTTCATCCGCTCCCGCTGGTTCCGCCCGCCCTTTGGCGGCCCGGCGCTGTGTGACGTCCTGTACGACGCCATGATGGCCATGGACAGCGATCGGCACAGGCGCGCGTCCCTGACGCCGCCGGGCCAATGGCTGGACCTGTTTGTCACCCTGACCGATTTTTTCGGCTACAACCAACCCATCCCCTTGCATGATCCGAGCCTGATTACCGAACGGGAACATCGCCATACCCTGCAATTCCGCCATCGCTATTTCTCGGGTGAGAATATGGCGACCGATTTCGACACCTCCGATCTGCCGGCCCTGGTCTTCGCCGCGCGCGCCACAGCCTCCTTCCCGGGCGCCTTTCCCCCGGCCCGCATTGCCGAAATCGACCGCATGGTGGAACGGCGCGGGGCGCGCTGGCTGGGCCGGGATAAATTCTTGCGGGGCAATTTTGCCGCCTACGATGCCGCCGGCCAGGATCCCATGGCTACGGCCTTCATCGATGGCAGCGTGCTGAACAACAAACCGTTCGCGCAGGCCATCAATTCCATCAAGCAACGGCCCGCCTATCGTCAGGTGGACCGGCGCCTGGTCTATATCGATCCCGATCCGGAAAAAGCCGATGACGATGGGCAACGGCGCGCCCCCAGCATGCTGCGCACCTTGAAGGGCGCCTTGTCCGATATCCCCCGCAATGAACCGATCCGCGATGAACTGGATTGGATTAATGGCTACAACGTACGGGTCAGGCGGTTGAAAACGGTGCTGGACGGCACCTTGCCCCGGATCAACAAAATGGTGGCCGAGGTGGTGGGCGGCGACACCGCGGCATTGCCCGACCTGGCCAATCTGGGCCATTGGCGCGCCGCCGCCGGGCGCATGGCGGCGGAACAATCAGGCTATGCCCATGACGGCTACCTGCGCCTTCGCATCGATGCGGTCGTGGAGCAATTGGCCACGATCCTGGCGCAGGCCGCCGCCCGCCTGCCCAGCCGGGCCGCCGTTGACGTCTGGGCGGCGCGGCTGCAAACTTGGGCCAACAATGCCGGCATTTATCCCACCGACGGCGGCATGAGCGGCACCGCCCAAGCGGCGTTTCTGAACGGCCTGGACGCGGACTACCGGGCCCGGCGGCTGCGTTTCGTGGTGCGGGGTCTGAACCAATTGTACGGCGCCGACCCGAGCCCGGCGGCGGCGGCGTCATTGGATAACATCAAGGGCCAGTTCTACGACTTGCTGGAAGCCCTGCGCCGCCGCGGCGACGCCACGATCCTGAGCCGCCGCGGCCGGGATATGGCGTTGCCGATCGATGCCGGGCGCGAAAGCAACATCGGCGCCCTGATCGGCCTGATGGCGGATGATTTCGCCCTTGCCGGCGTGGGCCGCCGGGTCGATCAGGTGCTCCACGACATGGCCGGCGTGGGACTGCCGGAAGAGGCACGGCAGGCGCTGTTGAACGGCTTCCTTGGTTTTGCCTTTTGGGATGTCCTGGCCTTTACCGTGACATCGTGGCGCGACATCGGTGAATTCGATGAGATCCGCGTGGACCGGATATCTCCCGATGACGCGGTCAGCCTGCATCATGGTGAAACCGAAGGCATATTGAAGGGCGTGGGCCTGGGACATTTCGCCGCCTTTTTCAGCCGCGAGCATCGGGAAAACGACTATCTGTGGGGCCGGCTG
>JAYGEB010000127.1:0-46836 GCA_046582595.1 Alphaproteobacteria bacterium | reverse complement strand
TCGCCGCCATTTGGGCCGCCATGATACCGTTCTCAGCACTCAGAGCCGCTTCTTAACAGACGACCAATTAAGACGGCGCTATAGCATTTTCGGGATTGAAATGGTCGATCAAGGTCGCGACGGCGGCCCGGCGCTAGAGCACGTCCTCTTTGAACATGCCCGAATTCTTAAGAAAAGAGCAATTGAACCAACTACTTGGATCGCAAGAGCGAATCCAATTAGCCGAAAATTGCTCTAATGCGCCGCCGGCGCGGAGCGGTGCGCTCTTGCGCACAAGCGTGAGCGAAGAGAGCTAGGCCAAGGTAAGGCGCATATTCTCCCGGGCCATCAGGGTCCCGTCCCAGGCCATGCGGGCCTCGGCCTCCAGCAGTTCCATGAACGGGTCTTCATGATCGGGGTCATGGTGGAAAATGACCAGCCGCTTGGCATTGGCCTGCTGGCACAGGCGCACCCCTTCCTGCCAGGTCGAATGGCCCCAGCCGACTTTCGAGGGGAATTCCCGATCGGTGTAAGTGCAATCGTAGACCACGATGTCGGCATGATCGATCAATTGCAGGATATTTTCATCCGGCTTGCCGGGAACATGCTCGGTATCCGTAATGTAGCAAAAGCTCTTGCCAGCATAATCAATGCGGTACCCCGTGGCATTGTCCGGATGGTTCAGCAACGTCGTGCTGACCTTGATGCCGTCACCCAAGGTGAAGCTGTCGCCGGCGACGAAATCCTCGAACGTCATCTTCGCCTGCATGGCCTCGATCGGAACCGGGAATGTCGGCTGGTTCATTTGGCCCGACATGATGTCGTGCAGGTTTTCCTTCATTTCAAACAAATGCCCGGCCATGATGCGGAATTCGCAGTCCGCCTGGAAGGCCGGTGAAAAGAAAGGAAAGCCGTTGATGTGATCCCAATGGCTGTGGGACATCAGAATATCGGCCCGGCGGACGCCCTTTTTCATCATCCAATGGCCAAAATTACGGATCCCGGTGCCGCAATCGAACACCACCCGCTGGCCGCCGCAAGACACCTCGATACAGGAGGTGTTGCCGCCGAACATGACGTACTTCGATGAAGGGCATGCAATCGATCCCCGAACGCCCCAAAACTTGACCTTGAACCCCATGGGATTCCCCCAGTCATCCCACGCGAGATTCTATAACGTTATCAAAGGGTAAGATAGCAAACTTAATACAAAACTACAAGTGTTCAGCCAGCCGCTAATTCCTGCTCCACAAGTTTCACCCAATACGACGCGCCAATGGACAGAATTTCGTCGTTGAAGTCATAGTTCGGATTGTGCACCATGCAGCCGCCCGGCTCGCTGCCAACGCCATTTCCGACCCAGATATAACAGCCGGGCTTGGCCTGCAGCATCCAGGAAAAATCCTCCGCCCCCATGGTGGGCTGCAAATCCCGCCGGACGTTTTCCTCGCCCACAACCTCCGCCGCAGCCCGGTGGGCAATTTCCGTTTCATCCGGGGAATTGATGGTTGGGGCATAACGGCGGTCGTAGGTATAGTCGATGGTGGCGCCATGGGCCTGGGCAATGCCCCGCGCCACGCGCTCGATTTCCGCTTCCATGATATCCTGCACCTTGCTGGAAAAGGCCCGCGTAGTGCCGGCGATCAGGGCGGTTTCGGGAATGACGTTGGTGGTAAAGCCGGATTGAAATTTGGTCGCTGAAATGACCGCCTGCTTCAAGGGATCAACGGTTCGCGAAACTATGCGCTGCAGCCCCATGATGATTTCCGAGCCGATTAAAATGGGATCGACGCCCATGTGCGGCATGGCGCCATGCGCGCCGGTGCCGTTCACGATGATCTCGAAAAAATCGGCCGAGGCCATCATGGGTCCCGGCATCAGGCCGATCTGGCCGACCGGAATGCCCGGCATGTTGTGCAAGCCATAGACGTCGTTGCAGGGAAATCTCTCGAACAGCCCTTCATCCACCATGACCCGGCCGCCAGCTTCGTTCTCTTCCGCCGGTTGGAAGATAAAAAAAACGGTGCCGTCGAAATTCCGGGTTTCCGCCAGATAACGGGCGGCGCCCAACAGCATGGTGGTGTGACCGTCATGGCCGCAGGCATGCATTTTGCCGTCATGACGTGATCGATGGGGGACATCCGCCAGTTCCTGCAAATTCAGGGCGTCCATGTCCGCCCGCAGGCCAATCTTGCGCTCCGAATGGCCACATTTCAACACCGCCACGACGCCGGTTTTCGCCAGGCCCGTATGCACGTCCATGCCAAAGCCGCGCAGCTTTTCCTCGACCACGGCCGCCGTCCGCACCTCTTCGAAGGCGGTCTCGGGATGGGCATGAATATCGTGACGCCATTCCACCATATCGTCGTGAAAATCCGCAATGCGGTTGATGACGGCCATGGGGTAATCCTCGTCCAATACTTCGCAGCCTATCGCGCCAACAAGATGTACCCCGAAGCCGGACCTATGTCATGGCCTAATGCGACATCATCACCGGGCAGGTCATGGCCTGCAAGATTTCCCGCGTGGCGCCGCCAAATGCCAACTCCCGCAACCGGGAATGGCCATAACCGCCCATCACCAGCAAATCGATGCCGTTATCGGCAACGGCCGAGAGCAGACTGTCGCCCACGCCCATGTCCGGCGCCACGATGTGGCGCGGCGTGGCATTCACCCCGTGGCGGGCCAGATGGGTACAGATATCGGCGCCGGCGATGTGATCGCGGTCTTCGGGATTAACCGAATAGACGATGACCTCCTCGGCCTGTTGCAATATCGGCATGGCGTCATGCACGGCCCGCGTCGCCTCGCGCGTGGCCCGCCAGGCCACCATCACCCGGCGGCCAATTTGATCTTGATTTCCCGTATAGGGCACCACCAGTATTGGCCGGCCCGAGGCCATCAATAACTCTTCCGCCAAGCCATCCGTGGGCGAGGGATGATCGGGGTCGGGCTGTCCAACCACCAGCAAATCGGAATAACGCCCGCACAAAGTCACGGCATCGGCGGTGCCGCCATCCATGAGCCGAAATTCCGCCGAAATATCCTCGCCGGCCGCGGCGGCATCGAAGGCGGCGCGCATGGCCTCGCCAGCCGCGCGAATTTCCTTGTTGCGCCCCTCGATTATTTCCCTGGGCAGCTCGGTCTGTACAAATCCGGGGATCGCCGGATAGCTCAAAACATAAACCCCCGTGAGCCGGGCGCTGAATTGTTTGGCGAGTTCCACGGACGCCTTCAAGCGCCGGTCCGAATGCGCGTCTTCACCTTGATGTACGACAATGTCCTTGTACGTCACGGTCCCATCCCTCCAGCCTAGAGCATTTCCGAATTGGAAATGCTCCGCTTCTTAAGAATAGAGCAGTTTTTTCAATCACTTAGAATCACTTCGTGATTCACATTAGATCGGAACTGCTCTTGCCTCCGGTTTGCCACCGGGGCGTTTCCCTTTCGAGATGGGGATGATCGCCGCTTTATCCAGCGCGCGGCTTGATCTAGATCAATCCAGGTCCGTGACAAAGCGGCGCACCCGCTCCAGCGCCGCCCGCAGGGCCGTGACATGGCCGCCACGAATTTTGGCCGCCGCGTCCATCGCGGCCTCCGCCGCCTCGGCCAGGGTGGCGAGTTCCCTGGCGCCGGCGCCCAAGGAGACGCCCTTCAGACCGTGCGCCGCCGCCCACCAGGTCTCGCCCGAATGCGCCGCCATGGTATCGACATAGCCCTGGGCATTGGGCAAAAGCACGTTCAGCAGTTCCAATTCCAGGGCCCGGTCGCCCTGGGTGTACGTGCCCAGATGCTCCAGATCGATGGCCGGCCGGGGATCAGATGCCATTCCCGACCAATTCCCTAATGGCATCCATCAAACGCTCCTGCGAGGGGATCACCGCCCGTTCCAGGGTATCGTTATAGGGCATGGGGACATCCAGGCCGGCAACCCGGACGATGGGGGCATCGAGATCGTCGAAGCCTTTTTCCACCACCAGGGCGGCGACTTCGGCGCCGAAACCGCCCTGCTTGCAGGCCTCATGGGCAATCAACAAACGATTGGTCTTGGCCACCGAAGACAAGATCAAATCTTCATCCAGCGGACGCAAGGTGCGGGGATCCAGCACCTCGACCGAAATCCCCTCCCGCTCCAGCACGCGCGCGGCGGCCAGGGCGCGCGGCACCATGGCCATGGTCGCCACGACGGTGACATCGGTGCCCGGCCGCTTGATATCGCCCTTGCCGATGGGGATGGCGTAGTCCTGCTCGGGCACCGCGCCCTTGCTTTCCATGTACAGCATTTTGTGTTCCAGAAAGATCACCGGATTGTCGTCCCGGATGGCCGCCGTCAACAAGCCCTTGGCGTCATAGGGCGTGGACGGCGCCAGCACCACCAGGCCCGGCACATGGGTGAACCAGGCTTCCAGGCTTTGACTATGCTGCGCCGCCATGCGGATGCCACCGCCCTGGGGGCCGCGCACGACCAGGGGCACGGTCGGCTTGCCGCCCAGCATATAGCGGAACTTGGCGGCCTGATTGACCAGCATGTCCATGGTCAGGGCGACAAAATCGAAGATCTGGATCTCCACCACCGGACGCATGCCGGCAATGGCCGCGCCCACCCCGGCGCCGGTGAAGCCGGCCTCCGTGATGGGTGTATCGCGAACCCGCTCGTTGCCGAAGCGCTCCCACAGGCCCTTGGTCACGCCAAAAATGCCGCCCGTCTGGCCCACGTCCTCGCCCATGACAAAGACATTGTCGTCCCGCGCCATCTCCGCCCCCATGGCCTCGTTCAGGGCTTCCACATAGGTGATTTCACGATCGCCGACGGGGCCGGGTTCGTCATAATGGGCATGGCTGGAATAGACCGAAGCCAGCATTCGCTCGACCGTCGGCTCCGCTCCCGCGCTGCCGAAGGCGACCGCGCTTTCCAAATCCCGCTCCACCTGGGCGCCAATTTCTTTGACCCGTTTGCGCGGCACGGTCTTTTCGGCCCGCATGCGCTCTTCCAGCAGCTTGATGGGATCGCGGGCGATCCAGGCGTCGTATTCCTCCTTCGGCCGGGGGTCTCGCAGGTTGGCGCGCAGGGAATGCTGGCCCCAACGGTAGGTCAGGCATTCGATCAGACTTGGCCCCTCGCCCTGCCGGGCGCGTTCCACGGCCTCGCCGACCACCGCATAGACTTCGCCGGCATCGTTGCCGTCGATGGTCAGGCCCGGCATGGCGTAGCCCACGGCGCGGTCGGAAATCTGCCGCGCCGAGGTGGTGTCCCGGTACGATGTCGTCAGGGCGTATTGGTTGTTCTCGCAAATGAACAGGATCGGCAGCTTCCAGATACTGGCCAGATTGGCGCATTCGTGAAAGGTCCCCTGGTTCGAGGCGCCGTCGCCGAAAAACGCCACCACCACCTGATCGCCCCGGCGCAGTTTGATGGCCAGGGCGGCGCCCGTCGCCAGCGGCATGGTGGCCCCAACGACGCCGTTGGCGCCCAGGATACCCAGGGAGAGATCGGCGATATGCATGGAGCCGCCCAAGCCCCCGCAATAGCCGTTCTCGCGGCCCATCAGTTCCGCCATCATCAGGCTCTGTTCGGCGCCCTTGGCGATGCAGTGGCCATGGCCGCGGTGGTTCGAGGCCATGTAGTCATCATCCCGCAGATTGGCGGAAACTGCGGCGGCGACGGCTTCCTGGCCAATATAGCTGTGCGCGGTTCCCTTCACGGCGCCCTGTTCGAACAGGGCCATGGTTTTTTCCTCGAAGGCGCGGATGCGGCGCATGGTGGTGTAAATGGTTTCCGCCGTCTCCGCCGAAAGTTTCACATTCGATGTTGCCATGTCCGATGTTGCCATGTTGCTCCGGCCGCCAGCGCGGCCTCTCCCAAAGCTTCAAAATTCCCTGTAAGGCAGCTTAACAAGCATACCACCACCGTGGGAAGCGCCGCCATGGCCAATGAAGGCGCACCGGCATAAACTGCCGCCATGTCGGATGAATTACCAGAGCGGGACCGGGGCGCCTTCAAGGTCACCTTGCTTGGCACCGGCTCGCCTCGCCCCACGCTGGAGCGTCACCATCCCGCCGCCCTGGTGCGATGGGGCGCCAAGGGGGGCAATGGCGGTCATATGCTGGTGGATGCCGGCGATGGCGTGGTCGGCCAACTGTTGGCGGCCGGGGTGGCGCTGGAGGGCGTTCACAACGTTGCCCTGACCCATATGCATTGGGATCATATTCTGGGCTATCCCGCCTTCGTTTGGGGCGGTTGGACTGCCGGACGCCAGAAATTGACGGTGACCGGCCCCATCGGCACCAAGGCCATGCATCATCAATTGGTGGAGAGCTATTACCGGGAGCAGGCGGAATGGGCAATCGATCTGGGTTTTCCCCGCGCCGGCTTCGATGATATCACCGTCCGCGATGTCGCCGTCGGTTGGTCGGCGGAGATCGATGGATGCCTGGTGGAAGCCGGACCGGTTTATCATCCGCCCATGCACGCTCTGGCCTTCAAATTTACTTATGAAGGCCACACACTGGTGGTCACCGGCGATACGGCCAAGTGCGACGAGCTGATCGCATTCTGCCGGGGCATCGACGTATTGGTGATCGACGCCTGCGCCGTGGCGCCTTCTCCCGACCTGCCGTCCGCGCGCCGGCGCATCATCGAACGCCTGCACGAATTTCATGCCAGCCCCCAGGACTGCATTGATATCGCGGCCCAGGCGAATGTCGGCAAGGTGGTGCTGACCCATCATCTGCCGGGCGCCAAGCCGGAGTTCGACGCCGCCGCCTTCGCCGGTGAAGTGATAATCGGCAACGACCTGGACAAATTCGAAATATCGTAAGCCGGCTTCGACCGGATCAGGCCTCCGGCAAACCCGACGCCGCCAAGCCGGAGGCGAAGCGGTCCGCCGCGCCTTGATCGGCGAATTGCGTCGTCCGGACATTTGCGGCATTGAGCGTGGGATAGGATCGCAATAGATCGGCGACGCGGGCAATTTTACTTTGATTATTGGGAGTTCAACATGGCAACGCGGGATATGAGCAAATGGGAGACCTCGATCAGCCAGGTTATCGGCACCGAGGGAGAGGACAAGATCATCGTGCGCGGCCACGATCTGAACGATCTGATCGATGATGTCAGTCTGGCCGGGATGATGTTCGTCATGCTGCAGGGGCGCAAGCCCTCGGCGGCCGAGACCCGGGTGCTGGATGCGCTGCTGGTCGCCTCGGTCGAACACGGCATCGCGCCGCCCTCCATGATCGCGCGCTGTTACGCCTCTTACGGCACCTCGATACAGGCGGCGGTGGCGGGCGGCATTCAGGCCTTCGGCGACCGCATGGGCGGCTTGGGCGAACAGATGGCGAAGATGATGGTCGAAAGCCTCGCCGATATCGCCGATGGCCCGGCGCCCGGCGATGACGCCCTGCAAGCCAGGGCCACCAAACTGGTCGGCGAAACATTGGCGCGGGGAGCGCGGGTGCCGGGCTTCGGCATTCCCCTGCATGGCGCCGATCCGCGCGCGCCCAAGGTTCTGGAGATCGCCAGGAAACAGGGCGTCCATGGCCTGTATTGCCGCTTCGGAGAGGCCATGGGCCGCGCGTTGGCGGCGGCCCGCGGCGGCCGGGCGGTACCGATGAACCTGGACGGGGTCGGCGCCCTGGTTATTCTCGATCTGGGCTTTTCCTGGCGCTCCACGCGGATGTTCCTGCTGACCCCGCGCAGCATCTCCATGGGCACGCATTTTCTGGAAGAGCAGGAACAGGACAACACCTGGCGCCACATTCCCGCCGAGCAGATCGATTATCAGGAATAGCCGGGAGACTCAGGCCAATACGGCATCGTACATCAGACGTTTCAGTTCAAACGAAAACGGATGCCAGAACGACATCAACCGATCCGCCCGTCGGCGACGGCGTGGCAGGCCACGTGGACACCGTCGTACACTTGCGGCTGGGGCGTTTCCGTCCGGCAGCGGTCATCGGCATGGGGGCAGCGGGGGTGGAAGGCGCAGCCCGATGGCGGATTGATGGGGCTGGGCACTTCACCGGCGACGGGGATGCGCTGGCGGCCGGACATTTCCAGATCGGGGATGGCATCCAGCAGCATCCGCGTATAGGGGTGGCGGGGGTTTTCGAACAGGGTCTTGGTCTCGGCCCATTCCACCAGCTTGCCCAGATACATCACGCCGACCGTGGTGGAGACGTGATAGACCACCGCCAGGTCATGGCTGATGAACAGATAGGTCAGCCCGAGGCGGTCCTGCAATTCCTTCATCAGGTTGAGGATTTGCGCCTGGACGGAGACATCCAGGGCGGAGGTGGGCTCGTCGCAAACCAGAAACTCCGGTTCGCCGGCCAGGGCGCGGGCGATGGAAATGCGCTGGCGCTGGCCGCCGGAAAATTCATGGGGGTAGCGTTCGCCATCGGCCGGCGACAGGCCGACCTGGGTCAACAGTTCGCCGACGCGGGTCTGAATTTCAGACTTGTTTTTCAGCAGGCCGCGCACGTTGATCGGTTCGGCGATTATGTTGGCGACCCGCCAGCGGGGATTGAGGGAAGCATAGGGATCCTGAAAGATCATTTGCATATGCGGCTGTATGCGCTTGCGGTCCTCCGCCGCCTCCCGGGGGCCGATTTCCACGCCTTCGTACCGGATCGAGCCGGCGGAGGGCTGATAGAGCCCGACAATCAACCGGGCGACGGTGGA
Organism: Alphaproteobacteria bacterium; assembly: GCA_046582595.1. Lineage (GTDB taxonomy): Bacteria > Pseudomonadota > Alphaproteobacteria. The sequence goes on along the minus strand of JAYGEB010000127.1, from coordinate 38,174 downwards.
TTTGCCGCAACCGGACTCGCCCACCAGGGAAAAAGTCTTGCCCCGCCCAATTTCGAAACTGATGCCGTCCACGGCTTTCACGTAGGACCGGTCCAAACGCTCGATCAGACGGTTCAGGAACGGCGCGGAAACATCGAAATGCCGCACCAAGCCAGCGACCGACAGCAGCGGCGTGGATCCATTGTTGGCAACATTATTCACCGGCCTGGGCCTCCACCGACCGTGCGTCGAACAAATGGCAGGCCACGGCTGATTTCTCAACGGCCTGCAAATCGGGGCGCTCCACCCGGCAACGGGCCGTAACCTGTTCGCAGCGGGGATTGAAGGCGCAGCCAGGGGGAATATCCTGCAAGCGCGGCATGGAACCGTCAATCTGGGTCAATTGGTCCACATGATGGCCAATATGCGGGATCGATCCCATGAGGCCGTGGGTATAGGGATGCTTGGCCGCGCGCACCACCTCCCCCACCGGACCAATCTCGGCGATACGGCCCGAATACATCACGGCGACCCGGTCCGCCGCCTCGGCGATCACGCCCATGTCATGGGTCACCAGCATCACCGCCGTGCCATGTTCGTGACACAGGCGCTTCAGCAGGGAAATGATCTGGGCCTGAATGGAAACATCCAGCGCCGTGGTCGGCTCATCCGCGATGATCAGGCGCGGCTCGGCGCAGAGCGCCAGCGCGATCACCACGCGCTGGCGCATGCCGCCGGAGAATTGATGGGGATAATGATCGATACGCTCCGCCGCGCCGGGAATGCCCACTTCGTCGAGCAATTCCAGGGCCCTCTCGCGGGCCTCGCGATCGTTCAGGGGCAGGTGGGTCTGGATGGTTTCGATTAACTGCCGGGAGACGGAATAGAGCGGATTGAGAGAGGTCAGGGGATCCTGAAAAATGGCGCCGATGCGGCGGCCGCGAATGCGGCGGAATTCCTCATAGGGCAGATTATCGATGCGCTGGCCTTCCAGAAAGATTTCGCCCCGCGCGATCCGGCCGGGCGGCTCAATCAGGCCAATGATGGCCGCGCCAGTCAGTGATTTCCCGGCGCCGGACTCTCCGACCACGCCAAGTATTTCACCCGGCGCGATATCGAAGGAGATATCGTCCACCGCCACCAGAGTGCCCCGGCGGGTGGGAAACTCGATACGGAGATTGCGTACCGAAAGAAGTGACTGGTTATCGTCTTGCAAGGATGCGGCCATGATCAACGCAATTTTGGGTTCAGGGCATCTCGGAGCCAATCACCCAGGAGATTAACGGCCAGCACCAGAACCGCCAGCACAATGCCGGGGAATATAGTGATCCACCACAGGCCGGAGAACAGATAGTTTTGCCCCACGTTGATCAAGGTGCCCAAGGACGGCTCGGTCGGTGGCACGCCGACGCCCAGAAACGACAAGGTCGCCTCCGAAAGAATGGCAATGGCCAAATTGATGGTGGCGATCACCAAAACCGGACCCATCACATTCGGCAACACATGGCGCCACATGATAGCCAGGCGCGAAAGGCCGATGACCCGGGCGGCCAGAACATATTCCTTGTTGCGTTCCACCAGAGTGGAGCCGCGCACGGTGCGGGCAAACTGCGGCCAGATGGAAGTACCGATGGTTAGAACCAAAACATACACGATGGCATCGTTGTAGGCCTCCGCGCTGAGAACGCCGCGCAAAACCCCGGCCAACAGCAAGGCGATGAGGATGCCAGGGATGGAGAGCTGGATTTCCGCCACGCGCATGATGAAGGCGTCCACAAATCCACCAACATAGCCCGAGACCAAGCCCAGGCTCACCCCCACGACAAGGCCGAAAATGACGCTAAAAAAACCGACGGCCAGGGATATCCGCGTGCCGTACAGGATGGTCGACCATAAATCGCGGCCCAGATTGTCGGTACCCAGCAGGAAACGCCGGTCGCCTTCCGCCTCCCAGGCTGGCGGCAACTCGGCGTCCATCAGATCTATCGTCGCCACGTCGAATGGTGAATGAGGCGCCACCAAAGGGGCAAATATCGCCAGGAAGAAAATCAATGCGGTCACGATGGCCGCGGCCATGGCTACTTTCGAGGCGCGGAAGGAATAGAACATGTCGCTATCCCAAATCCGATGCCACGCCGAAGGTGGCCCCGCCGGAATTTTGCCTGCATCGAGGTGTTCGGTTACCTGTTCAACCATGCCCCGACCCCGTGGGCAGATCGACGCGCAGGCGCGGATCGACCACAAAATAGAGCATGTCGACGATCAGATTGATGACGACGAAAAAGAAAGCGATCAGGATCAGGTAGGCGGACATGATCGGAATATCGACCACTTGCACCGCCTGCAGGAACAATTGCCCCATGCCTGGCCATTGAAACACGGTTTCCGTGATGATGGCGAAGGCGATCAACGAGCCGAGCTGCAGGCCGATGATGGTAATCACCGGCACCAGGGTATTCTTCAGCGCATGGCCGTAATTGACGGCGCGGTTGGACAGGCCGCGGGCGCGGGCGAATTTGATGAAATCCGTGCGCATTACCTCCAGCATCTCCGAACGGATCAGCCGCATGATGAAGGTCATTTGAAACAGCGCCAGGGTGATCGCCGGCAAGATGATCGATTTCAAACCCGAGACCGACAAAAAATTGGTTTCCCAGGCGCCGATTTGCACCACGTTGCCGCGGCCAAACGACGGCAGCCAACCCAATATCACGGCAAACAGATAGATCAGCAGAATGCCGATCAGAAAGGTCGGTAGGGAAATACCGACCAGCGACACGGTCATGATCAACTTGGAGGCGAAGCCCTCTCGTCTAAGCCCGGTGTAGACCCCCATGGGCACCCCCAACAGAGCCGCGATAAGGGCGGCGGTCACTGCCAGTTCCAGGGTTGCCGGCATGCGCTCCAGGATCAGCGTGGAGACCGGACGCTTGTGCTGATAGGACACGCCGAAATTGCCTTGCGCCGCATTCAAGGCGAAATTCGCGAACTGCACCGGTATGGGATCGTTCAGGCCAAGCTGTTCGCGCAGGTAGGCACGGTCCGCGTCCGTGGCATCCTCGGCGACCATCTGGTTGATCGGATCGCCGACGAATTGAAACATGAAAAAAGCGCACAGCGCCACGACCGCCATGACGGCAATGGCCTGCAAGAGCCGCCGGACCAGGAATGCAATCATCGTTCGCTTCCGTTATGCGGCAAAAATACCGCCGCTAAACCGATGCGCCGCCACGGCATTTGGCCGCGGCGGCGCCCGGTTTCTTCATACGCAATTCAATACTAGTTGATGTTCACATAGCGAAAACGGAAAACGTTATCGCCGCGCTGGGTCAGCGAGACGTTGTCGCGTTTGCCCCATGCCAGGGCCTGTTGATGCAACGGAATGAAATACACATTGTCGTGCACCCGTTTGTAGACCTCGGCGATCATGGCATCACGCTTGGTCTTGTTGCTTTCCGATTGGATCATCGGGGTCAGGGCGTCGATCCGCGCATCCGAGATGTTCGACAGATTGTAGCGGCCGGTCTTTTTCTCCGACGAGTAGGAAGCTTGCAGATCTTTGACTATGCTGTAGCTGTCCATGGAGCCCGGCGTCCAGCCGATCAGGCCCACGTGATAGTCCCGCTTCTTCGGCTCCAGCACCTGCTTGAAATACTGCGCCTTGGGCTTGGCCGTCAGGCTCAGCCTGATGCCGACCTTGGCGGCCATGGAGGTCACGGCCTGGCAGATCTGCTCGTCATTGACATAGCGGTCGTTCGGGCAATCGAACCGGGCCGAAAACCCATTGGCGTAGCCGGCGTCGGCCAGCAGTTTCTTCGCCGCCGACGGATCGTAGGCATAGCGGCTGAAATCGCCGGCGCGGTCGAACAGCTTGGGCGAGATCATGATGGCGGATGGCGTTGACAGCCCACGCATGATCTTCGTCTTGATGGCCTCGATATTAATCGACTGATACAGCGCCTTGCGCACGCGGACATCCTGGAACGGGTTCTTGGTATCCGTGCCGAACAGTTTGTCGTTGCCCTGTTCCATGAACAAGAAGATGGTGCGCAATTCCGGACCCACCAGGACGGAGGTGCCGCTGTTGCTGTTGACCCGCTTGATATCCTGGGTTGGAATTGGATAGGCCATGTCCAGTTCGCCGGACAGCAGGGCAGCGACCCGGGTCGCATCCTGCTTCACCGGCGTCATGGTGACCTTGGTCAGATTATGGCTCGCCTTGCCCCACCAGTTCTTGTTCGGCACCAGGGTGGTTTTCACTTGCGCCGTGCGGTCGGTGATGACGAAGGGGCCCGTGCCCATGGACATTTGTCCGGCCGGGCTGACTTTTTGCGTGTCACCCGACATCACGGTGACCTTGGTCGCGCCTTTTTCTTCCGACCATTCCTTATCCATCATGAAGAAGCTGTTGAAGCGGCCGGTCAGGATCGGGTTCGGTGTCTTGGTGATAAATTCCACCGTGTGATCGTCGATCTTGTTCACTTCCTTGACGCTGGAAAGACCGATTTTCATCTGCGCGTCGGGATCGGACATCCGCTTGTAGCTGAACAGCACGTCATCGGCGTTGAAGTCGTTGCCGTTGCTGAATTTCACGCCCTTGCGCAATTTGAAGCGCCAGACCGTGGCATCGTCGGACACGGTCCAGGATTCGGCCAGGGCCGGCACGATCTTCAGATCACCATCGCGGCGCACCAGGCCTTCGTAAACATTGCCCAGAAAGCCGATGGTGAAGGTCACCGCATGCGCATGGGGATCCAGACTATCCGTATCGGTCTGGAAGCCCCAGCGAAGTTCTTTCGCGTTGACGCCCGTGGCGCCGGCGACAACCAATGCCAAGGCAGTGGTAGCCGCAAGTAATGTTCGTTTCATGGTCATTCCCCGTCAATCAAGGTTAATCATAGGTTATTCGGAAGTTGCTTTCCGTTGTTTCGGCATTTTCACACCTGACCGGAATTCTCCGGCCAGGTCATTGAGGGCCTACAGTAATCCTAAAAGCGGGCCCGGCACAATCACCTTGGGCCATTCAATCCCGCCCGTCGCGGAAACCATTGGTGATCGGATAGCGGCGGTCGCGGCCAAAATTCCGGGCCGTGATCTTCACGCCGGGCGGCGCCTGCCGGCGTTTGTATTCGGCCAGGTAAAGCAGATGTTCTATGCGCCGAACGGTCGCGGCATCGTGGCCGCGGGCCAGAATATCTTCAAACGCCATTTCCTCTTCCACCAGACTGCGCAGAATGTCGTCCAGGACCTCATAGGGGGGTAGGGAATCTTCGTCCTTCTGGTCCGGGCGCAATTCGGCCGAGGGCGGCTTGGAAATGGTATTCTCCGGCACCACCCGGCCCTCGGGGCCCAGGGCGAATTCGGGCCGCTGTTGATTGCGCCAGCGGGAGAGCTCGAACGCGGTGATTTTGTAAACATCCTTCAGAACCGAGAAACCGCCGCACATATCGCCATAGATCGTGGCATAACCCACCGACATTTCGGACTTGTTGCCTGTGGTCAGCACCATGTACCCGAATTTGTTGGAGATTGCCATGAGCGCCATGCCGCGGGCGCGGGATTGGATGTTTTCTTCCGTGGTATCGGGCTCCCGCCCCTCGAACAGATCCGCCAGCATGGTTTCGTAAGCCTTCACCGCCGGTTCGATCGCCACTTTGTCGAGGCGGCATTGCAGCAATTCGGCGCAATCGATGGCATCCTTCAGACTATGATCGGAGGAATATTTCGACGGCAGCATGATGCACCAGACCCGCTCCGGACCCAGGGCGTCCACCGCCACGGCGGCGCTGAGGGCTGAATCGATGCCCCCCGAGAGGCCCAGAACGACGCCGGGAAAACGATTTTTGTTGACATAATCCCGCAGCCCCAGGGTCATGGTCCGGTAAATCGCGCCAAGACCTTCGTGCGGCGCATGACGTTCGCCCGGCTGGCAAATCCAGCCGTCATCCGTCCGGCGCCATTCGCTGATCACCAGGCCGCTCTCGAACGTGGGCATCTGCAGGGCCAGGGAACAATCGCCGTTCAGCACGAAACTGCCGCCGTCGAACACCAGTTCATCCTGGCCACCAACCTGATTGATATAGACCAGGGGCAAATCGGTTTCCGTAACCCGGGCCACGGCATGGTTCAGGCGCACATCGAACTTGCCATCCTCATAGGGCGAGCCGTTGGGCACGAGCAGGATTTCAGCGCCGGTTTCGCCCAGGCACTCGCAGACATCGGGGCCCCAAATATCCTCGCAGATCGGCACGCCGAGACGGACGCCGCGAAAATTCACCGGCCCCGGCAAGGGCCCCGCCGCGAACACGCGCTTCTCGTCGAATACGCCATAATTGGGCAAATCGTGCTTGTAACGCACCGCCGCGATCTCGCCGCCGTCCAACAGCAATACCGCGTTATAAAGCAAACCGTCGTCCCGCCAGGGCGCGGTAACCAGAAGGCCCGGCCCGCCATCCGCCGTTTCCGCCGCCAAAGACCGCACGGCCTCGGCCACGGCCTCCTGGAAAGCGCCCTTGAGAACCAGATCCTCGGGCGGATAGCCGCACAACACCAATTCGCCGAAGGCCACCAAGTCCGCGCCAAGGCCGGCGGCCTCCGCGCGCGCGCCACGCAGCAGATCCGCGTTGCCGGCAATATCGCCGACGGTGGGATTGATCTGCGCCAGGGCAATTTTCAATTTATCGGTCATGGCCGGTTGTTTAGGACGAACCGGGGGATTTCTCAACCGGCACAATGGACCGTCCGCCGATTGCCGCCGCCCGCCAACTAGCTTGGACGCCGCCGATCACGTAAAATGGTTTGTTGTAGGCAAAAGAATGAGGAGCTTGCCGGAGATATGGCAATTTCAACATCGTGGTCCCATTGGTGGACGATAAGCATTGCACTGCTTGTGAGTTCCATTCTGGCCGGCACCGCCGCCCCGGCGCAAACGCTGCGTCCGGCCCGCGCGGTCTATGACCTGCATCTGAACAAGGACCGGGAGAACGCGGGCATCGTCGCCGCCAAGGGCCGCCTGGTGGTGGAATTTAGTGAAGATTGCGCCGGCTTCATCTTCAACCAGGGTTTTGTCAGCCGCATCACCGCCACCGAGGGCCGGGATATCGTTGGCGACATGCAGGCCTCGATCTGGGAAAGCCGCGATGGGCGGGCCCTGCGTTTCAATCTGGTGAACAGAATAAACGGCAAAGTGGTCGAACGGGAGCAAGGCCGGGCCAATCTGGACAGCGGCGGGGGCGGCGATGCGGTCTGGAGCTTGCCCAAGGCGCGGCGGCTTGCCTTGCCCAAGGGCACCCTGTTCCCCGTCAGCCATAACCGCGAGGTTTTGCGCCGGGCCTTGCAAGGCAGCCGCGGTTTCGAAGTTCCGCTGTTCGATGGCAGCAACGACGCCGGCTACTATCACGCCTCGGTCTTCATCGGCGCGCAAGTCAAGAACGGCGCGGAACGGGCGACCAAGAGTGCTCCGGTGCCCAAGGATCAACCCAGTTGGCCTGTCCGCCTAGCCTACTACCATTACGATAACGCCCTCGGCGTACCTGAATTCGAAATTGGCTACACCCTGTACGGCGACGGCACCATCGCCGCGGTGAAGCTGGACTACCCGGATTTCGGGCTGATCGGAAAATTGGTCGAACTACAATATTTGGAGCAGCCGGACTGCGATTAGGAAATTAACGCAGGCCCCTGCCCTTGCCGATCACGTCCACGCCGAAACGCTCCCTGACATGATCGAGTGCCCGCTCCGCGTCCGCCCGGCGCTCCGCCTCCGGGTCGGCCAGGCTAAGGGGGTCGGCGCCGGCGGCATCGACCAGGCCGCTTAACCCGACGCCCAACAGGCGATAGGCCGTGCCATTGACCTCCCTGGCCAGCATTTCCGCGGCCTGGCGGTAAATTGTGTCGGCCAGCCGCGTCGGATCGGGCAGGCGGCGGCTGCGCGTGAGGATGCGGAAATCGGCGCGGCGCAATTTCAGGACAACGGTGGTGCCGGCCAGTTCGGTCGCCTTGATCCGGCGCGCCACCCGCTCGGCCTGCCGCCACAGGACCTTCCGCAGTTCTTCGCCATCGGCGATATCGTGGTGAAATGTCGTCTCGGATGAAATGCTTTTGTTGGGCCGGCCGGCCCTGATCTGGCGCGGATCCTCGCCGCGCACGAATTGCGCCATGCGCCGGCCCATGGCGCCATAACGGGCGATCAGATCGGTTTCCTCGATCGCCTGCAGTTGCGCCACCGTCGTGATGCCTGCCTTGGCCAGGCGACGTTGCAAGGCCTTGCCCGCGCCCCAAATGATCGAAACCGGCTGTCCCGCCAGAAATGTCACCGCCTCGGCCCGGCCGATCACCGCGAACCCCCTGGGCTTGTCCAGGTCGGAGGCGACCTTGGCCAGGGATTTGTTATAGGACAGACCGATCGAGGCGCCGACCCCCACCTCCGTCTCGATACGCGCCACGATGGCGGCGGCGGTGGCGGCGGGCGCCTGGCCATGCAGGCGCTCGGTACCGGTCAAATCCAAAAAGGCCTCGTCCAGGGACAATGGTTCCACAAGCGGCGTGTAATCCTTCATGATGGTCCTGATCTGACGCCCGGCGGCGGCATACTTCGCCATATCGGGCTTGATCACCACCGCGTTCGGGCAGGCCTTGCGCGCCTTGAACATGGGCATGGCCGATCGCACGCCATAGGTGCGGGCCACGTAACAAGCCGCGCTGACCACGCCGCGCTGGCCGCCGCCAACGATGACCGGCTTGTCGGCGAGGGAGGGATTGTCCCGTTTCTCGACGCTGGCATAAAAGGCGTCGCAATCAAGATGCGCGATGCCAAGGCGGAACAGCTCCGGATGGCGCAGCAACCGTGGCGAACCGCAGCCCTGGCAGCGCCCCGTGCCCGCCCCGCCGGTGCCGATGGCGAGACAATCGCGGCACAGGGCGGCCATGGCTAACCCGCCGCGGGCAGCGGCCACAACCAGGCCGCGCCCCGGACACCGGATGAATCGCCATTCCGGGCCTTGACCAGTTTGGTGTTCTACTGGTCGGAGAAGGCGTATTCCCGCCACAAGCGGGGCACATTGTCGTATAAACGGCTGATATTCGACACCCCGCCCCCCATCACGATCACCTCCGGGTCAAGGATCGAGATCATCATGGCCAGGGATTTGGCCATGCGCCGTTCATAGCGCGCCATGCAGGCCTCGGCGCGGGCATCGCCATTTGCCGCCATTTCAGCGATTTCATGGGCTTTCACCGCCCCCCCGGTGGCGGCCTGGAAATCCCGGCTCAGTCCGGGGCCGGACAAAAACGTTTCGATACAGCCCCGTTTGCCGCAATAACAGGGTGGGCCGGGGCGTTCATCGTCATCGGGCCAAGGCAAGGGCACGTGCCCCCATTCACCGGCAATCAAATTGCGCCCCTCGTGCAAGCGGCCGCCAATGACGATACCGGCCCCGGTACCGGTCCCCACGATGACGCCGAAGACGCTGTCGGCGCCCTGCCCGGCGCCGTCGCTGGCCTCCGACAGGGCGAAACAATTGGCGTCATTGGCCAGACGCACGGGCCGGCCAAGGGCGGCGGTCAGATCTTGATCGAATGGCTTGCCGATCAGACAGGTAGTATTGGCGTTTTTAATCAGCCCGGTCGCCGGCGACAGGGCGCCCGGTATGGTCACGCCGGCGGGAATACCCGCGCCGTCCCGCCCCTCCAACACCGCCGCCAGCAGATCCCGGATCGCGGTGACGATGCCGCGGTAATCCCCCCGCGGCGTAGGCACCCGTTGCCGGCGCAGCTCCGTTCCATCGTCGGCAAGGATCAACGCCTCGATTTTGGTGCCACCCAAATCAACGCCGATCCGCATGTCTCAATAGCCTTCCGCCGCCAGCCGTTGTTCTATGAACCGGCGCGCGCCGGGCCAATCGTCGATCCGCGCATCCGCATCCTCGGCCGCGCCCAACATATCCCGCAACCGACGGTCGGCGATAAAATGCAGCCGCGTTACCCGCCCCGCCGCCCGCGCCACCGATGAAATATTGTGGGGAATATCGTCGAGAAAAAACATTGGCGCCGATTGCCGATCGGCCAGATAGGCCATGGCGCCGCCCTTGCGGCCGATATTCGCCACCAAGGGGTAGTCCATGCCATGTTTGACCAGGGCCCGGCGCCTGGCCTCCCGGCAGTCCAGGGGGGTGTTGGACAAGACCAGGATTTGCGCCCGTTTCGACAAGGCCGCCAGGGCCTCGGCGGCGCCTTCGACGGGTTCGATTTGTTCCGTGCGTTCCGCGAAATAACCATTGATCAACGCCTTCACCGCCTCCGCCGAGACAGCTTCCCCAGTTTCGCTGGAGCGAATATTGCCTCGCAACGCAAAGGATTTCAGGTCCATGAAATGGCCATTGTCCAGCAAATAGGCCTCCAGTCCCCGGACAAAGGCAAAGATGACTTCATCGGCATCGCTGACGATCAGAGGGCGGTCCGACGTCAGCCGCAAGGCCTCCAGTTGGCTCAAAACATCGTCGTGTAGGGGATCGTCTTCCAAAATCTAACTCCATTCCTCGAACTGGCCGCCGAACAGCCGGCGCCGCGCCTGGGCCGGCGCCTCCGCCGCCAGCCCCGTGGCCTCACACATTTGCAGCAGTTGCGGCTCGAAGCCAAGAAAGAAATCCAATACACCCGCAAGCATGGCGGGATCATCGGCGCGCTCGCGAAGGTCGGACCGATCGACACCACTCAGGTCCATGAACCGCTGCAGAGTGTCCGCCTCGGCCACCAGAAACGTCAAGGCCCGCAAGGCAACGATTTTGGCTTGTTCTTCGTTCATGTTAGGCTTCCGTATTAACCATCGACCGAGTACCGCATTTCGTGCTTTGTTAGCCGCGTTTCGCGATGGCTATACCAGATATTAACGATCGCACTCGATAATTACGAATAATGCGCGTTGAATCGGCGCCCTGGGGACCAGTTTGCTATGGCTAAAACGGTACTGATTGTTGAAGACAATGACCTGAACATGAAGCTCTTTCACGATCTTTTGGATGCGCACGGTTACGATACCCTGCAAACCAAGGACGGCATGGAAGCCTTGGCGATCGCCCGCGAAAAACGCCCGGATCTGATCCTGATGGATATTCAGTTGCCGGAAGTGTCGGGACTGGAAGTGACCAAATGGATCAAGGAAGACGATGAGTTGAAATCCATTCCGGTGATCGCCGTCACGGCATTCGCCATGAAGGGCGATGAAGAGAAAATACGGGTTGGCGGTTGCGAAGCCTATATTGCCAAGCCGATCTCGGTACAATTGTTTCTGGATACCGTTAAAAAATTCCTCGAGTAATGTTCTAAGGCCAACCAATGACAGCACGCATCCTGGTCGTCGATGACGTTCTCCCGAACGTCAAACTGCTGGAAGCCAAACTTTCCAGAGAATATTACGATGTTCTCACGGCCATGAACGGCCCCGACGCCCTTGAAATCGTTGAACGGGAAGTCCCCGATATCGTCCTGCTCGACGTGATGATGCCGGGCATGGATGGCTTTGAAGTTTGCGAAAAGATTAAAGCCAAAGCCAATCTGAGGCACATTCCGGTGGTCATGGTTACCGCCCTGTCCGACACCTCCGACCGGGTGCGCGGATTGGAAGCGGGAGCGGATGATTTTCTGACCAAACCGGTGAATGACATCGCCCTGTTCGCCCGGGTCCGTTCCTTGATCCGTCTCAAGATCATGATGGACGAATTGCGCTTGCGCGAAGCTACATCAAGCAGCTTCGGCGTGGCTGAACCCGATAGCACCGTGATCGAAGCCGAGGGCGGCCGGATTTTGGTGGTCGAGGACCGGGCCATCTATGCTCGCAACATCAATCAAGCCTTGGAAGGCCATCACACGGTCACCATGGCCAGCGGCGCCGATGACGCCGTCGCGGCGGCGCGGGCCGCGGACGTGGATCTGATCATCGTTTCGCTATCCCTGCAGGACACCGATGGCCTGCGTTTGTGTTCGCAGCTGCGTTCCATGGAAGAAAGCCGGCAAATACCCATTCTGATCCTGGTCGATGACACGCCCGATCAGATGGAGCGGCTGGTCCGGGGCCTGGACCTGGGCGTCAACGACTACCTGATCCGCCCGGTGGACCAAAACGAACTGATGGCCCGGTGCCGGACCCAATTGCGGCGCAAGAAGTATGAGGACCGCCTGCGCGCGAACTATCATTTGAGCATGACCTTGGCGGTCACCGATCCGCTGACCGGCCTGTATAACCGCCGTTATCTGGAATCCCATCTGGAAAACCTGATGCATCGGGCGGTGCAGAATGGCCAGCCGATCGGCCTGCTGGCCTTGGACATCGACCATTTCAAGGCGGTTAATGACACCCACGGCCATGCCGCCGGCGACGAAGTGCTGAAGGAGTTCGCGGCCCGGGTCAAACGCTGTGTCCGCTTCATCGATCTGGCGGCGCGGACGGGGGGCGAGGAATTTGTCGTCATCATGCCCGATTCCGAGCGCGAGACCTGCATGGCCGTCGCGGAACGTCTGCGCGAAGCCATCGCCGAAGCCGCCGTCGCCGTGCCCGACCAGGATTTGGCGATACCGATCACGGTCAGTATTGGCGTCAGTGTATCCCATGGCGCCTCGGACAAACCGGCGGACCTCCTCCGGCGCGGCGATGACGCCCTCTATGCGGCCAAGAATTCCGGCCGCGACAGGGTCGTTTTTGAAGACTGGGACGAGCTGGCGGCGACGGCGCAAGGCGCCTGATCAAAGCGCCGGACAAACGAAAACGGCCGGCGCACGCGCCGGCCAAGCGACAAAATCAAAATTTATTTGATCTTGGTTTCCTTGAATTCCACGTGTTTGCGGACCACGGGGTCATATTTCCTGACCACCATCTTCTCGGTCTGGGTACGGGGATTTTTCTTGGTCACGTAGTAATAACCCGTATCGGCACTACTCACCAATCTGATCTTAATGGTCGAGGGTTTCGCCATCACCAAAACTCCGAAATTGCCAGGCGCGCACACGCCCTATCCTTGGCCCGGGAACATAATACCCCGCGCCGTTCTGTCAAGTCCGCATCAGGCTGAAATCAGGCCTCGTACTTTATCACCGGACGGCCGTTGCGATAGCTGAACAGCGGCACGCCGGGCGGGCGCCAACCCTCGCGGCGGCGCTTGAATTCGCCCAGCACGAATTCGGTCACGTCGACCAGGTCCATGGCCAGGGCATCGTCCAGGGAAAACCATTGCAAATTCTGTAATTCCTCGCTGTCGCGCACCCGGCCGGTGGTTTGTTTCACATCGACGGCAAAAAACCGGGCATGAAAACGCATGGGACTGTCGGGCGGCGTGATGGCCCGGGCCACATAGTCCAGGGCGGCCAGATTGGGCCGCACGCCCTCCCTTCGCCGCTCTCCGATCACCAGGCCGGTTTCCTCGAAGGTTTCCCGCACCGCCGCCACGGCAAGCGCCCGGGACATCCCAGGCGACCACTTGCTGTGCAATTTACGGGCCATGGGCGCGGCCAGGTCCGCCGCGATCTCCGCCCGGCGGTCCGCCGCATCGACGCGGCCACCGGGGAAGACGAAGACATTCGGCATGAACCGATGGCGCGAGGCCCGGCGCCCCATGAGGACCTCCGTCAAGCCCTTGCGTTGCCGGTAAATCATCAGACTGGCGGCATCGCGGGGCCGCACCGGCTTCTCGGGGCGTTGGTAGGGGCGGCGGTCGCGGGTCTTTTCAGGGGCGCTCATTCGTATTCCAGCCGGCGTTCGCCATGGCGCATGATGCGGATGGGCACCCGGCGGGGCCGTCTGATCTTACCGCCGTCATCCACCATGCCGGGCAACGCCTCGAGCACGATCCGCTGGATCGGCGGCGTCGGCAATGCAATGGCCTTGGGGATCGGCAGCCAGCTCAAGTTCAGTAATTCACCGTCACCCTGCAGCTTGCCGTGCAGGTTCGAGCCATCGGCCAGAAAAAACCGGGCATTGAAACGGATCGGCCGAATAGGCGGCGTTACGGCCCGGTAGACATATTCCAGGCTGTCCAGAAGCGGCGCGTAGCCGGTCCGGTAGAAGGCCGCCCAGGACGGCGCGGCGCGGCTGGGCGCCACCTCCAGGGAGCGGCCCAAAATCAGGCCGGTTTCCTCGAACGTTTCCCGCACCGCCGCCATGGCCAGGGCGCGGGCGCGATGAGCCGACGACGCCGCGGCCAGATGTTTTTCGACATGCGGGCGCAATTCCGTGGCGGCATGGGCAAAGCCGTCGGAGCGGTCGACCCGGCCGCCCGGGAAAACCCATTGATCGGGCATGAATTTATGCTTGCCGTGGCGCAGCCCCATGAGCACCGTGGTCTTGCCCCGCACCTGGCGCAACAGCACCAAGGTGGCGGCATCGCGCGGACGCGCCGCGCGTTGGGCTGGGTTGGTTTTGTTGGACATCTCACTCAATGGGCGGGGTTACGGGGAAGCTCTACGACAGCGGCAAATTCGCACGCTTGCCGCCCCGCTGTCCAGTCCACCGCCGAACCAATGGCCTAATAGCGGGGCATTCCCGGCTCCATGAGCGCGGCCCAGGCATCGATGCCGCCCGCGAGATTATGGATATTGGAAAAACCGTTGCCGCGCAGAAACTGCGCCACCGTGTCGCTGCGGCTGCCGTGATGGCACATGATGATCAAGGGATGCTCGCGGGGCAGTTCCGCCAATCTGACGGGAATTTGTTGCATGGGGATGAAGAGGCTGCCGGCAATGGCGCAAATCTCCACTTCCCGAGGCTCTCTGACATCCAGCAAGGCGTGCGCCAGGCTACCATCCCGCGCCTCCCCCAGCATCCGCACGTCTATCTCCGGTCCCCAATCCATCATGTATCCCCCAAGGTATGGATTTATTATGCCTAACGAATTGCGACAATTCCGTGATTCAGAACTGGGATTAATTGTTATGATCCCCTATATTCACATCTATATTCACATCGGGGACAGTATAGGGTTCAAATAGGGGATTAGGATAATGTTCATTCAGACCGAAGCCACACCCAATCCGGCGCAGATGAAATTCTTGCCGGGCCAGACGGTCATGCCCGCGGGCGCGGCGCATTTTCCCAATGTCACGACGTCCGAACGTTCGCCCCTGGCGCGGCGCCTGTTTGCCATCGACGGCGTGGCGGGGGTGTCCCTGGACCGGGAATCGATCACCGTGACCAAGACCGACGATTGGGACTGGCAGGCCCTGAAAACCTTGGCCCTGGCGGCCATCATGAACCATTTCACCGCCGGCGAGGTGGTCATTCTGGATGACGGCGGGACAGAGCTGTCGGAGGCCGATTTGAGCGATGATGACATCGATGCGGAAGTCGTCGCCAACATCAAGGATCTATTGGACACCCATGTCGCCCCGGCCATGGGCGACAGCGACGGCGAGGTCGTTTACCGCGGTTTCAAGAATGGCATGGTGATTTTGGAATTAAAGGGCTCGGCGCGTAATTTGCGGCTGAATATCGAACAGATGATGCGCCATTACCTGCACGAAATCGAAGGCATCGTGGATTTCGAGGACGTCGCGTCGAAGCCGGGCCTGGACACCGACGAAGGCCGGGCCATCCGCAAGCTGCTGGACGAAAACGTCAATCCACAGGTGGCCAGCCACGGCGGTCACATTGCCCTGGTCGACGTTGTCGGCGATACGGTCTATCTGCGCCTGGAGGGCGGCTGTCAGGGCTGCGGCATGGCCGATGTAACCCTGAAACAGGGCGTCGCCAATGAGATCAGGGCGACGGTGCCGGCAATCGTCAATGTCCTTGACGTCACCGACCATGCCGGCGGCACCAACCCCTATTATCAGCCGGGCAAGGGCGGTTGAAGGCGGCCCGTCAGGGCCGCCTGTTACTTCTGGTACCCACCACGTCCTACCGGATTGGTGATTTTCTCGACGCCGCCGGCCGCCTTGAGGTGGACGTCGCGGTGGGCAGCGATCAACGGGCCGTGTTGGAAGCATTCTCCGATGGCGCCACCATCACGCTAGATTTCAAGGCCCTCGATCATGGCGTCGGGCAAATCCTGGATTACCATGCCGAATATCCCTTGGCCGCCATCATCGGCGTCGATCAGGAAACCACCCTCTTGGCCGCCAGGGCGGCGGAAGCCTTGGGCCTGAGCCACAATACGCCTTCGGCGGTGGAAGCGGCCGGGAACAAGCACCGGTTCCGTAGCCGCCTGGCCAATTCCGGCCTGCCCGCGCCTTGGTTCACGCTCCTGCCCCTGGAAGACGGCGACACCCCTGGCGGCGGCCCGGCCGCGCTGGCCCCCACCATGTCATACCCCGTGGTCCTGAAGCCCCTGGCCCTGTCGGCCAGCCGCGGGGTAATCCGGGCCGATAACCCGGAGCAATTCATGGCCGCCATCCAGCGCATCAAAACCATATTGGCGACGGAGGGTGAACGGAATAATGCGGCGGCCGATACCGCCGGCCAGGTTTTGGTCGAGGATTATATTCCGGGCCGCGAAGTTGCCTTGGAGGGGCTGCTTCATGGCGGCCGGTTGCAGGTGCTGGCGCTGTTTGACAAGCCCGATCCCCTGGAAGGGCCGTATTTCGAGGAAACCATCTATGTCACGCCTTCACGCCTGCCCGCATCCGTTCAGGCCGGCATTACCGCCACGGTCGGCCGCGCCGTCGAGAGTTTGGGCCTGCGCGAAGGTCCTATTCATGCCGAGTTGCGGATTAACGATGGCGGCGCCTGGCTGATTGAGGTCGCGGCCCGTTCCATCGGCGGATTATGTTCCCGCGCGCTGGATTTCGGCGACGGCGGACGGTTGGAAGATTTGATCATCCGGCGTGCCATGGGCCTGCCCGTGGCGCCCGCCGATCCAAGGCAACCGGCTTCGGGCGTGATGATGATCCCCATTCCGGGACCCGGCGTGCTGCGCCAGGTCCGGGGCCTGGATGCCGCCCGGCGGGTGGAAGGCATTCAAGATGCGGTTATCTCCATCCCCCTGGGCGATACCTTGGTGCCGGTGCCAGACGGCAACCGCTATATGGGCTTCATCTTTGCCGGTTGCGATACGCCCCAGGCCGTCGAAACGGCCTTGCGCACGGCCCATGGCGAACTGGAGTTCGTTATCGAGGCAAATGATGCCAAAAACACCGCAAAATAGTCTCCCAGGTGTCAACCAAATGTTTACTCTCGCCTCATATCCTGGTTGCCATGGGAAATGCCAGCATTGAAAACGCGTCCAAAGGCCGCGCGGCGCCCGCCGCGATCGATCATGACAATATCATGGACCGCATCAGGGAAGAGTACCGGGACTTCGCCGACGATTCCCTGGATGATCTCGATCGACTGATCGCGGCGGCTCGAAAGGGCGACGAAACGCCGGAATGGATCATCGAAGCCATCCGCCACGGCTGCCACAATCTCAAAGGCATGGGCAGCTCCTTCGGATATCCGCTGATAACGCTGATATCCCACCGCATGGAAGATTATTTCGCCGGTAAAAGTGACCTGGATGATCGATTGTTGAACGACGCCCAGTTCTTTGTCGATCGCATGCGGGAAGTCATGGAAGGCAGGTTCGACGGCATCTCCGAGTCCGAGGTCGTCCGCACGCTGCCCGCCAAGTCCTGTTTTGATGTGGACGACATCGTCAAACAGGACGTGGAAGTCCTGCTGGTCATGCCACGCTGTACATCGACGCGAATCGTCGAACTTGAATTGCAGGGCTGCGGCTTCCGCGTGGTCACCGAGACCGAACCCTTCAACGCCATCGAAACGGCTGTCCGCACCAGCCCGGATCTGATCCTTGCCGCCGCCGTGATGGAAACGCTATCGGGCATCGACCTGGCCTGCGCCCTGCAAGCCATGCCCATCAGCCGCGACCTGCCCTTTATGTTGTTGACCAGCCTGGACCCAGAGCACGCCGCCTTCGCCGACCTGCCCCACACCGTGCCCCTGATCCGCAGGGGCGAAAAATTCAGCGACGATCTGGCCCTTGGCCTGGCCATTCTCGGTATAACGTAGACCGTTTTCAATCAATGTTGACCGCCGGGCCTGGCTCTCTCCGCTCACGCTTGTGCGCAAGAGCGCATAAGCGCCGGGCCGCCGCTCCGGCCTTGATCGACCATGTCAATCTCGAAACTGGTCTAAGAGCGCCGCCGCCCCTTGCGTTTGCCGGGTTTGCGGGGCTGCCCGCGTTCGAGAGGATTCTTGCGGGGCTTGCCGATCCGGGGCCGGCCACGGGCGCCTTCCGTCGTTTCGGCATTTTCGTTGGGCAATTCAAATATCAGGCCGCCGGTCAGGGTATTTACCTCCACCAAACGCGCCGTAAGGCTGTCGCCCAGACGGTAGCGTACCCCGGATCGTTCGCCGATCAGGGCCTTTTGCGCCTCGTCGAGCCGATAATAATCGTCATGCAGATAGCGCATGGGCAACAGGCCGTCCGCGCCCGTCTCGAGCAGGGTCAGGAACAGTCCGGCCCGGGTCACGCCATTGATTCGGGCCGCGAATTCAGCGCCCGCCCGCGCCGCCATGAAGGCGGCCATGTATCGGTCGTTGGCCTCCCGCTCGGCGACCATGGCGCGCCGTTCGGTGCTGGAGATATGTTCCGACGTCTCGGCCAGGCGCTCCGCCTCGTCATCGCGCAAACCATCGGTGCCGAAACCGCCGCCCCGGATCAAGGCGCGATGCACCAACAGATCGGAATAACGCCGGATCGGCGAGGTGAAATGGGCATAGCGGGACCGCGCCAGGCCGAAGTGACCGATATTCTCCGGGTCATAGCGGGCCTGGGATTGGGACCGCAGGATGGACTGGTTGACCGCTTCCCAATGCTCCGTGTCCTTGGCCTTGGCGAGAATGCGGTTGAACAATTCCGGCCGCGGACGCTCGCCCAAGGTAAAGCTCAGGTTCAAGGTGGAGAGGAACTCCCGCAGACCCAGCAATTTTTCCCGGTCGGGTACATCGTGTACCCGGTAGACGCAGGGCATTTTTTGCCCTTCCAGGGTTTCCGCCGCCGCCACGTTGGCCTCGATCATGAACTCCTCGATCACGCGATGGGCGTCCAGGCGCGGGCGCGGATGCACGCTGGCAATCTGGCCGTCCTCGCCCAGGATGATCTTCATTTCCGGCAGATCGAGATCCAGCGGCTGCCGTCCCGCCCGCGCCCGCATCAGGGCGTTCCAGGCGCCGTACAGCGGCTCGATTACATTCTCCAGGATCGGCGCCGTCCGTTCGTTCGGTTGGCCGTCGCGCGCGGCCTGCAGATCTTCATAAATCACCCTGGCGGCGGAGCGGATCATGGCGCGGTGGAATTTGTGTTCCAGGCGCTGGCCCCCGGCATCCAGGCGCATGGTTACCGCCAGCACGGGACGGTCTTCGCCGGGCCGCAGGGAACACAGGTTATTGGACAGCGCCTCGGGCAGCATGGGCACGACCCGGTCCGGGAAATAGACCGAATTGCCCCGCTTGCGGGCTTCACGGTCGAGCGCGCCGTTGAATGTCACGTAATGGGCCACATCGGCGATGGCGACGACGACCTGCCAGCCGCCAGGGTTTTTCGGATCGTCGTCGGGCGCGGCCCAGATGGCGTCATCGAAATCACGCGCGTCGGCACCATCCACGGTGATCAAGGGCAGATGGCGCAGATCCTCCCGTCCGGCCAAGGTCACGGGCTTGGCGGCCTCGGCCTCGGCCAGGGCCTCGGGCGGAAAGACATCGGGAATGTCGTTGCCGTGGATGGCGATGAGGGAAATGGCCCGGCGGTCGTCCATATCACCCAGAACCTCCACCACTCTGGCTTCCCGCAAACCGTGACGGCGGCCCAAAAGCACCTCCGCCACCACCAGATCGCCTCGTTTGGCCCCGCCGCCCTGGCTGCTCTCTACCGCAAAATCGGATTTTTGCCGCCGGTCCGTGGGACGGATGCGCGCGCCTTGGCCGGGCACCTCCGCATAGACCCCGATCACCCGGTCCGGCCCCTTGGGCAGAATGCGGATGATCGAGGCCTCATAGCCCTTGGCTTTTTTTTGCAAGCGGGCGAGGACCCGGTCGCCGACCCCCAGTTCCCCGCCACCACGCTGGCTGGGCAGCACGGTGATGCGCGGCATGGGCGCCGCGGCTTCACCGTCCCGGCGCATGGGCTCGGCATAAAGCACGGCATCATCATCGACGGCGAAAATCCGCAGCACGGCCACCGGCGGCATGGCGCCGCTTTCCGTATAGCGCTTGCCGCCCCGCCCACTGCCCCGCCCATCGCCCCGCCCGATCAGGCCTTCTTCGGCCAATTCCTTGAGAATGCCCCGCAGCTCCGCGCGGTCGGCGCCCTTGATGCCAAAGGCGCGGGCGATTTCGCGCCGGCCAATCGGCCCGGTCTGCTCGTCAATAAACCGCTTGATCGCCGCCTTGTCGGGTCGGTTGCGCGGGGTGCTCAATCGGAGGATCCAGCCACCGCTTCACCGGCTTCCGAGGGCGACGGCGCCGCCTTCTTGGCTTTTGCCCCGGGCTTGGCTTTGGCTTTTGCTTTGACTTTTGTCTTGGTTTTCGGTTTCGCCTTGGCCTTGGTGGTTTTCTGACTAGACTTTTCAGCCCTGGCCCGCAACAACGCCAGGGCCTCGTCCATGGACATCGCCATGGGGTCGGCGGTCTTGGGCAGGGTGGCGTTCAGTTTTTTGTATTTGATATAGGGTCCGAAACGGCCGTCGAGGATTTTGACTTCACCGCCGTCGGGATGATCGCCCAAGGTCCGAATCGTATTGGCCCCGCGCCGGCCGCCGCCCTTGGCCATGCCTTCGGCGATCACCGTCACCGCATGGTTCAAGCCGATGGTCAGGGCATCCGCCGTGCCCTCCAGCTTATGGTAGCGCGCCTCGCTTTGCACGTAGGGGCCGAAACGGCCGATGCCGGCAAATATCGCCTTGCCGGATTCCGGATGTTCGCCGACCAGGCGCGGCAGATTGATCAGCTTTTGCGCCATTTCCAGGTCCAGTTCCCCGACACTGACATCGGCGGGCAGTCCGGCCCGCTTTGGCTTTTTGCTCTTCTTGTCGCCCTCGGCCGCCTCGCCCAATTGGATATAAAGACCATAGGGCCCCTTGCGCAGGGTCAGGGGCATGCCGCTCTCGATATCGTCGCCCAGGGCAATGGGTCCGGTGGCGAATTGTTCGTCCGCATCGCCCGCCGCCACTTTGCGCATGGCGCGGGTGTATTGACATTCCGGATAGGCATCGCAGCCCAGGAAAAATCCATTGCGCCCGCCGCGCAGATTGAGCGCGCCTTTTTTACAGGCCGGGCAGGCACGGTCCTTGCCGCCGTCGGGATAGAGATGGGGCGCCAGAAGATCATTGACCTTGTCCAACACCTCGCGCACCCGCAATTCAGCCGTGCCGTCCACGGCGGAGGAGAAATCCTTCCAGAAATCCCGCAGCACCACTTTCCAATCCACGTCGCCGGCGGAAACGGCATCCAGACGCCCCTCCAGATCGGCGGTGAAATCGTATTCCACATAGCGGTGGAAATAGCTTTCCAAAAACGCCGTGACCAGACGGCCCTTGTCTTCCGGCACGAAACGCTTGCGATCCAGCACGACATAATCGCGGTCCTGCAAAACGGTCAGGATGGAGGCGTAGGTCGAGGGCCGGCCAATGCCCAGTTCTTCAAGTTTCTTGACCAGGGTGGCTTCGGAATACCGCGGCGGCGGTTCGGTGAAATGTTGTTCGGGCCGGACCTTTTCGTTGCGCAGGCCCTCGCCCTCGGTCACCTTGGGCAGGCGGCGGTCTTCATCGCTATCGGGCTTTTCGTCGCGGCCTTCTTCGTACAGCTTCAGAAAGCCGGGGAAATCCACCACCGTCCCCGTCGTCCGCAGATTGGCGGAACCATCCCTGGCCACTATTTCAATGGTGGTCCGCGACAGACGGGCCGAAGCCATCTGGGAGGCCATGGCCCGCTTCCAGATCAGCTCATAGAGCCGCCTTTGCTCATTATCCAGATAACCCGACATATCGCCGGGCAGGCGGGAAAAATCCGTCGGCCGGATCGCTTCATGGGCTTCCTGGGCATTCTTCGCCTTGCTGCGGTAGGCGCGCGCCTCTCCAGGCACGTAGGGGGAGCCGAATTCCCGGCCAATGACGGCGCGGCAGGCGGTGATCGCCTCGGCCGCCATTTGCACCCCATCGGTCCGCATATAGGTGATCAGACCCACCGTTTCGCCACCGATGTCAAAACCTTCGTACAGGCGTTGGGCGACCTGCATGGTGCGCCGGGCGCCAAAGCCGAGTTTACGGGAGGCCTCCTGTTGCAGGGTCGAGGTGGTGAAGGGCGGCGAAGGATTGCGCCGGGTCGGCTTGGTCTCGACCCCCGCGACGGTGAATTCACCGCCCTCCAAGGTACGCCGCGCGGCCTCCGCCGCTTCGCTGTCGGCAATCGAGTAACGGTCCAGCTTGACGCCATTCAGATGGGTCAGACGGCCGATCAGGGCCGCATTGGCGGCGGTCTTGAAGTCGACCTCGACGGTCCAGTATTCCCGCGGATCGAAAGCCTCGATCTCGATCTCCCGTTGGCAGATCAGACGCAGGGCAACCGATTGCACGCGGCCGGCGGATTTCGCGCCCGGCAGCTTGCGCCACAAGACCGGGGACAGGGTAAAGCCAACCAGGTAATCCAGCGCCCGGCGGGCCTGCTGGGCATTGATCAGGTCCATGTCCAGGTCGCGGGGATTGTTGATCCCCTCAAGCACCGCGCGCTTGGTGATTTCGTTGAACACCACGCGCTTGGCCGAGATGTCCTTGAAACCATGATCGTCTTCCAGCGCCTTAATGACATGCCAGGATATGGCCTCGCCTTCTCGGTCCGGGTCGGTCGCCAGGAACAACCTATCGCTGCCGCGCATGGCATCGGCGATCGCCTTCACGCGCTTGGCGGATTGATCGTCGGTTACATAGGTCATGGCGAAGTCTTCATCGGGCAAGACCGAGCCATCCTTGGACGGCAGGTCGCGCACGTGGCCATAGCTGGCCAGCACGATATAATTGCTACCGAGGTATTTATTGATGGTTTTGGCCTTGGCCGGGGATTCGACGACCACAACATCCATTATGCGGAGACTCACTTCATCTAAGACAAGAACCGGAAACGCGGTGGCAAAAGTTCAATACAGACCAATGACGGTTAAGAAATAGATACTCGATTTCCGGCATGCCGGTCTAAACGGCCCGCCAGTTCAAGTTCAAGCAAAATGGTGATGACTTGGGCCGGTGTCAACTCGGACAGGCGGATTAGGTCGTCAACGCCAATTGCCGTGGCCCCCAAAAGACCCGTTACCCGCCGCCGTTCCGCATCAAAATCCGCATCAAAATCCGCATTTTCGGGCCGGCCGTCATACTGGCCCGGCGCCGCCTCCCACAAAGCGGGCCGGTCGATCATGGGGCCGATCGCCTCGACCACGTCGCCGGCCTCCTGCACCAGGCCGGCGCCCTGTTTGATCAACCGGTTGGAGCCGCGGCAACGGGGGTCCATCGGCGAGCCGGGCACGGCGAAGACCTCCCGCCCCTGTTCCAGGGCAAAGCGCGCGGTAATCAGGGAGCCAGAGCGTTCCGCCGCCTCGATCACCACGACGCCCAGGGCCAGGCCGGAGATCAAGCGGTTGCGGCGGGGAAAATGGCGGGCCTGGGGCCGGGTTCCCGGCGGCATCTCGGATATCACCGCGCCCTGGGAGACGATCGCGCGGTAAAGTTGCTGGTTTTCCGCCGGGTAGACGACATCCACGCCGCCCGCCAAGACCGCGATCGTGCCGGTCTCGAGGGCGCCGCCATGGGCCGCCGTGTCGATCCCCCTGGCCAGGCCGGAGGCGACATGCAATCCCGCCCGGCCCAAATCGCGGGCCAGGCGCTGGGTGTAACGTATGGCCGATGCGGAGGCGTAGCGGGCGCCGACCATGGCCACCACCGGGCTGGCCAACCGCGCGGCATCGCCAAGAACGTAGATCAGCGGCGGCGGATCGGGCAGGGCGCCAAGACGCGGCGGATAGGCCGCCTCGCAACTGGCCAGCGGCAGGGCCCCGACCGCGGCGGCGGCCTCCAGCTCCGCCTCGGCCGCGGCGAGGGAACACAGCTTGATATTCCCGCGGCGGCCGCCGCGCCGGGCCAGATCGGGCAGGGCGCGCAACGCCGCGCCGGCCGAGCCAAACCGCGTCAGCAATTGTTGAAAGACGATGGGCCCGACATTCTCGCTGCGAATCAAGCGCAGCCAATCCAGCCGTGCCGCCGCCGTCAATTCACGGCTCCCTCCGCAAGCACCGTTACCGTCATCGCTCATGGCGCAAACCTGCCCTCGGCAACCAAAACGGTCAAGGAAATTATAATCGACAACTTTAATGGTTTCCCCATTGAGCCGAACCCGCGCCGCATAAATTTTATGCACATTATCGAAATTGCCTATTATTTATGCGAAACGATCACGTTTTTAAACCCTATTGATCCCGTAAAAAATTTTCTTTACGTTTGGTTCCAATGGCTTAAGGGAATTCCTAAAAAACCGGCACGATTCTTGGATGACGAATAGTTATCGAAGCGGGCAATCGCCTTGTATTGCCGAAAAATCAAGCGAGGGAGTCCAGACGGATGAAGATGGTAATGGCGGTAATCAAACCGTTCAAGTTGGACGAGGTGCGCGATGCGCTGACCGAATTGGGCGTGCAAGGCCTGACCGTGACGGAAGTCCGCAGCTTCGGCCGGCAAAAGGGTCATACGGAGATCTACCGCGGCGCCGAATACGAAGTGAACTATCTGCCCAAGTTAAAGCTGGAACTGGCCGTGGCGGACGAGTTGACCGACCGGGTTCTGGAAACCATCGCGAAAACGGCGCAAACGGGACAAATCGGCGATGGCAAGCTGTTCGTTTGGGAACTTACCGCGGTGGTGCGCATCCGCACCGGCGAAAGCGGTTCCGATGCCCTTTAGAGCATGTCCTCTTTGAACATGCCCGAATTCTTAAGAAAAGAGCAATTGAACCAACTACTTGGATCGCAAGAGCGAATCCAATTAGTCGAAAATTGCTCTAATAACTTTTCAAGTAGGAGATTTTCGATGTTCAATCTTTCATGGCGTTCCATCACGATTGGCGCCACCAGCGCCGCCGCCTGTTTCGCCGCCGCGCGGCCCGCCCTGGCGGCGGAAGAGTTGAATTCCGGCGATACGGCCTGGATGCTCACGTCCACGTTGTTGGTCCTGATGATGACCATTCCCGGCGTCGCCCTGTTTTATGGCGGCATGGTGCGCAAGAAGAACGTGCTGGCCACGATCATGCAGAGTTTCGCCGTTTGCTGCATGGCCACCATCGTCTGGATGATCATTGGTTACAGCCTGGCCTTCTCCGGCGAAGGGCCGTTTATCGGCGATCTGGACCAGCTCTTCCTGAAAGGCATCGGCGTCGGTTCCATGAGCGGAACCATTCCCGAATCGGTCTTCATGATGTTCCAGATGACCTTCGCCATTATCACGCCGGCCCTGATCACGGGCGCGGTGGCGGAACGGATAAAGTTTTCCTCGCTGATGGTGTTCCTGGCCCTGTGGCAGGTCATCGTTTATGCGCCAATCGCTCATTCGGTCTGGGGCGGCGGCGGCTTCCTGGGCGCCGCCGGCGTGTTGGACTTCGCCGGCGGAACCGTGGTCCACATCAACAGCGGCGTCGCCGGCCTGGTGCTGTGCCTGGTGCTGGGCAAACGGGTCGGCTATGGCCGGGAGAACCTGGCACCCCATAATCTGGTGCTGACCGTGATCGGCGCCGCCCTGTTGTGGGTCGGCTGGTTCGGCTTCAACGCCGGCTCCGAACTGGCCGCCGACGGCAACGCGGGGATGGCCATGGCCGTGACCCAGATCGCCGCCGCCGCCGCCGCCCTGGCCTGGATGGTCGCGGAATGGATGACCCGGGGCAAGCCATCGGTTCTCGGCATCGCCTCGGGCGCCATCGCGGGCCTGGTCGCCATTACCCCCGCCTCCGGCTTCGTGTTGCCGGGCGGGGCGCTGATCATAGGTCTGACCGCCGGCCTGGGCTGCTTCCTCGCGGTCATGTGGCTGAAACGCAAGCTGGGCTACGACGATGCCCTGGACGTCTTTGGCGTACATGGGATCGGCGGCATCATCGGCGCCGTACTGACCGGCGTCTTCGCGGCCGAGGCGGTCGGCGGCACGCCGGGCCTGCTGGAAGGCAATGCGGGGCAGATCGGCCTGCAACTGTATGGCGTCGGCGTTACCATCGCCTACAGCGCCGCCGCGACCTTCATTCTGGTCAAGCTGGTCGGCGCGGTCATGGGCCTTCGGGTCGAGGAAGATGACGAGCGTGAAGGCCTGGATATCAGCCTGCATGGCGAAAGCATCACCTGAGCCGACGTTTCGACGGTTTAGCGGGTTGCCGCATGGGGCCCGGGGGTTGCACCTCCGGGCCCTTGCCTTTTGGCGCCGCCCGGCGGAGCGAACGGGAACAAAAGGCGAAAACCGATTCGGAAGCGGCAAATTTCTTACCCTTTAACAAGAAGTTAACGACGCAACTCCTTGTATAGACAACAAAAGCTGGCCACATTATCTATTGTTCGTTTATATTATGTTCTCGATTCGCGAATCGCTTTGCGAATCGGTTCTGATTATTATGGCAAACAATTGCAACGGGCCCGGAAATCGTGATTCCACAGACCTTCACCGCGGAGCGCCGGATGATCAATCCGCGCCTGGACATGCTACCCGATTATCCGTTCGAGCGGCTGCGCGGCCTATTGGACCCGCTGCCGCCGCCGGGCCACCTCTCCCCCCTCGCCATGAGCCTGGGCGAACCGCAACACCCCTATCCCGATTTCGTGGGCGAGATACTGCATGCCAACCGGCACCTTTACGGCAAATACCCCCCCGTCGCCGGCACCCCGGAATTCCGCCAAGCGGTCGCGGGCTGGCTGAACCGCCGCTATGATCTACCCGAGGGGCTGATAGAGGCGGACCATCATATCGCCCCCTGCGCCGGCACGCGGGAGGGGCTGTTCCGCACCGCCTTCCTGGCCGTGCCCCCCGACAAGGCCGGCAAACAGCCCATCGTGCTGATGCCCAACCCGTTTTATCAATGTTATGCCGGCGCGGCGGTGGCGGCCGGCGCCGAGCCGGTCTTTGTCAACGCCGTGGCCGAGAACGGTTTTCTACCCGATTTCGCCGGCCTGGACGAAGCGACACTGGCCCGCACCGCCCTGGTTTATTTCTGCACGCCGGGCAATCCCCAGGGCGCGGTGGCGGATCTGGATTATCTCTCCGACCTCGTGGCGCTGTCCCGGCGCTACGAATTCACGCTCGTGGTCGATGAATGCTATGCCGAAATTTATAATGGCGAGC
The DNA here is from genome assembly GCA_046582595.1 of Alphaproteobacteria bacterium. Classification (GTDB taxonomy): domain Bacteria; phylum Pseudomonadota; class Alphaproteobacteria. Next base: position 10,868 of record JAYGEB010000127.1, on the reverse strand, counting down.
CACCGCCCGGCACCCTGCAAGCCTGCGCCAGGGACGGCGATTTGTCGGGCGTTTTGGTCTTTCATTCCCTGTCCAAGCGTTCCAACGTGGCGGGCTTGCGCTCCGGCTTCGTGGCCGGCGACGGCGAAATGATCACGCTGTTCCGCCGGCTTGGCGAATACGGCGGCAACCCCTCGCCCCTGCCCGTCTATGCCGCCGCCACGGCCCTGTGGGAGGACGAGGCGCATGTGTTGGCCAACCGGGCGCTGTATCGGGAGAAATTCGATCTGGCGGAACGGATTTTGTCCAACCGCTTCGGTTTCTACCGCCCCGAGGGCGGCTTTTTCCTGTGGCTGGATGTGGGCGACGGCGAGGCGGCAACCAAGGAACTATGGACCCAGGCCGCCGTCCGCGTGCTGCCGGGCAGCTATCTGACGGCGGCGGACGGCGACGGCGCCAATTCCGGCGACCGCTACATCCGGGTCGCCATGGTGCATGAGTATGCCGTGATGGAAGACGCCCTGAACCGAATAGCCCAAACGTTATGACAAGCTGCGTGACGATTTCATGAAGGATTCCGGATATGTCACAACATAGTGGTGCGCCGCGCGGCATGGCCCTGTTGCCGCCCGCGGCCGTGATCTACCTACGGCGCCGCGCGGTGGAGACCGCCGGGCTGTTACTGTTTGCCGTCGCCACGGCCCTGGCCCTGGCCCTGGCCAGCTACCACCCGGAAGATGCCGCCCTGAACGTCGCCAGCGCCGGCAGCCCCGGCAACTGGCTGGGCGGCCTGGGCGCCTGGGCGGCGGATCTATTGCTACAGACCCTTGGCCTGGCCAGCATGGCCGTAGTTGGCGTCATGGCATGTTGGGCCTGGCGCATCGCCTCGCACCGAGGGTTGCCCTGGTATGGCTTGCGGCTGGCCCTGGCGCCGCCGGTTTTGCTGTTGCTGGCCGCCCTGACGGGCAGCGTGGCAGCGCCCGAACAATGGCCCCAGGCCGCCGGATTGGGCGGTTATGGCGGTGATTGGCTGCTGCAAATCAGCGCCCCGCCGCTGGCCCTGATCGGACAATCCCCCGGCTCGCCCCTGGTCCTCGCCGTCGCCGCCCCGGTCACGGCATTGCTGTTGCTCTATCTGCTCGGCATCCGCTTCGCCGAATGGCTGGTGCTGGTCAGGGCCGGCATCGCCGGTTCGATCCGCACCTTTGGCGCGGCCCGTTTCGCGGCCGCGGCGGCGGAACGTCTGGGCCGGCAAGCCGCCACCCATCCCCTGTTCCGCCGCGAACCACGCTTGACCGAAGACGAGTTGGCGCCATCGGCCGAGGCCGTCCCCATTCAGGTCGGCGAACCGATCACGCCGGGCCGGGTCAGAAAGCCAAGCAAAAAAATCCGCAAAAGCCGCCGGGCCCAGCAAGAGCAGCAACCGGCCCTGGCGCTGAGCGAGGGCGAGGAATACCAGTTGCCCGCCTTGCACCTTCTGGCCATGCCGCCGCGGGCCCAACAAGGCCGCGGCATCAACGAAGGCGCCCTGGAACAGAACGCCCGCATGCTGGAAACCGTGCTGGACGACTATGGCGTACATGGCCGCATCGTGCAGGTCCGCCCCGGCCCCGTGGTCACGTTGTACGAATTGGAACCGGCGCCGGGTACCAAAACATCCCGCGTGATCAGCCTGTCCGACGACATCGCCCGCTCCATGTCCGCCCGCAGCGTCCGTATCGCCGTGGTGCCGGGACGCAATGCCATTGGCATCGAATTGCCGAACCAGGACCGGGAGACCGTCTTTCTGCGGGAACTGCTTTCCACCGCCGATTACGAAAAGTCCAAACTGACCCTGCCCCTCGCCCTGGGCAAGGATATCGCCGGCGCGCCGGTGCTGGTCGATCTGGCCAAGATGCCCCATTTGCTGATCGCCGGCACCACCGGTTCGGGCAAATCCGTGGCCATCAACACGATGATCCTGTCGTTGCTGTACTGCCTGCCGCCTGAACGTTGCCGCATGATCATGATCGATCCGAAGATGCTGGAATTAAGCGTCTACGACGACATCCCCCATCTTCTAACCCCCGTGGTGACGGATCCGGGCAAGGCCATCATGGCCTTGAAATGGACCGTGCGGGAGATGGAAAACCGCTACCGCGCCATGGCCAATTTGGGCGTGCGCAACATCGACGGCTACAACCAACGCCTGGCCGAAGCCGAGAGGCGCGGAGAGGAACTGAAGCGCACGGTGCAGACCGGATATGACGCCGAGACCGGCCAACCCCTATTCGAAGACCGGGTGCTGGATACCGAGGCGATGCCCTATATCGTCGTCATCGTCGACGAGATGGCCGACCTGATGATGGTCGCCGGCAAGGAAATCGATGCCGCCGTGCAACGTCTGGCGCAAATGGCCCGCGCCGCCGGCATCCACGTCATGATGGCCACGCAACGGCCCTCGGTCGATGTCATCACCGGCACCATCAAGGCCAATTTTCCGACCCGGGTGAGTTTTCAAGTCACCGCCAAGGTGGACAGCCGGACAATACTGGGCGAGCAGGGCGCCGAACAACTGCTGGGCATGGGCGATATGCTGTACATGGCGGGCGGCGGCCGCATCAACCGGGTACACGGCCCCTTTGTCAGCGACGAGGAAGTGGAGGCGGTGGTCAATCATCTGAAACGACAAGGCCGGCCCGAATATCTCGACGCCGTGACCGAGGAGGCCGAACCAGGGGCGGAAATGGAATTCGGCCAGGCCCAAAATCAACAGGGCGGCGATAGCGGCAATGCCCTCTATGATGCCGCCGTCGACGTCATCGCCCGGAATCAAAAGGCCTCGACCTCGTTTTTGCAACGGCAATTGAAAATCGGCTATAACCGTGCCGCCGATCTGATCGACCGCATGGAAACGGAGGCGTCGTCGGCCGCGCCAACCATGTGGGCAAGCGCGAGGTTTTAGTCCGTAACCCCGATGAGGATATCTAGTTTGAACAGACGCCGCGTTCTGGCAAGTGCTATGTCCCTGGCCGCGCTGCCCCTGATTTATGCGCCGGCATTTGCCGCCCTGAGTTCCGAAGATACCGCCGCCGTGGACCGGATCGAGACCTATATGAACAGCGTGAAGACCCTGTCCGCGCGGTTCCTGCAGGTGGATTCCGAGGGCAATGTATCGCATGGTCAACTCTACATGCGCCGGCCCGGGCGCCTGCGTTTTGAATATGACGCCCCCTCGCCCCTGCTCATCGTCGCCGATGGCGTCTGGTTGGTGCTGCATGACAAGGAGCTGGATCAGGTCAGCCGTTTTCCCCTTTACGAAACGCCACTGGGCGTGTTGGTGGACGATCCCGTCAATCTGCGCGAAAAAGTCGAGGTCGTGGAAGTGGAACACGGCCTGGGCGTCCTGCGGGTTCGTATCGTGGACCGGGAGTTGCCCGACGAAGGCTGGATCGCCATAACCTTCACGGAGCCGCCGATGCTGTTGCGGCAATGGAAAGTCAAGGATTCCCAGGGCAGCATCACGGCCCTGTCCCTGACCGATATCCGTATCAACCAAAAACTGGACAATGATCTTTTCTTCTTCGCCGATCCGCCGGCGTTCCGGGAATAAACCCGCCGGAATTGAAGGCCCTCGTTAAAGGCCCTCTTGATACCATATGGTCTCTGCCGCTAGGCTGTTGGCGCAACCAAGCGGAGTGAAATGCGATGACCGTGATCGAAACATCAGTCAACATCGAAATCGACGATTTGCCGTTGGAAAAGATCGACGTCAGCGATCCGGCTTTGTACCAAAACGACGATTTTTACGACTATTTCCAGCGCCTGCGCCGGGAGGATCCGGTACATTATTGCGCCGACAGCCCCTACGGCCCCTATTGGTCCGTCACCCGTTATGACGACATCATGCGGGTGGAGTTGGATCACGCGACCTATTCCTCCGCCGGCCATCTGGGCGGCATCACCCTGCGCGACAACCCTTTTGGCGACCGGATGACGAGCTTCATCAGCATGGACCCGCCCGAGCATACCGGACAACGCAAGGCCGTCGCCCCCATTGTCGCGCCAAATAACCTGCGCAACATGGAGGCGACAATCCGCCAACGCACGGAGGAAGTGCTGGATGCCCTGCCCCGAGGGGAAACCTTCGACTGGGTCGATAAAGTCTCCATCGAATTAACCACCATGATGCTGGCCACCCTGTTCGATTTCCCATTCGAAGACCGGCGCAAGCTGACCTACTGGTCGGACGTGGCCACCACCGATTACGGCGCGCCCGGCGCCCTGGTCAAATCGGATGAGGAACGCCTGGAAGTGCTGCAGGAAATGGGCCAGTACATGGGCGCCCTGTGGCGGGAGCGGGCCAAGGGCGAACCGGGCTTCGATCTGATCTCCATGCTGGCGCAGAACGCCGCCACCAAGAATATGAGTCCCATGGACCTGATCGCCAACTCCGTTCTGCTGATCGTCGGCGGCAACGATACCACCCGCAATACCATGAGCGGCGGCCTGTTGGCATTGTGCGACAATCCCGACCAATTCACCGCCCTGCGCGCCGATCCCGGCCTGATCAAAACCATGGTGCCGGAGATGATCCGCTACCAATCGGCCATCATCCATATGCGCCGCACGGCGTTGAAAGATACGGAATTGGCCGGCAAATCCATCCGCAAGGGGGATCGGGTGGTGATGTGGTATGTCTCGGGCAATTGGGACGAGGAGGCCATCGAGGCACCCACGGAATTCAATATCCGGCGGCCCAAGGCGCGCCGCCACCTGGCCTTCGGCGCCGGCATTCACCGCTGTGTCGGCGACCGCCTGGCGGAACAGCAACTGCAGATCCTCTGGGAAGAAATTCTGAAGCGGGACATGCGCTTCGAGATCATGGGCCCGGCGGAGCGGATCTTTTCCAATTTCATCCGCGGTATCAAGCACCTGCCCGTCCGCATTACCTGATTGCGGAATTCCGGCCCGCTGGCTTTGGCTTCGCCGGGGCGGCCTGGCGATTCCGGTCACACTGGAAATATTCTAAGATGGCCGGAAACCGTACCTGAAACCGGGAGGAACAGCATGGAATTCGATCTCATGGCCAGGGCATCGACCTGGCCCGATGCGGCGGATTTGGCGACGCGGCTGGAAGGCGCGGGATTTTCCGGCATGTTGATGACGGAAGGCAGCCAGGTGCCCTGGATGATGATCGCCGCGGCCGTCACCGCCGCGCCGACGCTGCATTTCTGCACCGGCATCGCCGTGGCTTTCCCCCGCAGTCCCATGATGTCGGCGCAGATCGCCTGGGAGCTGGCGCGCAATACCCAAGGCCGCTTTCGCCTGGGCCTGGGCAGCCAGGTCAAGGCCCATATCACCCGGCGCTATGCCTCTCTCTTCGACCGTCCCGCGCCACAGATGAAGGATTATCTGCTAGCCGTCCGGGCCTGTCTGCTGGCCTTCCGCCGGGAAGGCCCCCTACAGCACGAAGGGCCCTACTACAATTTGAGCCTGCTGCCCGAACAATGGACCCCGGAGCGTCATGATTTTGAAGACGTGAAGATCGATATTTCCGCCGTCGGGCCCTACATGACCAGGGTGGCGGGCGAGTTGGCGGACGGCATCCACGTCCATCCCATGCATTCCATGCCCTATATCGAGAACCGCGTGCTGCCCGATCTGGCGCTGGGCGCGGCCCGGACCGGGCGCGATGTTTCGGAAATCGATCTGATCGTCCCCGTCATGGCCATCCCCGGCGACAGCCCGGAGGAACAGGCCGCGGCGACCCTGACCACCAAGACACAGATAGGTTTTTACGGCGCCACGCCCAACTATGCCTTCCAATTCGATGATCTGGGTTATGACGGCATGCGCGAAAAACTACGCGTACATCTGAAAAGCGGCGATACGGAGGCCTTGGTGGCCCTGATCGACGACGAGATGGTGAACCACTTCGCCCTGCCCGCCCGCTGGGATGAGATGGCCGACAAGCTGATCGCCCGCTACCAGGGCATGGCGGCCAGGGTGGTGATGTACCACGCTGAAACATCAATCCGCGAAAACCCCGCCAACCTCGGCAAATGGAGCGAAATCGCCCGCGCCGTCCGCGCCGCCGCCTAAAATTATCAGCCGTCCCAGACCTGGTCCGGCAGGGGCAGGCCGGAAAGTTCGCGGTCGCCGATGGGGCCATCGGGCGCGATATCCAGGCCTTCGAGGATGAACAACAATTGCCGCGCGTGCTGGCCCGTATGCCAGGCCGTGCGCTCCAGGGTCTCGTGCAGAGATTGCGGGCCATAATAGGTCGCGACCTCCATCTCGAAATCCATCTCCGCGCCGGTGCTCTCCCACCAGGCCAGGAGATCCTGGCGCGTGGCCTCGCCGTCGTCGGCGATGTCGGCGAAGGTCAGCAGATCATCGCCGGGGCTTTCACCCAGTTTTTCGTAGGTCAATTCCTGACCGGAAGCGAGGCCGAGAAAGGCGCGGGTTATCTGAAACAGATGGTAGGTCAGATCGCGATAGCTGCGCGGCCGGCCCGGCAGTTGCGCCAGCATCTGGCTGTCGGGCAATTGCCGCAAATAGCGCTGCGCGGCGGCAAGAATCCAGTCCAGGCGCTGGATCAATTCCTCCGCCGGCAACATCCCCGCGCCCTGGTCCTCCAGGCCGAGGAATGCGCCCACGTCGCGCAGCGACAGCCCCATGACATAGTCATTGCCCTTCGCCACCACGGGCACGGTGCGGACGCCCAAGGCCTGCAATTGCGCCAGACCGTCCGGATCGGCGGCGATATTAATCGATTGGAAGTCAACCGCACGGGCCGACAAATGCTCCTTCAGGCGGAGGCAACTGCTTCACCCAGGCTGCCAGAAAACCCTGATTGCTTCGTTCATCCCTACCTCTCAACACCCATGCGCCGGAACGTGCGTTCCCGCTTTTCCAGCCACCAGCCATATTGCGGCGGCCACATCTCAAAACCTGGATCGGCGCCCAAATCCTGGGCCGCCTGGACCGGCCAGAATGGATTGTACATGATTTGCCGGCCCACGGCGATCAGATCGGCGTCGCCGGCCCGCAGGATCGCCTCGGCCTGTTCGCCGTCCAGGATCAAACCCACGGCCATGCTCAAAACCCCGGCCTGTTTCCGCACGGCGGCGGCATAGGGCACCTGAAAGCCCAGGCCGCGGGGGATCAGGTTCACCGTCGCCGAGGCCGCATTGCCGCCCGAGGAGCAATCAATGCAATCGACGCCCAGGGCTTTCAGTTCCTTGGCAAGGGCGACGGAATCTTCAAGCCGCCAACCGTCCTCCGAACCATCGACCGAGGAAATCCGGAAAAACAGCGGCTTGTTTTCGGGCCAGTGGGCGCGGACTTCCCGGGTTACCTCCAAGGCCAGGCGCATGCGCCCCGCTAGATCGCCGCCATGGCCGTCCGTGCGTTTGTTGGACAGGGGCGAGAGGAAGGATTGCAGCAAATAACCGTGCGCGCCGTGGATTTCCAGACATTCAAAGCCAGCGTCATGGGAGCGCGCCGCCGCCTGGCCGAACGCCTTGACGATATCGCCGATTTCATCCGCGCTCAGTTCGCGCGGCACCAGCCAACCCTCGTCCGCCGGCAGGGCGGATGGCCCCACCACCTCCCACGGCACATCGCCCTGAGCAACATCGGCCTCGGTCAGGGCGCCGAGGCCGTTCCAGGGCCGCTGCTTCGCCGCCTTGCGTCCGGCATGGGCGATCTGGATGCCGGGGACGGCGCCATGAGCCTTGATAATGTTGACCAGAGGCGCCATCGCCCTGGCCTGCTCCCCGGTCCATATGCCAAGGCAGCCATGAGTAATCCGGCCCCGCGCCTCAACGCCGGTGGCCTCGACGAAAATAATGCCGGCACCGCCGCGCGCGTAAGCGTCCAGATGCACCAGATGCCAATCGTTGGCGACGCCGTCCTTGGCGGAATACTGGCACAGCGGCGGCACCACGATGCGGTTGCGCGCCGTGACAGATTGAATGGTCATGGGTTGAAACAGCAAAGGCGTTTCAGCGTCGTTTTGCGAACTCATGGTCTGGTTTCCTCAGTCGTTTACTCTCGTTTCTTGTCTCGCATATAGCATATGGCGATGGCTTGATGCATTGCTCCCTTCGCGGACTGCGGTCATACTATTGCCGGAAAATGCGCAAGGGAGGCCGAAGCATGCCACTGGAATTTATCGATCACTACAATGTCCTGACCAAGGATGCAGCGGCATCCGCCAAGTTCTATGTGGATGTACTTGGCCTGCGTATCGGCGACCGCCCACCCTTCAAATTTCCCGGCGCCTGGGTCTATGCCGGCGACCGGCCGGTCCTGCATCTGGTCGAACGCGACAAATTGCCGGAAGGCAAGGGCGTGGTCGATCACGTCTCGTTCCGCTGTACGGGTTATGGCGAGATCAAGCAACGCCTCGAAGACGCCGGCGTGGAATATGACGAACGGGTGGTGCCAAAGTACAACTTGACGCAGTTGTTTCTCGATACGCCCGATGGCCTGAAAATCGAATTGACCTTCACGGAAGAATCCGTCGCCGCCGGCTGATTGGACCATGCACCGGTTGGCGGGCGCGAACATCGCCGCGGACGCCCATGTCAAGTACGGGCATGATAATCAAGCGATACGGTCGCCTTTCTTGATGGGGGCGGCGCGGTTGTCCACGCCGGGCAGCATTTTCTTCGGGTCGCGGGTGACGACCACGTCGATCACCGTGGGCCGGCCGCGTTCCGCCATGCCGGTGCGGATGGCCCCGGCCAGATCGTCGGGGTCCTCCACGCGGATCCCCTGACAGCCGAAATTCTCGGCCAGATTGGCGTAGTTCATCTCGTTCAGGTCGGAGGATTGAAAGCGGCCGTCGAATTGCGCCTGTTGCAGGGCCTTGACGTAGCCGGAGGCGGCGTTGTTGACGATCAGGATGGTCAGGCCGCTGTTCAGCCGCCCGGCGGTTTCAAGTTCGCCAATGACCATGTTGAAACCGCCATCGCCCGTTACCCCGACCACGGGGCGGTCCCCCGCCGCCAACTGCGCCCCCATGCTGCCCGGCAGGCCATAGCCGATGGAGGCAAAACCGCGATTGGCGATGTAATGGCGGCCCGGCGCCTTGGTCTCGCACAACAGGCCGGTCCAGTGCGCCGCGAAACCGCCGTCGGCGACCAGAATACCGTCCTCGGGCATGACATTGTTCAATTCCTGGCACATGCGCGCCATGTTTACCGGGCGTTCGGAGGATGTCAGGCGATCCTGCACTTCCATGCGCCAATTGGTCATGCGGGTGGCAACCTCGGCGGCATATTCACCGCGCGCCGCGTGCTGGGCGGCGGCGGAGTCCGACATTTCCGCGGCCAAATCCTCCAATCCCGCCTTGGCATCGCCCCACAGCGGCACCTCGCAGGGCACGCAGCGGCCAATCTCCTCGGCCAGAATTTCCAGATGGATCAGGGGAATGCCCTTGGCCGGCAGGGTGTAGCGCTTGGTGGCGATCTCCCCCATCTTGCAGCCCACCACCAGAATGCAATCGGTGCGTTCGAGCACATCGTTGGCGATGCGGGAATAGCGCCCGAACAGGCCCAGGGCCAGGGCATGGGTACAGGCGATGGCACCCTTGCCGCTGAGGGTATGGGCCACGGGAATATTAAAACGCTCGGCGAATTCGGTCAGGGCCGCCTGCCCGCCCGAAAGATGCACGCCGCCGCCCGCCAGAATGATCGGCCGCTCCGCCTTGGCCAACAGCGCCGCGGCGCGGGCCACCTCGTCCCGGTCCGGGCGGCTGCGGTAGGCGGGCGCGGACATGGCGGCAAGATCGGCGTACAGATCGTCCTCCGGAAAATCATATTCGCCGTGGGCGATATCCTCGGGTATGTCCAGCAACACCGGCCCGGCCCGCCCGGATGTCGCCACGCCATAGGCCCGGCGCACCAGTTCCGGCAGGCGCTGGATCACCTCGACCCGGATCACTTCCTTTACCGCCGGCGCCAGGATTTCCAGTTGCCGGGATTCCTGGGTCATGTTTTTCCAGGAATAGTTCCGGTTGGTATCCCCCGTGATGGCGATCATGGGCACGCCGGCGTTCAGGCTTTCCACCAGGCCCGTGGTCAGATTGGTCGCCCCCGGCCCCAAGGTGGCGTCACACACCCCGGGACGCCCCGAGACCCGCGCGAAGGCGTCCGCCGCGAAGGCGCCGCAGCGTTCGTCATTGATCAGGGTATGTTGCAGCCCCACCTCCCCCACCGCGTCGTAAAACGGCAGCAATTGGAAGCCGCCCATGCCGAACATCGGCGCCGCGTCATGCAATTTCAGCATTTCCGCCAGGGCGCGGCCCCCGGACATGGTGCGTGACGGTTGATTACTCAGATTTTGATCGGACATGGGGTCTAACTCTCTCACAATTGAATTTGTTGACAGGCTTTAAGGGCAAAGGCTTGCAAACTGTCGCCGGCGGCGGCGCCCAAGCCTCGGGCGGTTTCATTCAGATGGGAAATCACGCCGCCTTGCCACATGGAACGGACATCGCCAATGCGCGCAGTTTGGCAATCTACGGTCACGGCGGCGATACGGCGTTGATCAAGAGCCGGCAGCCGGCTGATGCCAATATCGTCGATGCCCACGCCGGCATCATTGAAGGCGCAGGCAAGGACGTCATATTTGATGGCGGAGGCCGCCTCGCCGCCCAACAGGGCGCCATGGGAGGCGGTGAGGACCACTTGCCCGGCATCTTCCGGGCGCAGCAGAGAGGCGGAATCAACGCCCCATATTGCCGGGGTTTCCTCTGTTTCCGAGAATAGAAAGCGTGCTTCTTCATAGGACGGGGCCTCGCCCGACGGTGGGGGCGCCGCCCGCATGGCCTCGGCGCAGGCCATGGCCGTCTGCCCCACGGCGCAGCCCAAGGCGGCGGCGGTCTCGTTGACATG
>JAYGEB010000077.1:0-8323 GCA_046582595.1 Alphaproteobacteria bacterium | reverse complement strand
CCGAAGGGGAAGAACACGCCGGCGCTCCAGACGCCAAAACTGGCCTCGCCATCGCGCAATTCCTCCACCGCCAGATCAACCAAATCGTAGAAGATGGCACGGCCGATCAAGGCTTCCAAGCGCCCGCGTATATGCACATAGGGCGAGGGCTCTTCGCTCGCGGCATCAATCTCCATGCGGACGGCATGCTCCGGGCCCGCCTTGACCTCATCATCCACGTTGGTGCGGAAGGTCAGGACCTGGTCCCGGCCCTGGTCATGCACCTCCATGGCGACGGCCAGGAATGGCGCGTCCTCCACGCAAATGGCAAATTTTTCCACCGGGGTCACCAGATAATAACGCCGGTCGTCGTCATGGCGCAGGATCGAGGCGAACAATTTTACCATGCGTCGCCGTTTGATCGGTGAACCCAGATAATGCCAGGTGCCGTCCCGGGCGATGCGCATGTCCAATTCGCCGCTGAAATCAGGCTGCCAGGAATCGACGGGCGGGGCCTTGCCCTTGGGCAGTCGGGCCGCGATCGCCGCCGGATCAAACAACTGCTCGTTTACCATGGTCCCTCACCACACCTGAAATTGAACCCTTGTCCGGCTAGCCCTGGGCGTGACGAAACGTTACCCTATGGACCGGATCAAAGCTGGGGAGTCTTCAATATAGTGGACAACATGCCATCCGTCAGCGAAACGGACAAAAAAATGGTCGCCGAGATCGAAGGCGCCGTTGAAACCGTCGCCAAGGTCCGGTTAATGATCGGCCGGGTGATATTCGGTCAGGAAGAAGTGATCAACGAAACCCTGATCACCCTGCTGGCCGGCGGCCATGCCCTGTTGATCGGCGTGCCGGGCCTGGCCAAGACCCGCCTGGTGGAAACCCTGGGCACGGTCATGGGACTGGATGACAAACGCGTGCAGTTTACCCCGGATCTCATGCCCGCCGACATTCTGGGTTCGGAAGTGTTGGAGGAGGCGGACAGCGGCAAACGCTCGTTCCGCTTCATCCCCGGCCCGGTGTTCTGCCAGCTTCTGATGGCGGACGAGATCAACCGCGCCAGCCCGCGCACCCAGTCGGCCTTGCTGCAAGCCATGCAGGAACATGCTGTCACCATTGCCGGACAAAACCATCCCCTGCCCCAGCCGTTCCACGTTCTGGCGACCCAGAACCCCCTGGAACAAGAGGGCACCTATCCGTTGCCCGAGGCGCAGTTGGACCGGTTCCTGTTGCAGATTGACGTGGGCTATCCCGACCGGGCCGCCGAACAGCACATGCTGGTGGCGACCACGGGGGCCCAGGAAGCCGCCGTTCAGGCGGTCATGGACGGCGAACAATTACTGGCGATCCAGCGGCTGATCCGCCACATTCCGGTGGGCGCGAGAGTGGTCGAGGCCATTCTGACCCTGGTCCGCAATGGCCGGCCCGAAGACAGCCCCCTCGATGGCATCGGCCAACAGGTGTCCTGGGGGCCCGGACCGCGGGCCAGCCAGGCGATGATGCTGGCGGTGCGCGCCCGCGCCTTGCTGGATGGCCGTCTGGCGCCTTCGGTCGATGACGTGGTGGCCTTGGCCGGGCCCGTGCTGCGCCACCGCATGGCCCTGACCTTTGCCGCCCGGGCCGACGGCATTACCCTGGCGCAAGTCATCGAACGCCTTTGCGAGCCCCTGGACTGATCCCGAATGGTCGCGGCCACGCCCCATAAATCCGGACATGCGGCAGAGCAACTGGCGGCCACCCTGCCGCCGCTGCTGGTGGCGGCGGAGCGGGTGGCGGCGACCATCGTGCAAGGCGTGCATGGCCGCCGCCGGGTCGGCGGCGGCGAGACCTTCTGGCAATACCGCCGCTACCACGGCGGCGACGGCGCCGGCGCGATCGATTGGCGGCAATCCGCCAAAAGCCAGAAAATATTCGTCCGGGAAACGGAATGGGAAGCGGCGCAGAGCGTCTGGCTGTGGCGGGATGGCTCGCCGTCCATGGACTACCGCTCCAACAGCAAGCTGGAGCGCAAGCAGGACCGCGCCGAATTGTTGTTGCTGGCCCTGGTATCCCTATTATTGCGCGGCGGCGAGCACGTGGGATTGTATGGCCACGACGGCCATGCGACAGGCGGCCGAGCCACGCTGACCAGATTGGGCGCGCTGTTACGGGACCGCCGGGGCGCCCCGCCCGCGGACGCCGGATTGCCTGTGCCTGGCCGCCTGCCGCGCTTTGCCCAATTGGTGCTGTTCGGTGATTTCCTCGCGCCCTTGGCGGAGATCGAGGCCACGGTCAAACATTTCGCGGATCAGGGCGCCAGGGGTTATTTACTGCAAATACTTGATCCGGCCGAAGATGACCTGCCGTTTCGCGGCCGCACGGAATTCCAGGGCCTGGAAGACGAAGGCCGCCTGGTGATCGGCCGGGTGGAGAGCCTGCGCGATGACTATCTGCGCCGCATGGCGGACCGCAAGCAGGGCCTGCTGGATATTACCCGGCGGTCGGGCTGGGGTTTTGCCCAGCATCGTACCGACCGGCCGCCGCAAACCGCCCTGCTGGGTTTGTTTCAGGCCTTGAATGACGGCCTGGACGGCGGAGCGCCGGGACGGCCGCCGCTGGGAACCGGATTCTGATGCTATCCCTGGGGCCCATTGCCTTGATCGCGCCGTGGATGCTGCTGGGTCTGATCGCATTGCCTCTGATTTGGTGGCTGTTGCGGATCACCCCGCCAACGCCGCAGCGGGTCTTCTTCCCGCCGATCCGTATTCTGTTCGGCCTGCGCGGCGAGGAAGAAACGCCGGCGGCGACGCCGTTATGGCTGGCCCTGCTGCGCTTGCTGCTGGCGGCCCTGGCGGTCCTGGCCCTGGCCCATCCGCTGCTGAACCCCGGCGCCGATCTATCGGGTGAAGGGCCTGTCCTGGTGGTGATTGACGATGGCTGGGCCGCCGCCCCTGGCTGGGCCCTGCGCCAGCAGACCGCCATGACCCTGGTGGAACGGGCCAAACGGCGCCAGCGCCCGGTGCTGATCCTGACCACGGCGCCACCAGCAGACGGCGAACCGATCCATTCCAGCGGGCTTTTGCAGGCGGCGGAGGCCGAACCGATCCTGCGCGCCCTGCAGCCGAAGCCCTGGGCGACCGATCGCCGGGCGGCGGCGGATGCGGCGCGGAAGTTGTCATTGGCGCGCCAGGCCACGGTCTATTGGTTGAGCGACGGCATTGATGGCCCCGGCCGGGAAGAATTGGCGGCGGCGCTGGCGGCCCATGGCCCCCTGCATGTTTTGCAACAGCCCGCGGCCCGGCGCGCCATGGCGCTGCTGCCCCCGGTGCTGACCCGCCAGGGGCTGGCGGTCACGGTGTTGCGGGCCGGCGGTGGAGGCCTGGGCAATATAGATGTGCGGGCCTTGGGCGAGCGGGGCCGGGTGCTGGGCCAGGCCAGCGGAAAATTCGCGGTCGATGGCGACCGCGCCGTGGTGGATATTCCGCTGCCGGGGGAATTGCGCAACCGCGTCTTGAGCGTGGAGCTAGCGGGCGCCGGTTCGGCCGCGGCGCGGATCTTGCTGGATGAACGTTGGCGGCGGCGGCCCGTGGGCCTGGTCTCGGGTGGCGGCGCCGCGGAACGCGCCCAACCGTTGCTCTCCAACCTGTACTATCTGGAACGCGCCCTGGGCCCCTTCGCCGAATTGCGCCAGGGCACGGTCGAAGAATTGCTACGCCGGCCCTTGGCGGTCATGATACTGGCCGATATCGGCCGGCTGTCCAAGATCGAACAGGATGGCCTGGCGCAATGGCTGTCCGATGGCGGCATGTTGATCCGTTTCGCCGGACCGCGTTTGGCGCAGGGCTCCGACAGCTTGATCCCGACCAAGCTGCGGCGGGGCGGCAGGGCCCTGGGCGGCTCCCTGTCCTGGTCGGAACCGGCGGGCCTGTCGGCCTTTCCCAAACACAGTCCGTTCCATGGTCTGAGCATTCCGGGCGAGGTATTGGTCAGGCGGCAGGTTCTGGCGCAGCCGTCCCTGGACCTGGCGCGGCACACCTGGGCCAGCCTGGCCGACGGCACGCCCCTGGTGACCGCCGTGCCCAGGGATCAGGGCTGGCTGGTGCTGTTTCATATCACGGCGAATGTCTCCTGGTCCAATCTGCCCCTGTCGGGCCTGTTCGTGGATATGATGCGCCGCCTGACCGCCATGTCCCGCGGCGTGGCGGCGGAGGGCGAGACCGGCGCCCGGCGCATGTTGCCGCCGGTTGCCAGCCTGGACGGGTTTGGCCGCTTGGGACCGCCCGCGCCCGGCGCCCAATCCATCGCCGCCAACGAAATCGAAAAATCCGAGGCCGGCCCCAGAAACCCGCCGGGCTATTATGGCCGCGAGGATGACCGCCGGGCCCTCAATTTGAGCCAGAATTGGCGCGCCCTCCAGCCCATGGGCGCGTTTTCGGTGCCGGCCCGCGTGACCGATTATCAACAAACCAAAGAGCTCGACCTGAAACCCTGGCTGTTGTTGGCGGCTGTGTTGCTGGCCTTGATCGATCTTTTGGCGGTATTGGTCCTGCGCGGCCTGCTGCGGCCCGGCATTCAAACCGCCGCCGTGTTGCTGGGGGCGGCATTGCTGTTGGGGGAGACAAATTCGGGCGCCCGGGCGCAACAGTTCACGCCGGCCGAACGTTTCGCCATGTCGGCCGCCCTGGATACCCGCCTGGCCTACGTCCTGACCGGCGATGGCGACGTGGACGAGATGAGCCGGGCCGGCCTGGCCGGGTTGAGCGCCACCTTGCGCCTGCGCACATCGATCGAGCCGGAAGCCCCCATGGCCGTGGACGTGGAGCGGGATCCCCTGATGCTGTTCCCCATTCTTTACTGGCCCATCGTCGCCGGGCAGCCGCCGTTGAGCGAGCATGCCATCGCCCGGGTTTCGCAATTCATGCGCACGGGCGGCACCATTGTTTTCGACAGCCGTGATGGCGGCAACAGCCTGCCCGCCCTGCGCCGCCGCCTCGGCATCGGCGGCGGCGGCGATACCGCGGGCCGCCTGCGGCGCTTGCTGTCGCGGCTCGATATCCCGCCGCTCTCCCCGGTACCCCAGGACCATGTCCTGACCAAGGCATTTTACCTGTTGCAGGGCTTTCCGGGCCGCTACGTGGGCGGCCCGGTCTGGGCCGAACAACAGTCCGCCGGCGTGAATGATGGCGTCTCCTCGGTGATTATCGGCGGCAACGATTGGGCCGCCGCCTGGGCCATGGACGAGAAAAACAAGCCCTTGATATTGCCCACTCCCGGCGGCGCCCGGCAGCGGGAGCTGGCCTTTCGGTTCGGCGTGAATTTGGTGATGTACGCCCTGACCGGCAATTACAAATCCGACCAGGTGCATATTCCGGCCATCCTGGAACGGCTGGGACAATGACCGCTTTCGCCCGCATCAGCTTTGACCCGGCCCTGCCCTGGTGGCTGCTGGGCGCCGTCGCGCTGGCCGCGGCGGTGTTGCTGGCCGTCGCCTTTTGGCGCCGCTCGGGCGGCGCGGCCTGGCGCATGGCGGCCCTGGCGGCGGCCCTGCTGGCGCTGGCCAACCCCTCCCTGGTGCGGGAGCAGCGGACGCCCATACCCGATGTCGCCCTGGTGGTGGTGGATCAATCGATCTCCCAGCGCATCGGCCAGCGCGCGGCGCGGACCGAGGCCGCCCTGAAACGGATCGAGGCGAAACTGCGCGGCCGCAAGGATCTGGAATTGCGCGTGGTCAGGGCCGGTCTGGGGCGCGACAGCGACAGCCTGTTACCCGATGGGACGCATCTGTTCGGCGCCATGCGCCGCGCCTTGCGCGATGTGCCCAAACGGCGGGTCGCCGGCACCATCATCATCAGCGATGGCCAGATCCACGACATCCCCGGCGCCGAGGCCGGGGGCGAGCCGGGCGGCCCGGTGCATTTGCTGTTGAGCGGCGAGCGGGGCGAACGGGACCGCCGCCTGGTGGTGGTCAAGGCGCCCAGTTACGGCATTGTTGGCGAAACCCTGAACCTGAGCCTGCGGGTGGAGGACAGCGATGGCGAGACGGGCGCGGGTGCCGGGGGTGGCGGCGGGGACCGTACCCGGCTGCGCCTACGCCTTGACGGGGGCGGCACGGACAGCCGCGGCATGCGCCTTGGCCAGACCCGCAACTTCCCCTTCCGCCTCAGCCATGGCGGGACCACGGTGGTGGAGTTGGAGATCGATCCCGGACCAGACGAACTGACCCTGAAAAACAACCGCGCGGTGTTGATTATCAACGGCGTGCGCGAGCGCCTGCGGGTACTGCTGGTGTCGGGAGAACCGCATGCGGGCGAGCGGACCTGGCGCAATATTCTGAAATCCGATCCATCGGTTGATCTGGTCCATTTCACGATTTTGCGCCCACCCCACAAACAGGACGGCACGCCGATCAACGAACTATCCCTGATCGCCTTTCCGACCCGGGAATTGTTTCAGGACAAACTGAATGATTTCGATCTGATCATCTTTGACCGCTACCGCCGCCGCGGCGTGCTGCCGGACATTTATTTGCAGAACGTGGCCGAATATGTCCGCCGGGGCGGCGCGGTGCTCACCGCCGTGGGACCTGATTTCGCTCTGCCCATCAGCCTGTACCGCACGCCCCTGGGAAGGATTTTACCCAGCCGGCCCACTGGCGGCGTGCAAGAGATTGGCTTTCAACCCCGGCCCACGGACAAGGGCCGGCGCCATCCGGTCACCGCCTCCCTGACCGGTATTGGCGACAGGGACGGCCGGCCCACCTGGGGCCGCTGGTTCCGGCAAATCGATGTCACGGCGGTAAAGGGCGATATTTTGATGCGCGGGGCCGGGCAGATGCCGTTGTTGATCACCGCCCGGGTCGGCGAGGGCCGGGTGGCGCAATTGCTCTCGGACCATGCCTGGCTGTGGACCCGCGGCTTCGAAGGCGGCGGACCCCAAGCCGAATTGCTGCGCCGCATCGCCCATTGGCTGATGCAGGAGCCGGATCTGGAGGAAGAGGATCTGCGCGCCCGGGCCAATGGCAATCAACTGCTGGTCCAACGCCGCAGCTTGACGCCGGCCGGCGGCCCGGTGCGGGTCACCACGCCGTCGGGCGAGGTGCGCAGCGTCACCTTGAAAGACAACGGCCGCGGCCTGGAAGTGGGCGTCCTCGCCGTCGCCGAACCGGGTCTGTACCGCCTGCACGACGGCGCCCGCAAAGCCATCGCGGCGGCCGGTGACATTAACCCATTGGAATATGCCGATATGCGCACCTCGGCCAAGCCGTTGCAGGCGCTGTTGCAGAGTAGCGGCGGCGGGGCCTTCTGGCTGGCCGAGGGCATGCCCGATATCCGCCGGGTCAAGCCTGACCGCGCCAGCCGCGGGCACGGCTGGCTAGGTTTGCGGGCCAGCGGCGAATACACCGTCGGCGGCGTGGAACAAACCCCCGTGCTACCGGCGCTCGCCGTCCTGCTCCTATTCCTCGGCCTGACCATGCTGGCCTGGCGGCGCGAAGGGCGTTGAAGGGTTTTAATGTAGTCTGATACCAAGGTGCGATGGGCGGTAGAGCGGGCGGCCTGGCGATTCAACGTTAGTTGAAAATGCTTTATCGGGTAAAGCTCCATTTTTTCGAGGCGTGTCCCGCATAGACGGCGGGTTTGGACTTGCGGACAAAGCCTGCGATAGCCATGCCGAGGGCCAGCACCAGGAGACCGCCCAGGATCATCCGATGCAGACGCAGGCTTTCGATTTCAGTGTCATTTGTTCTGCTCGCGCTGCGGAATTCGATACGTTCCGCGCGCAGCTTGACCAATTGCCCATTGAGATCTTTGGAAATCGCGGTTTGTTCGGAAATTTGGCGCATGGCGTCTGCGAATTTTCCATTGAGCGTATCCAATGTCTGGGCCGCCCGGCCGAGTCGGGATTCCAGCCCGTCTATGACATCGCTTTTGCCTGACGCATCATCGCGCATGCCGGCCAACAACGCCTCCCGTTGCCCGAGACTCGACTTTAGTCCGGAAAGCCGATCGTCATTTTCGCCAAGCCGCGATTGCAGACCCGACAGCGTCCGCTCCCGCGCCCCCAACCGCGATTGCACGTCCGACAGCAGCCTGTCTTTCTCACCAAGCTGCGATTGCAAGCCAGACAGGAGCTCCTGTTTTTCGCTCAGTTGCGATTGCAGGTCCGATAACAGTCCCTCGCGCCCTCCCAATCGAGACCGCATGCCCGAGAGCAACTTGTCTTTTTCGCCAAGCTGCGATTGCAAGCCGGATAACAGGCCGTCGCCTTCCTCCAGCCGCGATTGCAAGGCGGACAGCAACCCGTCCTTTTCATTGAGTTGCGATTGCAGCCCCGTCAACAGCCCGTCGCGGTCTCCCAG
>JAYGEB010000022.1:0-1637 GCA_046582595.1 Alphaproteobacteria bacterium | reverse complement strand
ATACGCGGCTTGCCGGGAATGTTGGCGCCCATGTACCAGGAGTTCGCCAAGGGATAGAGGGTTCCGTCCGCGATCTCGTTGTTATGGGCGACCCAGTCGTCCTCGGCCTCCCTGTCGGCCTCGATCCGCGTCAGGCCACGGCTCTCCATATGTTTGAGGCAATCGGCGATCCAGTCGATATGCTGTTCACAGGCCAGGATCATCTGCGCCTTTACCGAGGGGCTCTGTGGTCCGGTGATCAGGAACATGTTGGGGAAGCCGGCCATCTTCAGGCCAAGATTGGACCGCGGCCCGCCGGCCCATTTGTCGGCCAGTTTTTCGCCCTTGGCGCCTCGCAGGTCTATATCTAGCAGGGCCCCGGTCATGGCATCGAAGCCGGTGGCGAAAATGATGGCGTCGAAGGCGTATTCAGCGTCCTTGGTGCGTATGCCGTTGGGCGTGATCGCTTCGATGGGCGCGGCCCTGGCATCGACCAGGGTGACGTTTTCGCGGTTAAAGGTTTCGTAGTAGCCGCTGTCGAGGATCAGCCGCTTGGTGCCGATGGGGTGGTCCTTGGGGGCCAATAATTCGGCCACCTCCGGGTCATTGACCGTGGCGCGGATTTTGCCGCGCACGAATTCGGAAGCCGTGTCGTTGGCCGCCTTGTTGGTCAGCAGGTCGTTATAGGCATACAGGAAAGAGATCGAGCCGCCCTCGGCCCATTTCGCCTCATAGGCGGCCTGGCGTTCCTCCGCCGTGGCCTCAAGCGCGGATATCGCCGGCCGCGGGTAGCCGGAAATGCCAAAGGGCGTGTCAAAAGCGGCCGCCCGCCGTTCGGCGTATTCCGCCTTGTGACGCCGCGCCGCCTCGTCGTCCAGAGGGGCATTGCGGGCGGGCAGGCTGAAATTCGCCGTGCGCTGAAAGACGTGCAAGTGTTTGGCCTGCTTGGCGATATGCGGAATGGACTGCACGCCGGAGGAACCCGTGCCGATGATGCCGACCCGCAGGCCGGTGAAGTCCACGCCGTCGTGGGGCCACAGGCCGGTATGGTACCACTTGCCGCCGAAATCTTCCAAACCGGGGAAATCGGGCACCCGTGGCGTTGAAAGGTTGCCGGTGGCCATGATGCAATAGGGCGCGGATATGGCGCCGTGCTTGTCGGTGACAAGGGTCCAGCGGTTTGCCGCCTCGTCGAAGTGGCCGGAGAGGACGCGGGTGTCGAAGCGGATATCGCGGCGCAAATCGAAGCGGTCGGCGACATGGTTGATGTAACGCAGGATTTCCGGCTGCGTGCCATACCGCTCCGGCCATTGCCATTCCTGCTGCAATTCCTCGGAGAAGGAATAGGAATATTCCATGCTCTCCACATCGCAGCGGCAGCCCGGATAGCGGTTCCAATACCAGGTGCCGCCGACATCGGCCCCCGCCTCGAAGACCCCAACCTTGAGCCCCATGCCCCGCAGGCGGTGCAGCGCATAAAGGCCGCCAACCCCCGCGCCGACAATGATCGCGTCGAATTCCATGGCGGGTTTTCCCGCTGTTCCCGTGGCCGGTTGTGATGACATCGCCCGAAGCTCCTCGATTTTCATTTTTTTAGGCCATGATTGTCCGAAGACTCCCGGCTCTTGCCAACATTGGTAGCATGATGCGGGCCCTAC
>JAYGEB010000069.1:0-22656 GCA_046582595.1 Alphaproteobacteria bacterium | reverse complement strand
GTTGAAAAAGTCCTTTTTCCGGGTTGGCAGAAAAATCTCAGCGTCACAGTCAGGCAGTTCAAATATCTGGCTGGGGGGACAGCCAATTGTTCTGCATCTCCTTGTATGACTCTGCAAACGGCGCCTACGGGCAAAGCGGCTTCGATCCTAACTTTAATCGGGATTTCGCGAAGAATGTGGCCCACCTATTTTTCGACTTTTTCAACGGTATCTGCACATTGCTGCCGTAGAAAGTATGTGTGCGGCAATCCTAGATGTAGTGGGTTCCTGCATTAACCGGATAGGCATGATAACTAGTCTCCACGCAAGCGCTCCCGCAGCAAATCCATGCGGTCATAGCCCCAGAAAATCTCGCCGTCCATAACGAAACTGGGAACGCCGAATACGCCCAGCTTTTCGGTTTCCTCACGCCTCTCGTCATGCAGCCGCCGCCCTTCGCCCGCCAGATAGGCGGCGAAACCGCCCGCCGCGGCGCCAATTTCATCCAGCACCGCCGTTAGCGCCGCCACATCGTCGACTTCCAGTTCATGGTTCCAGAAGCCCTTGAACACGCGGTCGTTATAGGGCCGGAATACACCCTGATCCTGAGCATATTGCATGCCGATGCCGGCGGGCGAGGAATCGTATATGCGCCGCGGTCCCCGGACCGTCAGGCCGCGTTTGTTGGCCCAGCGCCGCATGTCCATGTAGGCGTAACGCACCTTGCGCCATTCCGTCTCGGTCCGGGTATCGACCGCGCCCAGAAAGGAGGGAATATCCAAGGTGAAGTGACGCCATTCCACGGCCACGCCGAATTCATCTTCAAGGGCATAGGTGGGATCCTTGGCCAGATAGGCAAAGGGGCTCTTGTAATCGGTAAAATGAAGAATTTTCTGTTTGCTCATGCCCCGAGTTTATCACATTCCCGCGCCCAGGCGACCGATGCCGGGCAATTTCAAGGCCGGGGGGGAGAAGTCAATACCAAGGCTCAGCCCGAGAATATTTATCTCCAAACCTTCTTCCGCCGCGATGGTCAGGCCGGCGAGGCCGTAGAGGGAAAATTGCTTGCCCGTACCGCTGGGCGCGTCGGCTAGGAAGGCGCCATTGGTGAGATAATCCTTACCGATGGCGGTCACGGGCAGTTCCAGGCCCAGGCCCGGTACCTGGCGGGCCACATAGGCGGTGAAGGTATTGCTGTTGGGCCCTGGCCAGATCCGGTAGCTGTCGGGATAGGGATAATTCCGGGCGGCCTGGATAACATCGCCGATCAGCACATCCGCCAGGGCGCCGCGCATCTCCAACAGCAATTTTGGCCGGCTGCCGAACCAATAGGCATCGGGCGTATGGCGGCTGGCCCGCACCGCCCGTCCGCCATGGCGGACCCCCCAACCGATAACTTCCAGGCGTAGATAATTCTCGGCGCCGCGCGGTTTCAGGGCAAACCAAGTATGGACGCCGAACGTACCCCGCCAACTAAAAGCCCGGGCGGCATAAACCTGCAAAATGGCTTCCGGTGTCTTCGCGGGGTCGGGTGCCTGCTGTGAACTGTCACTGCGCGCCGTGCGCCAATCCGCCGCCAGCGCAGGCCCGCCGGACCGGATGGCAAACGATGCCAGCAGGGACAATCCCATCAGAGCGGGTAGCAGCAGGACCAGGCAGAGGCGGCGGCGTGTCGATCTGAAACGTTTCATGCCTGGCGCTTCCGCGCACAATTACCAAGGCTCGAACCTCCGGAACGGGTCTTTGTACGGCATGCCCAAAACCATGTCATCAAGATACGTTTTGTTGCTTACGCGCGGAACCATAAACCAGTTGATGCAAAAGGTTGTGTAGCTCGTCTGTTCTCACATCCCAGGAATTCTTCGCCGCAAACGCTTGCCGTTCGGCGCCGGTTCCAGATGCCTTTCCAGCCAGAGCCCTCTCCAATGAGGCTTCCCATTCGTCAATCGTGTCCGCGAATTCAATCATGTTGTCGAGATGGGCAATTCTCTCAAGATGTGCGCTGACAATGGCGCGGCCGGTGGCCAAGTATTCATTCAGCTTCAGTGGATAAGCGACAGTCCACCAGCCGGGGCTTGAGTTGTAGCACATGGTGTTTACATCCATATGCGCGGCATAAGCCGGAACATCTAGATGCGGTTTCTCCCCTAGAAAGTGCACGTTCTCGGCATTTTGACAGGCCGCGAACGCCATTTTCGTTCGCCTTGAAGCCGCATCGTCCATTGATTTCGGCATCGATACCGCGCCCAATAGTACCCAATGCCAGTCCGGCCGGCGGCACGCAATTTCCTCGATCATTGGAAAGTTGACCTTAACTGAAAGGCGCCCGGCGTAGCCAATTCGCGGATGCGGAATTTTTACCAGGTCGGCCGGACAATCGGCATTGATCGCGTCGGCAAAAGCCTTCGTGTCGGCGGCATTTAACAGTTCGACCGCGTTCGCGCGCGTCGGCCCTGGAAAAGCGTCGATGATGCCATCGGTCGTCCCAATAACGAGATCCGCTTGCTTCAGAATACATTCTTCGTAGTTTCTCAACTGTGACGACCATCCTCCTTGAAGCGCGAAAACATCATACGCATGATAAACCAGGAATTTCGGTTTGATCAGTTTCACATACGGAAAAAACTTCGGATGAAAAATGTAAAGGATAAGGTCGCGGTTTTTCCCGTGATTTCCGTTCAATCTCTGTCCGCGCAAGTGAGCGGCATGAATTTTCAGGCCCAAATATTCCCACATCGGCAAAGTTGGCCATTCGGGAACGAGTTTGCCTGGAACATCAATAAAGACGCCATTCTTGCGCTTAAAGCTGCTGAGGTACCGCGAACGCCGCCAAATTTCTTCGCTCCGGGACCAGAATGATAAACGTCCCGTACTGTAGAGGATGTCCCAACCGCGGGCGCCAAGGCGCGATAGCAAATGTTGGCGGTTCATCCAGAACGCGTCGTCCCACGAATTGGGCGCCATCGCTATAATGGGTGGTCGCATGCCATGGCTCAATCTTGGATCCAATAGATGCTTGTGTGAATTACAAATTTACATTGGTGGTACGCCGAGACGAACTCAATATGGTCAATAATTGAAAGTATCAGAAATAAATTTGGTGATGGCAAGACGATGACTGAATAATCCGATGACGTCCGGATCGGGTTGCCAGCCACGAGTGGCGTGGGAGTTTTGCAGCGCTAAACTGGATGAGAGATTACGAAGTATCCATTGGATCCGGCCGACAGATTACCCAAGCGGGCGGCGGCGGAATTATTCCGGCGGTGGGTTGATCAAAATCTGTTCCGGCAGGGCATAGTTATCGATGGCGACCATGCCGCCCGCCGGGCGCGCCCGGCCCTCGGCAATTAGGCGGACGGCCAGGGGATAGATGCGGTGCTCCTGCACCAGAATGCGCGCGGCCAGGGTTTCGGGCGTATCATCGGCGGCGATGGGCACGGCGGCCTGGACCAGGATGGGGCCTTCGTCCATGGCCGGGCGGACAAAATGCACCGTGCAGCCGGCGATACGGACTCCCGTTTCCAACATCCGCTCATGCACATGCAGGCCCTTGAAGGCGGGCAGCAATGAGGGATGGACATTAATGACGCTGTCGCGCCAGCGCTGGCAAAATTCGGCGCTCAACAAACGCATGAAGCCCGCCAGGCAGATCAGGCGCACGCCGGATGCGGCCAAGGCCTCCGTCATCGCCGCGTCAAAGGCTTCCCGGCTCTCGAATTCGCCGTGTTCGATGACCTGGGTGGCGATATTGGCGGCCTTGGCGATCTCAAGGCCGGGGGCGTCGGCGCGGTTGGACAACACAAGGGCCACTTCCGCCGGGTAAGTTTCCTCCCGGCAGGCATCGATCAGGGCGGCCATGTTGCTGCCCCGCCCGGAAATCAGAATTGCGATCTTGTAGCGGGCCACCTCAAAACTCCAATCCGCTCAACGCCACCCTGGCCGGGCCGCTGGCGGCCTCGATCATGCCGATCCGCCAGACGGTTTCGCCGGCCGCTTCGAAATGGGCGGTTGCGGCGGCGGCATCTTCTGCCCCGACGATGGCGATCATGCCAATGCCGCAATTGAAGGTTCGGGCCATCTCCACGGCCTCGATACCGCCGGCCTTGGCCAGCCACTTGAACAGGGGCGGCAGAGGCCAGGCGCCGCCGTCAATGTGGGCCAGCGTATCGTCGGGCAGAATTCGTGGCGGGTTCTCGATCAATCCGCCCCCGGTGATATGGCTGAGACCCTTGACCAAGCCGGCCCGGACGGCGCCGAGGCAGGAGGACACATAAATCCTGGTCGGCCGCAACAATGCCTCACCCAGGCTGATGTCGGCAGCAAAAGGCGCCGGGGAGCCATAGTCGTGGCCCCCATCCTCGATCAGCCGGCGCACCAACGAGAAGCCGTTGGCGTGCAGGCCGTTCGAGGCCAGACCCAAGATGACATCCCCAGGGGTAATGCTCGCCATTTCCAACAGGTCGCCGCGCTCCACCGCGCCAACGGAAAATCCAGCCAGGTCATAGTCACCCTCCCGGTACATGCCCGGCATTTCTGCCGTTTCGCCGCCGACCAGGGCGCAGCCGGCCTGGCGGCATCCCTCCGCGATGCCGGCGATAATCGCCGTTGCCGCCGCCACCGAAAGTTTGCCCGTGGCATAGTAATCGAGAAACAGCAGCGGCTCGGCCCCTTGCACCACCAGATCGTTGACGCACATGGCGACCAGATCAATGCCCACATAGTCGTGACAATTGGCGGCGATGGCTACTTTCAGCTTGGTGCCGACACCATCCGTGGCGGCCAGCAACAGGGGGTCTTGGTAGCCGGCGGCGCGCAGATCGAACAATCCGGAAAATCCGCCTAGCGCGCCATCGGCGCCGGGCCGCCGGGTGGAGGCCGCCAGAGGTTTGATGGCGGAGACCAATCGCGCGCCCGCATCAATGTCCACGCCGGCGCCTTTATAGGTGTAACTATTGATGCCGCCCTCGCTAGGATATAATTATTGGACCAAATCGGCGCCGTGATAATCGCGGCGAGGATACTGCATCTGGTTGATCTTGTAATGTGGCATCGGACACTTTGCTTTTTGATAATTGCCTGGGCCTGGAGCCCCGCCGCCGCTATTGGCCAGGCGCGGGCGGCGACGGGCGATAGGCCTGAAAATGTCTACACGGTCAGCGGCCTGGCGGTGGACGTGACCGCCAAATCGGCCGTGGCCGCCCGTGACCAGGCCCTGCGCGACGGCCAGCGTCGGGCGCTGGGGCACCTTTTGCGGCGGGTTACCCTGCGGACCGATCATCCCAACCTGCCCAAGCCCGATGACAAGGCAATCGCGCAAATGGTCGCGTCCCTCGCCGTGGCCGGAGAGAAAACATCCGCGGTCCGGTATCTGGCGGCCTTGACCGTGCGCTTTCACCGCGCCGCCGTCAGGAATTTGCTGCGCGGTTCCGGTATTCGATTTTCCGAGACCCGCGCCAAGCCGATCCTGGTATTGCCGGTATTTGAAAAAGGCGCGGCGCAATCCTTGTTCGAGGAAGGTAATCTTTGGCGGGATGCCTGGAGCCGGCTGGATCTTGCCGCGGATTCGCTGTTGCCGTTGCGACTGCCGTTGGGCGATCTGGAGGATATCACGACCATCGGGGCGCCGGCGGCCCTGAACGGCCGGGAAGATCAATTGCGTGCCATCGCCCGCCGCTATGAGGTTGAGAATGTCCTGGTGGCCCATGCGGTTTTGAGCATCGATCTGGCGGCGGGCGGATTGCCCCGCGTGCGGGTCAATCTTCTGCGCTTCGGCCCCCGGGGAAAAAGTACCGAAGTGCTTGATTATACGGTCAGTGTCGGCAACGACCTGGCGGCGGCCTTGAACCAATTGGCCTTGCGGGTCGCTCTCGATCAGCAGGAGCAATGGAAACGGCGGACGCAATTGTCGTTCGACGCCGATACTTCCCTGTCCGCCCTGGTGCCGCTATCCGGTCTGGCTGATTGGCTGATGGTGCGCCGGCGTCTGGACGCTTCGGCAATGGTGGGCGCCTTCACGCTGCAAGGCATTTCACGCCACGATGCCCAGGTGGTCATCGACTATCTTGGCGATACGGATAGCTTGGTGGTCTCGTTGGCCCAGCGGGATTTGCTTTTATCCCTGGTCGATGGATTTTGGGTCTTGCGGTTGGCCGGCCAGGATGGCGGCGCCGTCAAGGCCGATGGGGACAAGGCGGCCGAATGACCCTGCCCAATATCATCTCCCTGGCCCGGTTGTTGTCGGTACCGGTCAATGTTTGGCTGATCATGATCGATCAATGGCTTCTGGCCCTGGCGGTATTCTGTCTCGCCGGCCTGTCGGATGCGGTTGACGGTTTCCTGGCCAAACGATTCGGCATGCAATCCCGCCTGGGCCAATATCTCGACCCCATTGCCGACAAGGTTCTGTTGGTTTCCATCTTCATCGTCCTGGGCGCCCAGCATCATCTGCCTCTTTGGCTGGTGATCCTGGTGGTCAGCCGGGATATTCTGATCGTCGGCGGCCTGTTCATGCTGTATGTTTTCGACCAGCCGTACACGCCGAAACCTTTTCTGTTGTCCAAGCTTAATACCGCGACACAGATTGTCGTGGCGGCATCGGTCATCGCGAGCCTGGCATTCGCCCTGAAAGGGGCCGCGCCTTACGTCCAGGCGCTGATCGTCGCCACCGCCTTCACCACGATTGCTTCGGGAACGGAATATCTGATCGATTGGTGGCGCCGCATGAACAGGCTGGAGGAGAAGTGATGTCGGCGCGCGGGCAGGCGGCATATTGGTTATTCGCCTTGGCGGTCCTGGTTGCCCTGGTCTGGTTGTTAAGTTCGATGCTGCTACCGTTCGTGGCCGGGATCGCCGTCGCCTACTTTCTCGACCCACCAACCGATAAGTTGGAGGACCGGGGCCTTTCGCGCGGCCTTTCAACCTCCATCGTCGTGGTCTGTTTCTTTATTCTCATGGTGCTGGCGGGATTGTTGTTGGCGCCCGTCCTGCATGCCCAGTTTTCCGGGTTTGCCGATCGTCTGCCCGGTTACCTGACCAGTTTGCGTGAATCCGCCCTGCCGTTCGTGATTGATTTGGGCGCCAAGCTCGGGATCGACATCGGCGCCTCGGCCGGTGACGCCATGAAAGAGATTGCCGCCGATGCGGTCGGCTTCGGCTTTCGCCTGCTGCGCCAGGCCTGGAGCGGCGGTCTTGCCTTGTTCAACATATTGAGCTTGCTGATTATCACCCCCGTGGTGGCGTTTTATCTGCTGCGCGATTTCGATCACCTGGTGGCCGCCCTGGATGCGTGGTTGCCCCGGCAATATGCCGCGACGGTACGTGGGTTGTTGGCCGATATCGACGATGTCATGGCCGGTTTCATTCGCGGCCAAGGCACGGTCTGTCTGATCCTGGCCAGCTTTTATGCCGTCTCGCTTACCCTCGCCGGGCTTGAATTCGGCCTGATCATCGGGCTGTTCAGCGGCCTGGTCTCTTTCGTGCCGTTCGTGGGCGCCCTCCTCGGCCTGGTGCTGTCCATGTTGACGGCGTTGACCCAGTTTCTGCCCGACGGGGACTATGGCCATATCGCCATCGTTGCCGGCGTGTTTGTCGTCGGCCAGGTGATGGAAGGCTATGTCTTGACGCCACGCCTGCTGGGCGACCGGATCGGCCTGCACCCGGTTTGGGTGATGTTCGCGCTGTTGGCGGGCGGCGCGCTGTTCGGTTTTGTCGGGATTTTGATCGCGGTGCCGGCGGCGGCGGCGATTGGCGTCATGGTCCGCTTCGCCTTGGGCCGTTATCTCGGCAGCCCGCTTTATCTGGGCCGCGGCCCCCCGCCCGGCGACGGCGATCAAACATGAACACAGACATGAGCACAAACAAGACTGGCGGCGATCAGTTGATCCTGGATATGCCCGTGCGCGCGGCCCAGGGTTGCGCGGATTTTCTGGTGACCGGCAGCAATGGCGATGCGGTCGCTTGGCTGGACCGCTGGCCCGATTGGCCCGGCCCCGCTTTGTGCCTGTTCGGGCCCGAAGGTTGCGGGAAGAGCCATTTGCTGCGGGTCTGGTGTGCCCGGTCGGAGGCGGTCGCGGTCGCGCCGGAGCAACTGACGGCCGCATCGATTACCAATTTGGCGGCCCAGGGGGCGGTCGCCCTGGATAGGGCCGACGGGCTGGAGGATCCCGAACCGCTGTTGCATCTATACAATCTGTTGGCCGAACGGGGCGGTTTTCTGCTGCTGGCGGGCCGCAAGCCGCCACGGCAATGGCGCCTACCGCTGGCCGATTTACGCTCGCGCCTGTTGGCCGTGCCCGCCGCCGGTATCCAGCCGCCCGATGACCGGCTGCTCATGGCGGTGATGGCAAAATTATTCGCCGACCGTCAGGTCCGGGTGGCGCCCGATGTGCTATCCTTTCTGGTGGCGCGGATCGAGCGGTCATTCGCGGCCGCCGAACGGGCGGTGAGACACCTGGATTACAATTCCCTGGCGGGGCAACGGCCCATTACCGTACATTCCGCCCGTGCCATATTGGCGGCGGTCTAAACTAAAAACGGGGGACATCGTGGATCTGGGAATAGCGGACCGCCGCCGCGCGTTTTGGCACGATCGAAGAATTTGGCGCCACCCGTGCTTTCATGTACGGCGCCCATGCGGGTTTCATGACGGGTGAGCGGATTTTGATGGACGGCGGCGCCTTTCCGGGCACCAAGTGAAGGCATAATCACGGTTGGGAGCGTAGTATGTTGCGGCGGCATTTTTTCTTGATCGTTTTGCTAACGGCGTTGTTGCCGGCCGGCGCCGCCCGGGCCGGCGAAGTGGTGGGCACATGGGCGACCGAGGGCGAAAAATCACATGTCGTGATCGCGGCCTGCGATGACAGGCTTTGCGGCAATATCGTCTGGTTGAAGGAACCCCTGGACGACAAGGGGAAGCCCAAGCACGATACCAACAATCCCGATGCCGCGCTGCAGGGCCGGCCTATAATCGGGCTGCCGCTGCTGGCGGACTTCGTGGCGGGAGAGGAGCCGGATATTTGGGAGGACGGCACCATCTACAACCCCGAAGATGGAGAGACCTACGCCTGCACGCTGACCCTGTTGGACGCCAACACCCTGAAAGTGCGGGGTTATGTGGGGCTGCCGCTGTTTGGCAAAACGCAGATTTGGACCCGAATTAACTGAAGTCTTCAACGTTCCCATGAAGGAGGACCCATAGGTGGCGCAGGCGAAGCGAAAGGACGGGGACGGCAGGGCCGCGCCGGGTGAACCGTCGGAGCCGGAGCGGCGGTATATCAATCGCGAACTGTCCTGGCTGGCCTTCAATCAACGGGTCATGGAAGAGGCCCGAAACCCCGCCCATCCGTTGCTGGAACGTCTGCGATTTCTGTCTATTTCGGCCACCAACCTGGATGAATTCTATATGGTCCGGGTCGCCGGCCTGCATGGCCAGATGCGCGCCGGGATCGATCAGGTCAGCGACGATGGGCGCACGCCGGCGCAACAGCTTGCCGCCATCAATGAAATGGCCGGCAAGATCATGGCGGAACAGGGCCGGTACTGGATGGATCTGATCGGCGAATTGGCGGCGGCGGGCATATCTTTGGTCGAGCCGGGCGAACTTTCCGATGACGAGCGCGATTTTCTTGCCGGGCATTTTTTGCAACGGATTTTCCCGGTGCTGACCCCGTTGGCCATCGATCCCGCCCACCCCTTTCCTTTTATCCAGAATCTCGGCTTCGCCATGGTCATGCAGTTGCGCCGGACGACCGATGGCAGTTTCATGAACGCCTTGGTTCCCCTGCCGCAAATGGTGGACCGCTTCGTGCGTCTACCGGGCGAGGATATCCGTTTCATCAGCCTGGAAAATCTGGTTGGCCTGTTCCTCAACCAACTTTTCCCCGGCTATTCGACCGAGGGAATGGGCCTGTTCCGAGTGATCCGCGATAGCGATATCGAGGTCGAGGAAGAGGCCGAGGATTTGGTGAGATTTTTCCAAACCGCGTTGAAACGGCGGCGGCGGGGCAGTGTTATCAGCTTGTGGGTCGATGCCGCCATGCCCGATGACCTGCGCCGTTTCGTGGCCCGCAATTTATCCGTCGGCCGGCGCGAGGTGATGGCGGTGGACGGCGCTCTGGGCTTGTCGGATGTGGATCAATTGATCGTCGATGAACGGCCGGAGTTGAAGTTCGAGCCGTACAACCCGCGCTTTCCCGAACGGATCCGGGAACTCGGCGGCGATTGTTTGGCGGCCATCCGGGCCAAGGATATTCTGGTCCATCATCCTTACGAAAGTTTCGACGTGGTGGCGCAGTTTCTCAGCCAGGCGGCGGACGACCCCGACGTTATCGCCATCAAGCAAACCCTTTACCGCACCTCGGACGATTCACCCATCGTCAAGGCACTGATCACCGCCGCCGAAAGCGGCAAATCCGTCACCGCCCTGATCGAACTGAAAGCCCGGTTCGATGAAGAGGCAAATATCAAATGGGCCCGCGATCTGGAGCGCGCCGGGGTGCATGTGGTCTATGGCTTCATGGATATGAAGACCCATGCCAAGGTCTCGTACGTGGCCCGGCGGGAGGGCGAGGACCTGTTGACCTATGTGCATTTCGGCACCGGTCATTATCATCCCGTGACGGCGAAAATTTACACTGATTTGTCATTCTTTACCGCCGATCCGGATTTGGGCGCGGACGCCGCCCGATTGTTCAATTATCTGACCGGTTATGCCGAACCGGCCTATTTCGACCGTCTGGTCATTTCTCCCGCCGGCATGCGGGATGCGGTGTTGTCCCTGATCGAACAGGAAATTACCCACGTGAAGGCCGGGCGCCCGGGAGCAATTTGGGCCAAAATGAACTCTCTGGTCGACAGCCAGATCATTGATGCCCTGTACGACGCCTCGAACGCCGGCGTGAAGATCGACCTGATCGTGCGCGGTATTTGCTGCCTGCGTCCCGGCATAGCCAACATGTCGGAAAACATTACCGTCAAAAGCATCGTCGGCCGGTTTCTGGAACATGGCCGCATCGCCTGTTTTGGCGCCGGTCATGGGTTGCCTTCGGCCGAGGCCAAGGTATTTATTTCCTCGGCCGATTGGATGCCGCGGAATTTTGACCGCCGGGTGGAAACCATGATTCCAATTGAAAACGCCACGGTGCATGAACAGATCATGGGTCAGATCATGGTGGCGAACCTCAATGACCGGGACCAAAGCTGGATTTTGAACGCCGACGACAAATATGAACGGGTGATGCCGCGGGGCGACAATTTTTCCGCCCACCAATACTTCATGACCAATCCCAGCCTGTCCGGGCGGGGCAGCGCCTTGAAGAGCGGCATGACGGACTTGCACCTGGCGCTGGACTAAAAATGGACCGGCGCGCGGGGCCGCCCGCCAAGACCGGCGGCATGGATCGTCTGGCGATCATCGATGTCGGGTCGAACTCCGTGCGCATGGTGGTCTACCCGCCCGCGGCCCTTGCCGCGCCACCGTTGTTCAACGAAAAAGCCATGTGCGGCCTGGGGCGTGGCCAGACGCCAGG
The DNA here is from genome assembly GCA_046582595.1 of Alphaproteobacteria bacterium. Taxonomy (GTDB): domain Bacteria; phylum Pseudomonadota; class Alphaproteobacteria. Next base: position 11,149 of record JAYGEB010000069.1, on the reverse strand, counting down.
CGGGGCCTTGTCGGAATCCGCCATGGTAATGGCGGTGAATACCATCCACCGCTTTGCCCATTTGGCGCGCGCCATGAAGGTCGGCGTGATCGACGCCGCCGCGACGGCGGCAGTGCGCGAGGCCTCCAATGGAGAGGAATTCCTGGAGCGGGTTTTGCGGGAAACAGGTGTCGCGGTACGCATCCTGGACGGCGATGAAGAGGCGCGCCTGGCCGCGCGCGGCGTGCTGGCGGCCAGCCCCGGAGCCCGCGGCCTGGTTGGTGATTTGGGCGGTGGCAGTCTGGAATTGGTGCAACTGGATCCCGACCGGCCCGATGGTCTCGGCCCGCTTGTCAGCCTGCCGCTTGGCGCCCTGAAGCTCGCAACCAAGGACAGGGCCGGGCCCGGCCTGGACCGGGAAATAGACGACGCCCTGGCCCAGGTCGATTGGTTGCAGCGGGTCGAAAATGGCGATCTTTACATCGTCGGCGGCGCTTGGCGCAGCCTGGGCCACTTGGAAATGGCGCGGACCCGGTATCCCCTGCGCGTGCTGCACGGCTATACCTTGCCCAGCCAACGGGTTGCCGATATGTGCCGGCTGTTTGCCGGCCTGAGCTTGGAGAGCCTGCGCCGGATCGAGGCGGCGCCAAGGGACCGTCTGGATACCTTGGCGTCGGCGGCGCGTGTTCTGGGCCGTCTGTTGTCCATGAGCGGAGCGCGTCGGGTGATCTTTTCAGACCATGGCCTGCGTGACGGCATGTTGTACGAACATCTTTCGCTGCATGACAAAGCGGTTGATCCTTTGTTGGCGTCATGCCGGCTGACCGCAATGGCGACGGCGCGGGATGGCGGCAACGGCCTGGGTCATGGCCAGGGCGACGGCGCCAGACTGACCGATTGGCTGGCGCCGCTGTTTCCCGATGAGAGCGTTGGCGATGGCCGTTTGCGCCTGGCGGCCGGGTTGTTAAGCGATATAGGCTGGCGTATTCACCCCGAAGAACGGCCCGATCATGCCATGGCGGATATCCTGCGCGCGCCGCTGATCGGTTTGGATCACAGCCAACGCATCAAATTGGCTTTGGCGATCCGGTTCCGCTACACCCACCGCCGCGACAGCCATTGGGTAAAACCCTATGAACGGCTGATCGGGGATGAAGACCGTCTTTGGTCCCTGCGGGTCGGTCAGGCTCTGCGTCTGGCGCACACGCTATCGGGCGGAATCATGGCATTGCTGGCGGGCTATCGCCTGAAACTTGATGCCGACGCCATTACCCTGCATTGCACGGCCGGGGGGAGGCAGACTATTGGCGAGGCCGCCGCCAAGCGCCTTTCGGCCATGGCGCATGGCTTTGACCGCGAAGGACGGATCGAGGTGGATTGATCCCGGTCAGGATATCAGCCAGCCACCGTCGACATCCATGGTCGTGCCGGTGACAAAATCGTTTTGCACCATGAAAACGATGCCCTGCGCCACCTCGTCCGCCGTGCCGGCCCGGGGAATGACATTAGCCGCCGTCGCGCCCTGGTAAAACTTTGTCCGCTCGTCGCCCTGCATGGGCATCATGGGGGTATCGATGACGCCCGGCGCCACCACGTTGATGCGGCGGGGCGCCAACTCGCCCGCCACGGCCCGCGCCAAGGCCTCCACGCTGGATCCCACCGATGAAAGGGAGACCTGTCCGGGCTTGCTTTTTCGCGCCGGCGAGCCGCTGACCAGGACGATGGCGCCGGTCTCGGTCAAATGCTCGGCGCCGAACCGGACCACGTTCGCATAACCCCAAAGCTTGTCGAACGAGGCCTTGTAGCCGTCCATGTCCATGGACAGGAACGGCCCCATGGCCCGCGAACCGCCCGTCGCCGCGCTGATAAGGATGTCGAACGGCGCGCATTCGAGGAACAGGGCCGACAGGGCATCGCGGTCAAGAACATCGCATTGCTTCAGGCTGATGCCCGCCGGCACGTCGCCGGCCTTGTCCGGATTGCGGCTGACCGCGATGACCTCGCATCCCAGCGCCGCCAATTGTTTCGCCGCCGCCAGGCCAATGCCCGAGGTGCCGCCAAATATAACCGCCTTCTTGCCAGCAACGTCCATGTTCAAAACCTCTCCATAAATTTTTGTTGGCGCCTATTGATAGATCAGCGTGCCGTCATCCAGATCAGCGGCCGGGATTTGGTCTTTTTCCTTGTAGTAGTCCTGGCTGAAGATCCAGGGTTCGCGGTCGCCCTGTTTCGGCATGATGTGCATTTTGCGCATCAGATATCCGGCATTGAAATTTTCCGCATCCATGAACGGACGCCGGGGCATGTCCATGTCGTCTTCCCGCAACCGCGGCGTGACGACCTGGGCGCCCTTTTCGGCCATGTGATTGAGCAGGCGGCAGACGAAGGCGGCGACCAGGTCGGCCCGCAAGGTCCAACTGCTTCTGATATAACCGAACACCCAGGCCATGTTGGGAATGCCCGAGAACAGAATGCCCCGGTGCATCCAGCAATCGGCGAAATTCAACGGCTCGCCGTCGATGATGAAGTCAATATCGCCCAAGACGCACATATTGAAACCCGTGGCGGTGACGATGATATCGGCTTTCAGTTCGATGCCTGATTTCAACAGGATGCCGTCTTCGGTAAAGGTTTCGATTTCATCGGTCACGACCGAGGCCTTGCCGGCCCGGAGGCCGAGGAACAGATCGCCGTCCGGGATCACGGCCAGGCGCTGGCGCCAGGGCCGGTAGCTGGGCGTAAAATGTTTTTCCACATCGATATCGGGCCCCAGATACATTTTCGCCCCGGCGATCAATTCATTCTTCAGCGTTTCTGAATCGTCGAAGGAGCGGCGCGCGATGATTTCCTGATCGTTTAGGATATTGCCGCGCACGATGTCGTGGATCCACCTCGGGGGTACATTTATCTTGCGCAGCATATCCCGCGCCGCGTTGCGGTTGGGGACGGCGTAAAAGTAGGTGGGCGAGCGTTGCAGCATGGTGATGTGTTTGCAATCGTCCGCCATGGCCGGTATCAGGGTCGCCGCCGTGGCCCCGGACCCGATGACCAGAACCTCCCTGTCCTTGTAATCCAGATCTTCCGGCCAGGTTTGCGGATGAACCACTTGCCCCTGAAAGCGGTCGAGGCCGGCGAATTCCGGTGTGTAGCCTTCGGAATGGCGGTAATAGCCCTGGCACATCCAGAGGAAGCCGCAGGTGAAGACAAGCTCTTCACCGGTGTCCGTGCGCGCCGCATGCAAAGTCCAGCGCTTGTCTTTGCCGGACCAGGTGGCGCTTTTCACTTCGTGTCGGTAGCGGATATGTTCGCGGATCCGGTGTTCGTCGAGAACTTCATCAAGATAACTTAGAATTTCCTCGGCCGTGGCGATGGGCGGCCCCGACCAGGGTTTCCATCCGTAGCCGAAGGTAAAGAGGTCGCTGTCGGAACGGATGCCGGGGTATTTATGGGTGATCCAGGTGCCGCCAAAGGAGGCCTGATTTTCCAGCAGGGCGAAACTTTTGCCGGGGCAGTGCTGTTGCAGGTGATAGGCGGCATCGATTCCCGATATGCCGGCGCCCACGATCAAAATATCGAAATGCTCCGCCGTCCGGGATATCTGGTGCTTGATTTCAGCGGCGACGTTCATGGTGTACTCCCACGGCGAGAAGGGTTTCGTCCGCCATTATAGCCCGGCCCGGGACCATTGCATTGATCCAGGGCAAATCCGCCGGCCGCTCCCGCGCCGGAATTTACCAAAATACGCCGCTTGACTATTCAGCCGCGGCCGGCTTCAGCCGCTCCGCCTTGACCGCCGCCGTCTCCGCCGTCCAGCGGGCCAGAACGTCCGCCGATTTGGCTTCCTCATGCACCATGATCGCCTCGTGACGGTCGGCCCGCACGGTGAATTCAAGTTGCAGGCCATTGGGATCATGGAAATATATCGAGGTGACGAAGCCATGATCGATGGGTCCGCGTACCGCCACGCCCAAGCCTTCCAGCCGGTCCTTGAAATATTGCTGGGCGGCCATGTCCTCCAACTCGAAGGCGAAGTGATATTCCTTCATACTGTCCTTGTCGTAGAAATAATCCTCGCTGACGCTGTCGGGCAAATCGAAGAAGGCAATATAGTTGCCGTCCTCCATCTCGAAAAACAGGTGCATATAGCGCAAATCGATGTCCGTGCCGGGCCGCTTGTCGATGGCTAGGGTGGCGCGCATGCGCATGCCCAGTACGTCGCAATAGAAATCGCGGGTTTCCTGGGCATCACGGCACAAATAAGCGCTGTGATGAATGCCTAAAATCTTCGGAACGGTGGTTGCTTGGGTCATGATGGTCTCCCAATGATGCCGGTTATGCCGCAACCAGAGTATCAAGTCAGGGCGGGCGGATCAATTCCACCCTTTTCCCCTTCGCCGTCATGGCCAGGCGGCCATGTTTCAGATCAAGGGCGTCGGTCCCGAATACCTCGTTGCGCCAGCCCCGCAGGGCGGCCACGTCCGCGTTATCGTCAATGGCGATGCGTTCCAAATCCGCCACCGTGGCAACCAGCTTTTGCGCCACGTCATGGGTTTCGCACTTGGTTTTCAGCAAAACCTTCAAAAGACTGATCAGCGGTCCCATGCCGCGCGGCAGAACGACCTGCGCCGCCGGTTCGGGCACATCCTCGGCCGGCAAATTCCGCCCGGCCTGGACCGCCGCCAATATAGCCAGGCCCGCCGAGCCTTCCGCCAGGCCTTTCGAGACGGCGCGCAGGCGGGCCAGGGATTCGACGGTCTCGGGCATCTCGGCGGCGAGTTCCTGGATCGCCTCGTCCTTCAGAATATGGCCCCTGGGCATATTGCGCCGTTGCGCTTCGCGCTCGCGCCAGGCGGCGATTTCCTTGGCCACGCCGAGATACCTGGCATTGCGGCTGCGTAGTTTCAGCCGCCGCCAAGCCTCGTCGGGGAACTGGTCATAGGTGGCGGTATCGGTCAGCACCGCCATTTCCTCTTCCAGCCAATGGGCGCGGCCGGATTTCTCCAATTGGCCGCAGAGCGCCTGGTAAACCTTCAACAGGTGCGTCACGTCATCAAGGGCATAGCCGATTTGCTTGCCGCTCAGGGGGCGGCGGCTCCAATCGGTGAAGCGGGAGCCCTTGTCGATGTGGGCGCCGGCCAGTTTTTCGACCAAGCGGTCATAGCCGACGGAATCGCCAAAGCCGCAGACCATGGCGGCAATTTGGGTATCGAACATCGGCGTCGGCACCACGCCGTTCTGATGCACGAAAATTTCCACGTCCTGGCGGGCGGCGTGGAAGACTTTGATAACCTTTGGATTGGCCAGTAATTCCGCCAGGGGAGCGAGATCAATACCGTCGGCCAAGGGATCGATGGCGCGGGCGACATCGTGATTGGCGACTTGCACCAGGCACAGACGCGGCCAATAGGTGCGGTCACGGATGAACTCCGTGTCCACGGTGATATAGGACGAGTTAGACATCTGGGCGCAAAACGCGGCCAATGTCTCGTTATCGTCGATAAGTTCGGTAATACGCTCGGGCGACATGGCGGCCAGCTATACACAAGTTTTTGCCGTCCGTCGCCCCTTGTGTCCGGCAATGGAAATTCCCGCGAATTTGCCGGCGCCGCACTTGACACAATGCCTCGTTCCGTGCGGTTTAGCGCCGCCGTCCGGGGCCCGGCCCGGCGGCCAATCCAAGGATCGTGAACATGCATATTTACCGCAGTCATACCTGTGACGCCCTGCGCGGGGAGGACGTGGGACAGACCGCCCGGATTTCCGGATGGGTCCACCGCAAACGCGATCATGGCGGCTTGTTGTTCCTTGATCTGCGTGACCATTACGGCATTACCCAATGCGTGATCGAGCCGGATAACGAACATTTCAAGGCGGCGGAGGCGGTGCGGCCGGAAAGCGTGGTACGGATCGAGGGCGCCGTGGTCGCCCGCGAGGCCGAGACCGTGAACAAGGACCTGCCCACGGGTGAAGTGGAAATCCGTATCTCCCGGCTGGATTTGTTATCGGCGGCGCAAGAGCTGCCCCTGCAGGTTTTCGGCGATCAGGTCTATCCGGAGGAAACCCGCCTGCGCTACCGCTTTCTGGATTTGCGGCGGCAGGTCATGCACGACAATATTCTGCTGCGCAGCAAGATCATCTCCTCGATCCGCCGGCGCATGGAGGCCCAGGGCTTCATCGATTTTCAAACACCGATCCTGACGGCCTCCTCGCCCGAGGGCGCGCGCGATTTTCTGGTCCCCAGCCGTCTGCATCCCGGCCAATTTTATGCCCTGCCGCAGGCGCCGCAGCAATTCAAGCAACTGGCGATGATCGCCGGCTTCGACCGCTATTACCAGATCGCCCCCTGTTTCCGCGATGAAGACGCCCGCGCCGACCGCAGTCCGGGTGAATTCTATCAACTCGATCTGGAAATGAGTTTCGTCGAGCAGGAGGATGTCTTTCAGGCCGTGGAACCGGTCATGCATGGCGTGTTCGAGGAATTCGCCAATGGCGCTGTCGTCACGCCCATGCCGTTTCCCCGCATCCCCTATGCCGAGGCCATGTTGAAATACGGCAATGACAAGCCGGACCTGCGCATTCCCATGGAAATCGCCGACGTGGGGGAGGTCTTTGACGGCTCCGAATTCCAGTTGTTTGCCAAGGTTGTCGCGGGCGGCGGCGTGGTGCGGGCCATTCCGGCGCCGGGGGCCGCCACCCGGCCGCGCAGCTTTTTTGACAAGATGAACGATTGGGCCCGCGAGGAAGGCGCGCCCGGCATGGGCTGGATCAGCTTTGCCGACGGGGCTGGCAAGGGCCCCATCGGCAACCGCCTGGATGCGGCGCGCCTGGCCAAATTGAAGGCCTTGACCGGCACCGATGACGGCGATGGCTTGTTCTTCGCCGCTGGCAAGGAAGGCGAGGCTGCGGCCCTGGCCGGTCAGGCGCGCCTGAAGGTCGGCCGGGACCTGGATTTGGTGGAGGCGGACGCCTTCCGTTTTTGCTGGATTGTCGATTACCCCATGTACGAGTGGAGCGAGAGCGAACAAAAACTGGATTTCTCCCACAACCCCTTTTCCATGCCCCAGGGCGGCCTGGCATCCTTGCAGAATGACGATCCCCTGGAAGTCCTGGGCTATCAATACGACATCGTTTGCAATGGCGATGAGCTGGCGTCGGGCGCCATACGAAACCATTTGCCCGAGATCATGTACAAGGCGTTCGAGATCGCCGGCTACGGGGCGGACGAGGTCGAGGGCCGTTTCGGCGGCATGCTCAGCGCGCTGAAATTCGGCGCCCCACCCCATGGCGGCATCGCGCCGGGCATCGACCGCATGGTCATGCTGTTGGCGCATGAACCCAATATCCGCGAAGTCATCATGTTCCCCATGAACCAGCAGGCCCAGGACCTGATGATGGGCGCCCCGGCGCCGGTGGCTGCCAAACACCTAGCCGAACTTCATATCCGCACCGTCGTGCCGGAGGCGCCAAAGCCGGCGGCGGAACAGGTTTAAGGACAGGTTGTTATTGCCCCTGGGCGCGGCCGGATAGTTGCGTGCTGGTCGAGGTCAGCCTTTCCGACAGGATCAGGGTTAAATTAAACAGCACCTTGCTCGCGATGACCGGCTCTTTTTGCATGATTTTCTTGAACATTTCCTTGGTCAGCACCAATACCTCGGCGTCATTCGTGATGACGATATCCGCCGTGCGCGGCGTGGCCGCCAAATAGGCCATTTCGCCGACCACGGCGCCCTTGGCAAAGCGCGCCAGGACCGAACTTTGCCGGTCGCGGATTTCGATGCCGCCCGAGAGCAGCAAATAAGCCTCATCGCCCATATCGCCGGCGCGGGCCAGGCGGTCGCCGGCGCGCAGCGCCATGGTGGTGGCATCTTTCAAGAACCGGCGGGCCTCGTCATAACTCAAATCTTCAAATAGCGGCACGCCGTGCAACGGGTTTTGGTGCATCTGGCGGGTCATGTATTCCCAAAGATATTGTTCATCGCGCAGGGCCTTTACATGGCGCCCGGCCGCATCGGGAAACGTGCCGGCGAACCACCTGACAATGTCATGGTCCGGTTTCTTCGACATCGCCAAACGGGCAAAAGGCGAATTGATCGCCTTCAGGTGTTCCACATCGTCCATCACCAGAACCATGGGCACTTGCAGGCCTTCTCCGGCCCGCAGGTATTTGCCGCCATGGCGGCGGTAACCGATCTTTTCGTACAGACCGACCAGGGCCGGCGTGCAGTAGGTGAAATCGAAATGCGCGCCCAAGCCGCGGGCCAGCTTGAACGCCGCCGCCGTCATCAGGGCCGCCGCCCGAGAGCCGCGCCATTGCGCGCCAACCGCCATATGATCGGTAAAGGACAGAAATTCGGGCTTGAAATCGGCAAAGGCCCGCAACTCGTAAACCTCGGACATCTGCTCGCTGGGCGCGATCATGTCGGAAGTATAGCTGCGCAGGCAGCCGGCGATGGATTTGCCGGCGGTCAGAAAAATATGCCGGGCCGCCTCGTCGCGGGCCGCCTGATCAAGCTGTTGGGGTATATCCATGGATCGCGGCTCGATCCCCATGTCGTTGGCCATGATGCGGTCGCGGAATTGCAGGATTTTCTCGCGCTGCCCGGCATTGGCGGCTTCGCGCACTTGCAGCCCAGTCTTGGACGGAGCCGATGTTTCGCGGGTTTTCGTGGCGGCCTGTACCATGAAATCAGCATAGGTCAACAGGCTAAACGAGGCGTTAATGCCATTCTGATCAGCAATTCCGGCCCAAAAAAGGGCGCGGCGTGAGGGCCGCGCCCGAGTCACAACAGGGAGGACTATGTACGCTACTTACAATGCCATAGCCGCGATGCCCGGCCCCCAATGAAGGGGGCCCTCATGGGGGCGTCAGCTACAGCCCGATGTGCCCCCACAAGTATCGCATTTCATACAGGTGCCGTTGCGCACCAGGGTGAAATTTCCGCATTCGCCGCAGGCATCGCCCGCATAGCCCTTCGTGCGGGCCTCGCGGATGTGGTTCAGGCGTTCATCCACCTCGTCCCGGATGGCGGGGTCCACCGATACCGCCGCCACCGCCGCGCCATTGCCTCCCGCCGCCAGTCCAGTGGCGCCGCCATGGCCGCCGCCGTTGGCGACGCTTCCATTGCCGTTGCCGTCCTGTTTGCCGCCCGTCAGCACCAGCAGCGAGCGGCCCCGGAGATAACCATGAGAGGCCAGGCTGTGGACCGTCGCCAGGTCATCCTGGCCCGCGTCGTCCTTGGCTTCCGCCGCCGACAGACCCGCGCCCAGGGTATCGGGGCGCAAATCCTCCGGGTCCACGTGGGCTAATTCGTTGCGGCCCAGATAGGACACCGCCAATTCCCGGAACAGATAATCCAACACCGATGTGGCCATCTTGATGACATCGTTACCCTCGACAATGCCGTTCGGCTCGAAACGGGTGAAGGTAAAGGCATCGACATAGTTCTCCAGCGGCACGCCGTGCTGCAGGCCCAGGGAGATGGCGATGGCGAAGCTATCCATCAGGCTGCGGAAGGCCGAGCCCTCCTTGTGCATGTCAATGAAAATTTCACCCAGCGTGCCGTCCACGTATTCGCCGGTGCGCAGATAGACCTTGTGGCCGCCGACCACGGCCTTTTGCGTATAACCCTTGCGCCGTTGCGGCAACTTGCGCCGCCTGGCGATGATGCGTTCCACCACCCGTTCGGCGACGATGCGGGGTTCGATCCTCGGCGCGTTGAGGGCGTCTTCCACGCTGTCCCCCGCCCCGGCCCCGGCAGCGGTCTCGTCAATATTCTCGAACAGCGCCGATGACAGCGGCTGCGAGAGCTTCGAGCCGTCCCGGTAGAGCGCGTTGGCTTTCAGTCCGAGGCGCCATGAATCGTGGTAGGCGTTCTTGCAATCTTCCACGCTGGCTGAATTGGGCATATTGATGGTTTTCGAAATGGCGCCGGATATAAACGGCTGCGCCGCCGCCATCATGCGGATGTGGCTGTCCACGGACAGGTAGCGTTTGCCAACGCGGCCACAGGGGTTGGCGCAATCGAAGACGGGCAGGTCCTCTTCCCGCAGGCCCGGCGCTCCTTCCAGGGTCATGGCGCCGCAGCAATGTATGTTGGCGGCTTCGATCTGCCCGTCGGAGAAACCCAAGGCGTCCAGCATATCGAAGGTTATGTCGTTCAACTGTTCATCGCTGAAGCCCAGGGTGTCCCGGCAGAAGCTTTCGCCCAGGGTGTATTTGTTGAAGACGAAGCGGATGTCGAAGGCGCTTTCCAGCGCCCTTTCCACCTTGCCGATATCCTTGGGCCCGAAGCCTTTGGCGCCAAGGGCTTGGTGATTGATATCAGCGGCGCCCTCCAGGGTGCCGTGGCCCAGCGCGTAATTGACGATGGCATTGGTTTGGTTTTGGTCATAGCCCAGGGTGGCCAGCGCCGTGGGGACCATGCGGTTGATGATCTTGAAGTAACCGCCGCCCGCCAGTTTCTTGAACTTGACCAGGGCAAAATCGGGTTCGATGCCGGTGGTGTCGCAATCCATCACCAGGCCGATGGTGCCAGTGGGCGCGATGACCGTGGCTTGGGCGTTGCGGAAGCCATGTTTCTCGCCCAGGGTCAGGGCCTCGTCCCAGGCCGCCGCAGCCGCCGCCGCCAAGGGGCCGTCGGGGCAATCCGCCGCCCGCAGCGGTACGGGAGAAATTTCCAGGCCATCGTAATCCTTGGCCGCGCCCTGGGCGGCGCGGCGGTGATTGGCGATGACGCGCAGCATGTGCGGCGCGTTTTCCGGGTAGCGGGCGAAGGTGCCCATCTCCTTGGCCATCTCGGCGGAAGTGGCATAGGCGGTGCCCGTCATCAGGGCGGTGACCGCGGCGCAGAGCGAACGGCCCGGTCCGCTGTCATATGACAGGCCTAGCGCCATCAACAGCCCGCCAATGTTGGCGAAGCCGAGGCCAAGGGTGCGGTAGTCGTAGGATAACTGGGCGATTTCCTTGGATGGAAATTGCGCCATCAGCACGGAGATTTCCAGCACGATGGTCCACAGGCGCGTGGCGTGGCGGAAGCCGTCCACATCGAAGCTGCCGTCCTCGTCGAGGAAATTGATCAGGTTGATGGAGGCCAGGTTGCAGGCGGTATCATCCAGGAACATATATTCCGAACAGGGGTTCGAGGCCCGGATTTCACCCGCCGCCGGGCAG
>JAYGEB010000477.1:0-17251 GCA_046582595.1 Alphaproteobacteria bacterium | reverse complement strand
CAAGGGCTACCGCGAAGGCGCCTATGGTTTTCTGATTGCCTTGATGGCCGGGTTGTATCCGATCCTCGCGCACCTGAAAGCCCGGTTGGAGCATGATTAGACGATGCGTGTGATGCAATGCATGGCGGGGGCCAAATATGGCGGGGCGGAGGCGTTCTTCACCCGCCTGGTATTGGCCCTGCACCGGACCGGCCTGGACCAGCGCGTGATCCTTCGGGCCGATGCGGGCCGGGAAAAACAATTGGCCGACGGTGGCGTCGCGGCCCAGCCCCTGGCCTTTGGCGGCAAGCTGGATTTGATCACCCGCCTTCGCCTGCGCAACGAGATTTCGCGTTATCAACCCGACGTGGTGTTGAGCTGGATGAACAGAGCCGCCGCTTTCTGCCCCAAGCCGCGCGGCCGCTTTGTCCATTGCGGCCGGCTGGGAGGCTATTACGACCTGAAATATTACCAAACCTGCGATCATCTGATCGGCAATACCAGAGGCATCGTCGGCTATCTGGTCGAGCAGGGCTGGCCGGCGGAACGGGCCCATTACCTGCCCAATTTCGTCTCCGCCGCCCCGGCCGCGCCCATCGCCCGGCGCACATTGTCCACGCCCGAGGACGGCGCGGTCATCCTGGCCCTGGGGCGGCTGCACCAGAACAAGGCCTATGACGTGCTGATCCAGGCCATGCGCCGGTTACCCGACGTCTATTTGTGGCTGGCGGGCACTGGCCCCTTGGAAGATGAATTGCGGAAACAGGCGGTGCATTTCGGGGTCGCGCCGCGCATCCGGTTTCTCGGCTGGCGGGACAATCCGGCGGCCCTTTACGCCGCCGCCAATCTGGTGGTTTGCCCATCCCGGCTGGAACCCCTGGGCAATGTGGTATTGGAAGCCTGGGCCCGGCGCAAACCCATTGTCGCCGCCGCCGCCCAAGGGCCGGCGGAGCTGATCAGGGACCGTGAAAACGGTTTGCTGGTGCCCGTGGATGACGCCGACGCCCTGGCCGCGGCCATCAACTGGGTGCTTGCCAATCCCGAGACCGCGCAAACGATGACCCGGACGGGGTATGATGATTTCATGTCCGGGTTCAGCGAAACGGTGGTGGCGCGGCGGTATCTGGAATTTTTCGAAGCGGTGGCCCGTTGATGTGCGGCATTGCCGGCATCATGACGGCCGATGGCGGCGCCCCGGAGGCGGCGGCATTGGCGGCCATGCAGGCGGCCCTGCGCCATCGCGGCCCGGACGGCGCGGGGCAATACAGCGGCGAAGGCATCGGCCTGGTACATAACCGCCTGGCCATCATCGATCTGCATACCGGCGATCAGCCGATCCTTGGCCCCAATGGCATCGCCTTGATCGCCAACGCGGAGATCTACAATTATTTGGAATTGCGGGAGGCCCTGCCCGGAACGCCATGGAAAACCCGGTCCGATTGCGAACCCGCCTTGTACCTCTACCACCGGGACGGCATCGATTTCGCCAATCAATTGCGCGGCATGTACGCCATCGCCATCCATGATCCGGGCGAAGGGCAATTGCTGCTGGCCCGCGACCCCTTTGGCATCAAACCCATCTACTACGTCGAGGGAGTATTCGGTTTTGCCTTTGCCTCCGAGCCTTCGGCCCTGATCAGCGCCGGTTTGCTGTCAGCCCGGCTGGATGACCGTCACATGAACGAAATACTGCAAATGCAGTTCACTACCGGCAGGGGCAGCATTTTTCAGGGTATTCAGCGGGTGTTGCCGGGGGAAACCCTGGTCGTCGCGGAAGGCCGCATCGTCGACCGCCGGCGCCGGCCCGCCCTGCCGCTGGCACCGGCCAGGACCTTGGGCGAGACCGCCGCCCTAGCCCAACTGGAACAGGTTTTATTGGATAGCGTCGAGATGCATCAGCGTTCGGACGTGCCCTATGGCATGTTCCTCTCGGGCGGCATCGACAGTTCCGCCCTGCTGACCTTGATGACGCGGCTGAACGATCAGCCCGTGCGCGCCTTTACCGCCGGTTTCACGGGCACCAGGGCGCATGATGAACGGGCCCAGGCCCAGGCCGTGGCCCGACATCTGGGCGCCGAACATCATGAGGTCAATTTCGATGAAGGCGATTTTTGGAGTTTGCTGCCAGAGGTCGCGGCCCGGTTGGACGACCCGGCGGCGGACTATGCGGTCCTGCCGACCTACAAACTGGCGGCAAGCGCCAAGGCGGCGGGCCTGAAAGTGGTGCTGTCGGGCGAGGGCGGGGACGAACTGTTTGCCGGCTATGGCCGCTACCGGGATGCCCAGCGCTCCTGGTGGGTCGGCGGGCCGCGCACCATGCGCCGTACGGGACGTTTCGACCGCCTGGGCGTGCTGCGCCAGCCCCCGGACAACTGGCGCGACGGCATCCACGCCGCCGAAAGCACCCTGGGCGCCGCCGATCTAAGCCGATTGCAATTGGCCCAGGCCATCGATTGCGCCGCCTGGCTGCCCAATGATCTGCTGCTCAAGCTGGACCGCTGCCTGATGGCCCATGGCGTCGAGGGACGGACGCCGTTCCTTGACCCCGAAGTCGCGGATTTCGCCTTCCGCCTGCCGGACGAACTCAAACTGCGCGATGGCCAGGGCAAATATCTGTTGCGCCGCTGGCTGGCCGATGCCAACCCCGTGGCGAAACCCTTCGCCCGCAAACGCGGCTTTACCGTTCCGGTCGCGGAATGGATCAGGGGCCGGGGCGCGGAATTGGGGCCATTGGTGGCGGCGCAACCGGGGATCGAGGCCATCGCCCGGCCCGAACGGGTCGCCGCGCTCTATCTAAAAGGCGGCAAGCGCCAAGGCTTTGCCGCCTGGACCCTGTTGTTCTATGCCCTATGGCATCGCCGCCATATTCTGGGCGCCCAGCCCCAGGGTGACGTTTTTGAAACTCTGGCGACAACGGTATAGGAGATCATCATGGCCGAAACCTTCGATCTGTTGGTGCGCGGCGGCACTTTGGTAACCCACGACGGCATCGCCCTGGGCGATATCGGCGTCCGCGATGGACGCACGGCCGCCGTGGGCGATCTGGCCGCGGCCTCCGCCGGCGAAACCATTGATGCCGCGGGCCTGCACGTCCTGCCTGGCGTCATCGACACCCAGGTACATTTCCGCGAACCGGGCAATGAACACAAGGAAGATCTGGAGGCCGGCTCCCGCGGCGCCGTGCTGGGCGGGGTGACGGCGGTGTTCGAGATGCCCAATACCGCGCCCCTGACCACCAACCCGGGCGCCCTGGCCGACAAACTGGCCCGCGCCAAGGACCGCATGTGGTGCGAACATGCCTTTTACATGGGCGGCACGGGAGAAAACGCCGAACAATTGGCGGACCTGGAACGGCTGCCCGGCTGCTGCGGCGTGAAGATTTTCATGGGCTCTTCCACCGGCAATTTGCTGACCGAGGACGACCCGACCCTGCGCCGCATCCTGGGCACCGTGCGCCGGCGCTGCGCCGTGCATGCGGAGGACGAACCCCGTCTGAAGGAGCGCCAGCACCTGGCGCAAGACGCCGCCGATCCGTCCGCGCATCCGCTGTGGCGGGACCCCGAAACCGCCCTGCGCGCCACCCGGCGGCTGATCGCCATCGCGCGGGAGACCGGCGCCCGGGTGCATGTGCTGCACATCACCACGGCGGAGGAAATACGCTTTTTGGCGGCGCACAAGGATATCGCCTCGGTGGAGGTTACACCGCAACATCTGAGCCTGGCCGCGCCCGAGTGTTACGCGGAATTGGGAACCCGGGCGCAAATGAACCCGCCGATCCGCGACGAGGCGCACCGCCAGGGCCTGTGGCGGGGCCTGGACCAGGGCGTGGTGGATGTGATCGGCTCGGACCACGCCCCCCACACATTGGCGGAAAAAGCGGAAACCTATCCGGCCTCGCCCGCGGGCATGCCGGGGGTGCAAACCGTGCTGCCGATCATGCTGGATCATGTGGCCGCCGGCCGGCTGAGCCTACTGCGTCTGATGGACTTGCTCTGCGCCGGGCCGGCACGGCTGTTTGGCATCGCCGGCAAGGGCCGCATCGCGGTTGGCAACGACGGCGATTTCACCCTGGTGGATTTGGCCGCCAAACGGCGCCTATTGGATCAAGACATGGCCAACCGTTCGGGGTGGACGCCATTTCACGGCCGCGAGGTCACGGGTTGGCCGATAGCCACGATTATCCGCGGCCGGACCGTCATGCGCGAGGGTGAATTGGCCAGCCGGGCATTCGGCCAGCCACTGCGTTTCGGCGAATGCTTGCCGGGCTGAATTGAGGCGCTATGATCCGGCCAGAAATATTTTTTGATACGCACGATGATGGGAAGCGGTGATGAGCGATACGTTCACGGCCTGGTGGGCCACCGAGGTTGATGGCAAGGCGAAAGTGGAATTAAGCGAGGTCGCGGATGACGACCTGGCGGCCGGTGAAGTGACGGTCGGTGTCAGATATTCCACCATCAACTACAAGGACGGCATGGCCGTCCAGGGCAACATCAACAAGATCATGCGTTCCCTGCCCATGGCGCCGGGCATCGATTATGCCGGCGTGGTGGAAGCCTCGGAGTCTGGCGAATTCAGCGTCGGCGATGAGGTGGTTCTGACCGGCTGGGGCGTGGGCGAGGCGGTCTCGGGCGGCCTGTCGCAGCGGGCCCGGGCGAAGGCGGACTGGCTGGTCAGGAAGCCCGATGGTTTGAGCCTGCAACAGAGCATGGCCATCGGCACCGCCGGGTTTACCGCCATGATGGGCGTGCTGGCCCTGGAAGACGCCGGCGTCAAGCCGGGCGATGGCGATGTCATCGTAACGGGTGCCGCGGGCGGCGTCGGCTCGGTCGCCGTCGCCGTGCTGGCCAACCTCGGCTACAGCGTCGCCGCCTCCACCGGGCGGGAAAGCGAGCATGATTATCTCAGGCAACTGGGCGCGTCTTCCATTGTGCCGCGGTCGGAATTGAGCGAGCGCGGGCGGCCCCTGGGCCGGGAAACCTGGGCGGGGGGCATCGACACGGTCGGCAGCCAGATCCTGGTCAATGTCCTGGCCGCGACCAAATCATTGGGCACGGTCGCGGTCTGCGGCCTGGCCGCCGGGCTGGATTTGCCGGGCACCGTGTTGCCGTTCATTTTGCGCGGCGTGCGGATCTGGGGCATCGACAGCGTCTATTGTCCGGCCGAGCGCCGGGCCCAGACCTGGGCGCGGCTGGCCACGGACCTGCCCCTGGATAAACTGGACGCCATGACCCAGGTCAAGGCCATGGCCGACGTCCCCGCCGTAACCGCCGATATCCTAAAAGGCCAGGTGCGCGGCCGCACGGTGATTGATGTAAACGCGTAAATTCGAGATCATCGTCATTCCCGCGAAGGCGGGAATCCAGGGCTCTGGACTCCCGCCTTCGCGGGAGTGACAAGGAATGTAGTTTGTGTTTCGACAAGAGGTAGAAATGGACAAGGAACAACAGGAGGGTGAGTCGTTGCGGCTGACCGCCCTGGCTCACGGCGGCGGCTGAGGGACCAAGATTGCTCCCGCCGTGTTGCGGGAGTTGCTTGCCTCTTTGCCGAAGCCAAATCACAACGCCGAACTTCTGGTCGGCCATGACACCGGCGACGACGCCGCCATCTATCGCATTGATGAAAACAGGGCGCTGGTGGCGACCACGGATTTTTTCATGCCCGTGGTCGACGACCCGTTCGATTTTGGCCGCATCGCCGCCACCAACGCCCTCTCGGACGTCTATGCCGTGGGCGGCCGCCCGGTGCTGGCCCTGGCGATTTGCGGCATGCCGGTCGGTAAGGTCTCCACGGAAACGATCCAACGGATTTTGGCGGGGGGCGTCACGGCCTGCAAGGCCGCGGGCGTGCCCATCGCCGGCGGCCATTCCATCGATACCCTGGAGCCGATTTACGGCCTGGCGGTGATCGGGCTGGTGGACATCGACAAGATCAAACGCAATATCGGCGCCCGTCCCGGCGACGCGCTGATCCTGGCCAAGGGTTTGGGCACCGGCTTCATGTCAAATGCGGTGAAATCGGGCAAACTGTCCGCTGCCGGCTATGCCGAGTTGATCGCCACGACCACCCGCCTGAACGATATCGGCATGGCCTTGGCGGAACGGGATGATATTCACGCCATGACCGATGTCACCGGCTTTGGCCTGCTGGGGCATTTGAGCGAGGTTTGCCAAGGCTCCGGCGTCGCCGCGCGGCTGGAACTATCCGCCATACCGATGCTGGCCGCGGGCCGTGAACTGGCCCAGTCCGGCGTCAACACGGGTGCCGCGGGCCGTAACCGCTTCGCCTTCGCCAACGCCGTGGTCTTGCCGGACAATCTGCCCGATTGGTGCGATAATATGCTCTACGACCCGCAAACCGCCGGCCCCTTGCTGGTGGCGTGCGATCCCCAGGGAACGGATGAAATTCTGGCCATGTTTCACGCCCAGGGATTCCCAGCCGCCGCCATAATCGGCCATTGCAGCGCCGGCGATCCGGTCATCACCGTCGGCTAGACTTTTTTCGATATTCATCGAATAAAGTCTCGTCTTCTTCCCTCACGCTTGTGCGCAAGAGCGCACCGCTCCGCGCGGGCGGCGCAAAAGCGCCGGGCTGCCGTCGCAGCCTTGTCTGCGCAATTCGATACTGAAAATGGTCTAAAGCCCTTTTTCAGCATGTTTTGAATAGCCGTTTGCGTCTTGGCGCAAGCACGTTATATAGGGTTATTGGAACAATTTCGATGCGCGCGGCCCTTGGCAAAACACGGATATCCGTGTGCAACCTTTGAAAATGGGCGCTGCCATCCAGGGTCATTGGCGGGAGTCAAAAGAATGTCGGAAGTATTGATGCCGAAGGCGACGGCCGTTTGGCTGGTTGATAACACCACCCTGACCTTTGATCAGATCGCGTCCTTTTGCAATCTGCACGCCCTGGAAGTTCAGGGTATAGCGGACGGAGAAGTGGCGGCGGGCATCAAGGGTCTGGACCCGATCGCCACCGGCCAGTTGTCGCCGGACGAGATCGAGCGCTGCGCCCGCGACGCCGCGCAGCGTCTGCGCCGCTCCGATGCCAGGTTGCGTGAAACCCAGCGCCGCAGCAAGGGTCCGCGCTATACCCCTCTTTCCCGGCGTCAGGACCGGCCCAACGCCATTGCCTGGCTGGTCCGTTACCATCCCGAGTTGACCGATGCCCAGGTCTCCAAATTGGTTGGCACCACCAAGCAGACCATCAACGCGGTGCGTGACCGCACGCACTGGAACATCTCCAATATCACGCCGCAGGATCCGGTCACCCTGGGGTTGAGCAGCCAGGTGGACCTGGACGACGCGGTGCGGAAGGCCCAGGACAAGTTGGCGAAGCAACAGGCCAAGGCCGACAAGGAATTGGCCAAGAAACGCGCGGCGAACCTAACCGCCGCGGAAGAAGCCGGCCAGCCATCGGCGCAGCCGGCGGAGGAGGAGGAGACGGAGAGCGTGGAAAGTCCCGAACCGGAGGTGACCGCGCCTGAAATTCCGGAGAAACCCGCCGTCGAACCTTCATTGGAAAACACTTTCGGGAAAAGTCCGGAGGCCGAGACCCCGGCCGAAGAGGAAGCCCCCAAGGCCGAGGATGTATTCGGCACCTGAATTGTTCCAAAGGATGCCGTCATTGTTGCCATACCGGCCAATGACGCATCGCCAACCCTGTTCGTACGTTGAAGGCCTTGCGCCCGGCGGCAAAAATATGGAGACCGGGCCATGGCTCGCAAAAAACCCAAGGGCAAAAGCGCCGCGTTCATGACCTTCAATGTCACCTATAAGGACGGCACGGTGACATCGAACCGGCGCATATCCTCGGAATTGCTCGATCAATCCTTTGGTGAGTCCATCCAGGACCTGGCCCGCACGGCAATCGAGGACCAGGACAACGAAATCGCCCGCCGTTCCGGCCAGCGGCGCGCCAAAATCGAGTCCATCGACCGGGTTTGACCGCCGCCGCGCTTGGCCCATGCCATGGGGGTAATTTTTCCATCAGCGCCGGTTGATATTACCCGCCCGAGGGCAGGATCAGGGTTGCCGTCAGGCCCTCGCCCGGTTCACTCTCAAGCGTCAGTTTGCCGCCAAGTTTCAAGATCAGCTCCGCGCACAGCGGCAGGCCCAGGCCGGTGCTAATTTCACCCGCCGTGCCGGTCGACGTGGTTTTCTGATCAACCAACAGGAGCTTGCCAAGCCGGTCCCGCGGCACGCCCACGCCGGTATCGACCACGCGGATGTGGCATTCCGCGCCAATTCGTTCCAAAAAAACGGTGACCCGGCCGCCGGGAGGGGTAAATTTGATCGCATCGCTGATCAGATTTCGCAAAATAGTGTCCATCATGTCGCCGTCAGCCGGCGCCGCGGCGGGCCGTCGGGTATCGGCGGCCAGTTCGACCCCCTTTTTTGCCGCGACCGGCGCCAACAATTCGATATTCGCGCGAACGGTCTCACATAGATCTAGCTCGACAATCCCCACGCTGACCCGGTCCATCTGCAGGCGCGACCAATGCAGCAAATTCTCCATCAACTTAAAGGCCTGTTCGGCGGCTTCATGGACGGATGCGCCGTAGTCGGCCAGGGTTTCGCGTTTCATGGTCAGGGCGCCGGCGGCCAGTAATTCGGTAAAGCCCAAAAGCGCATTGAAGGGGCTGCGCAGATCACGGGCGATGATGGAAAAAAATTTATCCTTGTTTTGGTTCAGGCGTTGCAATTCCACGCTCATTTCGGCGTGATCCTCCGCCAAATTAACCAATGTCCTGGCCTGTTCTTCCAACCGTTCTTCCTGGTCGCGCAAGTCCGCGATCCGGCGGTCCGCTACCTCCCGGTCGGCCAACGCGGCGGCGTCCGCTGCTTTTCGCTCCGAAATATCGATATGCCAAATCAGCCGCGTTGTTTTGCCTTGGAATTCAATGTCTTGGGTATTCATCAATATCCATATCGGCCGGCCGGCCAACGTCAGCCGCTCGATTTCGATATTTGTTAAATGTTTGCCGTCATGAAAGTGCTTGGAAAACCGCTCAAAATCTTCCCGGTGGGTCCAGGTTTTCTGAATGTCGCTGGATAGAAGTTCGGCCACCGAGCCGGCCTCCAAGATATCCGCCAAAGCCTGATTGGCGAACAACCGCTGTTCAGTTTGGAGATCCACGACGGCAACGCCAAACGGGCAATCTTCCAGCGCCGTTTGGACTGGCGTTTTATGATTTTGTGAACCTACTATCTGTAACATCGGAACACCGTAAATAGATCAATAGCTACGAGCTGTACGCTAATAACGGGTGCCAATATAATTCCAAAAAGGTTAACAAATCGATTAGGTTGCCGGTCGCCGGACTTGCCTGTCCGGCCATTTCGATGGATCATCACGAATACGGCTTATTGGTCCCGGTCGAAAGCGAGGATGAGCCATGCCCCTGACCGCACTGTCTCTCGACGATAAATATCAAAGTGAACAAGGACGGATCTATCTGACCGGCACTCAGGCCCTGGTCCGCCTCGCCATGCTGCAATTCTGGCGCGACCAGGCGGCGGGGCTGAATACCGCCTGCTTTATTTCCGGCTACCGCGGCTCGCCCATGCACAATATCGACAAGGAACTATGGCGCGCCAATAAATTTTTGGCCGATCGCGCCATTCATTTTGTTCCCGGCATCAACGAGGATCTGGCCGCCACCGCCTGTTTGGGCAGCCAGCAGTCGGCCATGTTCGGCGAGAGCACCCATGATGGCGTGTTCGCCATGTGGTACGGCAAGGGACCGGGCCTGGACCGCTCCATCGATGCGGTCCGCCACGCGAACATGCATGGTTCATCCCGGCATGGCGGGGTTTTGGCCGTGGTCGGCGACGACCACGCCATGAAATCCACCGACGTGCCGGCGGCCTGCGAGACCATGTTCGCCGATATGCAAATGCCCATGCTGTATCCCGGATCGGTGCAAGAGATTATCGACTATGGCCTGTATGGCTGGGCCCTGTCGCGGTTCAGCGGCGCCTGGACCGGTTTCAAGATCGTCGCCGACACGGTGGATGCCGTCGCGCCCGTCGATGGCAATCCCCACCGCGTGGAGATCATTTTGCCGGAATTTGAGTTTCCGGAAGATGGCGTCCATATCCGGTCCAGCGACCGTTGGACATTGCAGGAGCCGCGCCTGCGGAATTTCAAGCTGCCCGCCGCCCTGGCCTTTGCCCGCGCCAACGACTTGAACAAATTGGTCATGCAAAGCGACCGCCCCCGCATCGGCATTATTTCCAGCGGCAAGGCGGCCGTGGATGTATGGCAGGCCATGATGGAACTGGGCATTGATGAAAAACAGGCCGCCGATCTGGGCATCGTGATGTTGAAGATGGGCATGCCCTTCCCGTTCGACCAGGACCGCGTGCGCGATTTCGCCGACGGCCTGGAAGAGGTGGTGGTAATCGAGGAAAAACGCCGCTTTATGGAAAGCCGCGTGCGCGACGCGCTCTATGACCTGCCCGACGGCCGCCGGCCCCGCGTGGTCGGGCGCCATGACGGCGAGGGCAAGGAAATGCTGCCCGGCTGCGGCGAATTCGGCGCCGAGGAGATCGCCCGCGCCCTGGCCGGCCGCATCGCCCATTTCCATACCTCCGAGAGGATCACGGCGCGGCTGGCCTTTCTCGACGCCAAGGCGGGGCGCGCCGCCCAACGCCAGGATATGGCGGTCAACCGCATACCCTATTTCTGTTCCGGCTGCCCGCACAATACCTCCACCAAGGTGCCGGAGGGGAGCCGGGCGCAGGGCGGCGTCGGCTGCCATTACATGGCGAGTTACATGGACCGCCAAACCGATGCCCATACCCACATGGGCGGCGAGGGCGCCAACTGGATTGGCCATTTCCCCTATTCCAAGAACGGCCATGTCTTCCAGAACATGGGCGATGGCACCTATTTCCATTCCGGCCTGCTGGCCATCCGGGCCTGCATCGCGGCCAAGGTCAACATCACCTACAAGATCCTGTACAACGACGCGGTCGCCATGACCGGCGGCCAGCCCATCGATGGCGAGTTGAGCCCCATGGCGATCTCGCGCCAGGTCCAGGCGGAGGGCGTGAAGAAAATCGTCCTGGTCAGCGATCAGCCGGACAAATACCCGGCCAATGCGGATTTCGCGCCGGGCGTCACCTTCGAACACCGCCGCTCCCTGGCCCGCGTGCAGCGGGAATTGCGGGAGATCGAAGGCGTCACCGTGCTGATCTACGACCAAACCTGCGCTGCGGAAAAGCGGCGCCGGCGCAAGCGCAGCGATATGGAGGATCCGGCCCGGCGCTTGTTCGTGAACCATCTGGTCTGTGAAGGCTGCGGTGATTGTTCCGTCACGTCGAACTGTTTGTCGGTGCTGCCCCTGGGGACGGAATACGGCCTGAAACGGAAGATCGATCAATCTTCCTGCAACAAGGATTATTCCTGCGTCGAGGGTTTCTGCCCCAGTTTCGTTTCCGTCACGGGCGGCATCCCACGCAAGGCCGGCATGGTTGCCGAGGTGCCCGACAAACTGCGCCTGCTGCCCGAACCGGTGTTGCCGGAATTGCCCGAGGGCGGGAATTTCGGAATTCTGATCACCGGCATCGGCGGCACCGGCGTGGTGACGATTTCCGCCCTGTTGACCATTGCCGCCCATATGGAAGGCAAGGCGTACTCCACCATCGACCAATTCGGCATGGCGCAAAAGGGCGGCGCGGTATCCTCGCATGTGCGCATCGCCGCCAGCCAGGACGGCATTCAGGCCGCCCGGCTGTCCAGCGGCGCGGCGGATCTGATCCTGGGTTGCGACAGCCTGGTTTCGGCCAGCGAACTCTCTCTCAACACCATCGATCCGGACCGCAGCCACATCCTGGTCAACAACCATCAGGCCATTACCGGACAGTTCGCCATGGACCCCAACCTGGCTTTTCCCAGCGACGATGTGGAGATGCGTATCCGCGCCGAGGGGGGGACTGGCAAGACCACTTTCCTGAACGCCACCCGCCTGGCTACCGCCCTGTTGGGCGATGCCATCGGGGCCAATTTGTTCATGCTGGGGCATGCCTACCAGCAGGGCTTGATCCCGGTTGGGGCGGAGGCGATTGAACGGGCCATCGAAATGAATGGCATCGCCATAGAGATGAACAAAGCCGCCTTCCTGTGGGGCCGCCGCGCCGCCGTGGACCTGGAAGCGGTGGAGGCCCAGGCGAACCCGAACTACCGGGCGGAAACACCGGCGGGCGATGTGCCGGATCTGATCGCCCGGCGCAAGGTCGACCTGACCGCCTATCAGGGCCGGCGTCTGGCCCGGCGCTATGAAGAAATTGTCAGGCGGGTGCTAAGCCGGGAACGGGAGGTGGCGCCGGACAGCGAGGCCCTGACGGAGGCCGTGGCCCGCAACCTCTTTAAACTCATGGCCTACAAGGACGAATATGAAGTCGCCCGGCTGTACAGCGACGGCCGTTTCAAGGCTGAGTTGGAGCGCCAGTTCGAAGGCGACTACACCCTGACCTTCCATTTGGCGCCGCCCCTCTTAAGCAAGATAAATCCGGAAACCGGCCTACCCGTGAAACGCGACTTCGGGCCCTGGATGGGCCGTGCCATGACCTGGCTGGCGCGCTTCCGCTTCCTGCGCGGCACGCCCTTGGACATATTTGGCCGGACCGAGGAACGCCGCGTGGAACGGCGCCAGATCGAGGAATACAAGGCCATGATCGAGGAAATTCTGCCGGACTTGAAATCCAGCAATTTATCCCAGGCCATTCGTCTGGCGCAAATTCCGGAAATGATCACCGGCTATGGCCACATCAAGACCCGGCATCTGGAAGAGGCCATGGCCGTCCGCGACAATTTGCTGGCGGAATGGGGCGCGCCCGGCAGCAGCCTGCCGGAAGCGGCTGAATGAATTTGTGGAATTGCCGTTATGAGTAGTGCAGTTGAGTTCCCGACCGTGGTGTCATTACTGCGGGCCTATGGCAGGGGTGAATTGACGCCGGAGGCCGCCACCGATGCCGCCCTGGCCCGGATCAAGGCCACGGAACCGATCCTGAATGCCTTTCAAATCGTTGATGAAGCCGGTGCGCGGGAAGCCGCCGCGGCCTCGGCCAAACGCTGGGCCGAGGGCCGGCCCCTGGGCCCCATGGACGGCATTCCCCTCAGCATCAAGGACATCGTGGCGACCAGGGACTGGCCAACCCTAAGCGGTTCGCGCACGGAGGATTCCAATGGGCCGTGGGACGTGGACGCGCCCGCCGTGGCGCGCCTGCGCGAGGGCGGCGCGGTGATCCTGGGCAAGACCACGACGCCGGAATTCGGCTGGAAAGGCATGACGGACAGCCCGCTGGCCGGGATTACCCGCAATCCCTGGAACCCGACCCATACGCCGGGCGGCTCATCAGGCGGCGCGGCGGCGTCCCTGGCGGCGGGCATCGGCGCCGTCGCCCATGGCACCGACGGCGGCGTCTCGATCCGCATACCGTCCAACTACTGCGGCCTGTACGGCATCAAGCCGACCTATGGCCGGGTTCCCCATGCCCCCAACGAACGCCCCTTCTCAACCCTGTCGTCGTCGGGACCCATTGCCCGCACGGTCACGGATGCGGCGCTGTTCCTGAACATCATCACCCAGCCCGACGACCGCGACTGGCGGGCCCTGCCGCCCGACGGCCGCGACTACCGCATCGGATTGGAAGACGGCGTGCGCGGTCTACGCCTGGCCTACGCGCCAAGTTTGGGTGGCGCGGAAGTGGCGCCGGAAATTCTCGCCGCGACCGACGAGGCGGTGGAGATTTTCAAAGACCTGGGCGCGGAGGTTGAAAACGTCGGCGAGGTTATCGCACCCTTGCGCCCGCGTTTCGAGAGCTATTGGCTGGCCGGTTTCGCGACCCGGGTGCGGGATATGAGCGCCGAGAAGCGGGATTTACTGGAGCCTGATTTTCGCGCCCTGGCGGAGGCCGGATTGGATGTGGACATCGGCGAATATCTGCGGGGCGAGGGCGAGCGGACCCGTCTGGGCGTCGAATTCGCCACTCTGCACCGGGACTATGACCTGTTGTTGACGCCGACCCAGCCGACCCTGCCGCCGAAGGTGGAGACCCGCTATCACTCCCCCGAGTTTGACCGCTGGCGCCACGCCGTACCTTTTACGGTGCCGTTCAATCTGACGGGTCAGCCGGCGGCATCCATGCCGTGCGGTGTTTCGGACAGCGGCCTGCCAATCGGTCTGCAGATCGCCGGTCCACGTTTTGCCGACGCCCTGGTGCTGCGCGCCTCCCGCGCCTTCGAGGCGGCTCGGCAGATACCCCTGCCGCATCCCGCATTGCAGGGCAGTCTGGAGAGAATTACGGCGCAAAATTGATTTGTAGCCTTCATTCGCGGGTAAATCCTGCTATGAGTCTGCCGCACGCCTCTATCCCTCCCGTTTTGTTCGGTCCCAATGCATAAATTCCTGAAGATATTTTTGGCGGTCGCGTTCCTTTTGGCCGCCTTCTCCGGCTGGTTGTTCGGATACGACGAACCCAGAGTGAGCACCGTCAAGGCCAACAACGGCTGTTCGGGCTGTGATTTGCGGCAGGCCAGCCTGTGGTGGGTGAAGCTGATCGGCGCCGACCTGACGGATTCCGATTTGCGCGGCGCCAACCTGTGGTGGACGGATCTGCAAAAAGCCGATCTGCGGCAGGCGAACTTTCAAGGCGCCAATTTGTGGTGGTCCGACCTGCGTGGCGCCAGGCTGGATGGCGCCAACCTGGACGGCACATCCCTGGGCCGGGCCGACCTGCGCGGCGCCGTGGGGGTGGGCGCGCAATTCAATCTGGCCGATATGAGCGGCACGAACCTGAGTGGCGCCAGCTTCCCAAAAAGCGGATTCCGCCGCGCCCATTTGTTGCAGGCGATCATAAAGAAAACCGATTTGCGCGGCGCCGATTTCACCGAAGCCAATTTGCATGGGGTTGACATGACCGGCACGAATTTGAGCGGCGCGACATTGGTCGGGACCAGTCTGACCGGAACCAATCTGGCGGGCGTCAATTTGTCCGGCGCGAATTTGCAGGGCGCCTATCTTGCGGATGCCAAGTTGCTGGGCACCAACCTGCGCGGCGCGGACCTCGGAAAAGCCGATTTGTCCGTCGCCGATCTGACCGGCGCGGACCTGCGCGGCGCCAATCTGACCGGCGCAAATTTGGCCTGGGCCAATTTGTCATCCGCCAATCTCACCGGCGCCAATCTGACCGGCGCGAATTTGGCGACGGCCAATCTGACCGATGCCGACCTGACGGATGCCATTCTGACCGGCGCCATCTTGGACGATGCGAAACTGTGCAAAACCAAACTGCCCTCGGGAATGGACAGTTCCGGCTGTTAGTGCGTTTTCAATGTAGTCTAAATCTGCAATACCTTGTCCTTGGAGCCGAATTTCAGGCTTGGGTGGCGAAAGGGAACATGGAGTGGTGGGGTGGTAAGCCAGCTTGGCCGGCCTGGACCCCGTCCGGCCGAACCGGCGCAAATACGGTTGTCCGGACTCAAGGGCCCCGGAGCGGAGCGGCGGCGGCGCTTTTCCACCCTGACCTTGCGCATATTGGCGCCGAACGTCCTGGCCCTGGGGGTTCTGGTTGGCGGCATCTTCTATCTCGACCGATACCGCGACGGCCTGCTGGACGCCAAGATCGCCGCCATGCAAAGCCAGGCGGAGGTTATCGCCGGCGCCCTGGGCGAAAGCGCCCTGACGGGCCCAGAGGACCGGCGCCGCCTGGAGCGCGGTACCGCCGCCCGCATCATCCGCCGCCTCGTGGTGCCGACCGGAAACCGGGCCCGGCTGTATCTGCCCGACGGCGGCCTGCTGGCGGATTCCAGAACATTGGTGGCGGCCGGCCGGCAGGTGCAATTGCGCTATCTGCCCCCCGCCGACCCCACGGACCGGGTCATGCGGTTTTTCAACAAGATTTATGACTGGCTGTTGCCGCGCCTGCCCACGGGCCCGGCCTTCCCGCCCTATCGGGAGCGCCTGGGCGGTGGTTTGCTCGACTACCCGGAGTTAAAGGTGGCGTTGGGCGGCGAGGTGGGCGGCGCCATCCGGACACTGAAGGATGACACCCTGATCCTGATTCTGAGCGTGGCGGTGCCGGTGCAGCAGTTGCGCCGGGTGGTGGGCGCCTTGCTGCTGTCCGCCGACAGCACCGAGATCGAGGAAGGGGTGCGCAACGCCCGCCTGGCCATTCTACAGGCCTTCGCCCTGGCCCTGACGGTGACGGTCTTGATGTCATTTTTCCTGGCCGGCACCATCGCCGGCCCGGTCCGCGGCCTGGCCGCCGCCGCCGACCGGGTGCGCCGCTGGCGGGGACGGCGGGCGCAAATTCCCGATTTGAGCCACCGCCGCGATGAAATCGGCGATTTGAGTGTTGCCTTGCACGAAATGACGGAAGCCCTGTACGGCCGCCTGGACGCGATCGAGGTGTTCGCGGCCGATGTGGCCCATGAAATCAAGAACCCGCTGACCTCCATGCGCAGCGCCCTGGAATCCATCGACCGCACCGATGATCCGTCGCAGAAAAGCCGCCTCATGGCGGTGATTGCCCTGGATATTCGCCGCATGGACCGCCTGATCAGCGATATCTCCAACGCCAGCCGGATTGATGCGGAACTGGCCCGGGAAGAATCTGAACAGGTGGACCTGACGGCCCTGTTGCAAACATGGCTGTCCATGCGGCCATCGGCGGACGGCGCGCCAGGCCCCAGGTTCACCGTGACGCTGGATGGCGATGATCCGGTCGTGATCAATGGCCTGCCCAGCCGCCTGGGTCAGGTGGTCGATAATCTGGTCGGCAACGCCCTCTCCTTTACCCCAGCCGACGGCACCATCAGCCTGGCCCTGGAGCGCCAGGCACAGATGGCCCAATTGGTGGTGGAGGACGATGGGCCGGGCATTCCCCCCGGACAGGAAGAAGCGATCTTTCGGCGCTTTTACAGCCAGCGGCCCGCCGGCGAGGCGTTTGGCGAGCATTCCGGTTTGGGCCTGTCCATCTGCCGGCAAATCATCGAGGCCCACGGCGGCACGATCACGGCCAGCAACCGAATCGGTTCAAATGGAATGTCCGGCGGCGCCCGTTTCACGGTTCGCCTGCCCTTGCCTTGATAGCCATGGTCCGTGATAGCTTCCCTGGGTGAATAATACCAGACGTCATAAGTCATGACACGTTTGCCCATTCGCGTCGCGTTATGGAGGCGATTCTGTCGGGCGTGGCGGTGAAATCGGCCCAGGCCTCGCAGCAGGCATCGACGATCTCTTCGTAGGTTTGGAAGACGCGGT